>CAZJQR010000046.1:0-16900 GCA_964548345.1 uncultured Candidatus Bathyarchaeia archaeon | reverse complement strand
AAGCTATATATGGGTGTTGTTTAAAATTGCTTTGAGTAGATTAGACCTTTGGTGAGGGTATGAGCAAGCCAGT
Organism: uncultured Candidatus Bathyarchaeia archaeon; assembly: GCA_964548345.1. Classification (GTDB taxonomy): domain Archaea; phylum Thermoproteota; class Bathyarchaeia; order Bathyarchaeales; family Bathycorpusculaceae; genus SG8-32-3. Next base: position 16,827 of record CAZJQR010000046.1, on the reverse strand, counting down.
TGATGTTGGAAGTTTACGCGTTGGGGGCTACATGATCGTAGACGACCAAGCGTGCCGCATAGTGGACATAACAAAATCGAAACCTGGAAAACACGGTGCCGCAAAAGCGAGAATAGTTGCCATAGGCGTCTTTGACGGCGTCAAACGAAGTTTAGTTAAACCCGTTGACGCCAACGCAGAAATTCCCATTATTGATAAGAGACCTGGGCAAGTGTTCTCTGTTAATCCGAACGGCGTCCAAATAATGGATTTAGAAACCTACGAGTATGTTGATGCTCCTTTCCCTGAAGAGGAGGATCTGAAAGCCAAGCTTACTGTAGGCGCCGAGATTGAGTACTGGAAGATATTGGGTAGAGTCAAGATCGTCAGAGCAAAATAATTTCGCGCTTTCCTTTTTTCATCAAAGTTTATTTTCCAGTTTTGGCACAGTTGATTATGAAGCCAATGATGCATGAAGAGCCGTCTGAATCGTGACGATAGCATATGGGGCTGAGGCTTCAATATTTCGCAAATTGGGTCTTTACGGATGACGCGTGTTACGGAGTATATCCCACTTTTAATAAGCTGTGGTGATTGAGTGTTTGCGTTTTTTGCTACAACATATATAAATGCACCAACCGTGCTTTTAGACTTGGAGAACAAAAAATGGCTTTAGATCGCTTGGGGTCTTCGCTCACTGGCGCCATCAAAAAGCTCTTCCGTGCAGGAGTAGTTGACGAGGCAGCAGTGAAGGAACTAGTGCGAGACATCCAGAGAGCGCTGCTTCAAGCAGACGTTAACGTTCAACTTGTTCTCGGTGTTTCTAAGCGAATAGAGGAAAGGGCTCTAAAAGAGAAGGTTCCTCCAGGCATCTCAAGACGTGAACATGTAATAAAAGTTGTCTATGAGGAGTTAACGCGCTTCGTGGGCGACAAGCCTGTCCCAATCAAGATGGAACCTGGAAAAAAGAAAATACTAATGCTTGTTGGAATTCAAGGCTCCGGAAAAACCACGCATGCAGCCAAGCTCGCCCGGTATTTCCTCAAAAAGGGGTTGAAACCCGCCTTGATCTGCGCTGACACTTACCGCCCTGGCGCTTACGCCCAGCTGCAGCAGTTGGCGAACCGCATAAACGTTCCAGTGTACGGGGACGTGAAGACTAAAGACCCTGTTAAAGTAGTCAACGAAGGCTTGAAGCAGTTCAGCGACAAGGAGATAGTTATCGTTGACACCGCTGGACGCCACAAAGAAGAGCAAGAGCTAATCAAAGAAATGAAAAATCTTGAGAGAAAAATCAAACCTGACGAGGTCATGATGGTTATCGATGGCACAATCGGGCAGCAAGCGCTGATACAAGCGAAAACTTTCCATGAAGCAACCCCGATAGGCTCGATTCTGGTCACAAAATTAGACGGATCTGCCCGAGGCGGCGGCGCGCTTTCAGCGGTGGCAGCCACCGACGCGCCGATAAAATTCATTGGCACAGGCGAGAAAACCGAAGACATCGAGCAGTTCATCCCCTCCCGCTTCGTCGGCCGCCTCTTAGGCATGGGTGACTTGGAGACTCTTCTTGAGAAAGTTCATGAAGCCGAAATCAAAGTTCCCCAGAAAAAAGCTAAGGCCATACTAAGCGGCAAGTTCACTCTGACGGACATGTATGAGCAGTTCGAAGCCGTCAAGGGCATGGGTCCCTTCAGGAAAATCTTCAAGATGCTCCCAGGCATGTCATATGATGTGCCCGAAGACATGTTGAACATGGCTGAAGACCGCCTTGAAAAATGGCGCGTAATCATCCAGTCCATGCGTCCTGAAGAGAAAGATAACCCTAAAATCTTGAATTCCTCACGAGTAAGGCGCGTGGCGCGCGGTTCAGGAACAAGCGAGCGCGATGTAAAAGACCTCCTAAAACAGTATGCGATGATGCGTAAAATGCTAAAGATGTTCAAACGGAAGAAGAAGCTACCCTTCATGGGTAAAGGGTTTCCAACAGGGTTCAAGTAGGCTCCACTCATGGACATTTTAGAAAACGCGATGGCTATGCTCAGCAAATATCCCCTCTGTGACCACTGCCTCGGAAGACAGTTCGCGTTGCTCGGCTACAGCATAGAAAACAAGGACAGAGGCAAAGTGTTAAAACTCAGCTTAACACTGCAAGCCAGCGAGTCTCACTCAGGAAAAAACGCTGAGGGAGTTAAAAGGCTTAAAGTTCTTGCAGTCAACGGGTTTTCCCGCGAAGCACAAGAAACCCTTCATCACTTGAAAAAACGCATTCCGAAGAAAGGTTCATCAAAAGCCTGTTTCCTGTGCGAAGGCAGGTTTCAGATTCTTGACAGTTTGACTCAGAAAGCTCTTGACGCGGTGGCAGGCTATGAGTACAGCACTTTTTTGGTGGGGGTGGAATTGCCTGTTGCGGTTGAGGAGCGTGAAGACGAGTTTAAAGCCGTTTTTAAGGTGAGCTACGGTGAGAGCATCAGGCACGAGTTTGGTAGGTTGTTGGGCAAGCGGCTAGCTGAGTTGACGGGCAAGACTGCGGAGTACAAGAAGCCTGACCTCGCTGTAATTGTCAGCCCATTCGAGGAGCAGGTTAGGGTTCAGGTTAATCCGCTCTTTGTGGCTGGGCGATACCGGAAGCTCGTCAGGGATATTCCGCAGTCGAAATGGTTCTGCTCCAGCTGCCGTGGAAGGGGCTGTGAGAAGTGCGGTGGGACTGGAAAGATGTATCCTGAGTCGGTGGAAGAGCTGGTTTCGAAGCAGCTGTTGGAGGCTGCTGAGGGCGAGAAAACGTCGTTTCATGCTTCGGGGAGAGAAGACATTGACGCTCGAATGCTGGGTAGCGGTCGACCTTTCGTTATTGAAGTTTCGAAGCCTAAGAAGCGTTTTCTGGACCTGAAGAAGCTTGAAGCCGCTGTTAACGCAGGTGCTAAGGGTAAGGTTGAGGTTTCTGGTTTGCGCTTTTCCAGCAAGGATGTTGTTAGGCGGTTGAAGAAGGCGGAGTCTGCGCAGAAGGAGTACCGTGTGTTAATCGGGTTTGAGGATGAGGTTTCTGAGGGGGACCTGCGTCTTTTGGAGGAGCAGTTGAGTGACGTTTTGATTAAGCAGCAGACACCTTTGCGTGTTTTGCATAGAAGGGCGGATTTGGTCCGAGAAAAGTACATATATGAGGTTAAAGTTAAGAAGGGGTCGCTTAAGAGAGCCGAGATGAAAATACGTTGTCAGGGCGGCCTCTACGTGAAGGAATTGGTGTCTGGAGATGAAGGAAGAACGGTGCCTAACGTTTCGGAGTTGCTTGGAAACAGAGCGAAGCCTCTTAAGCTTGATGTTTTGAACGTTATTATGGCTGATTAGGTAAGGTGAAGTGTGATGCGTGGGTCGAAGGGGTATTATGCGGGTGCTCGTGGGCTTTTGACGAAAAAGCCTCGGGAGAAGGGTAAGCCGAAGCTTGGTAAGCTGCTGATTGATTATGCGCCTGGTTCTAAGGTGATTATTAAGATGGATTCGAGTGTTCAGAAGAGTTTGCCTCATAAGCGTTTTCACGGTAAGGTGGGAACGGTCTTGGAGAAGCGGGGTCGTGGGTACGTGGTGAGCGTTTCCAAGGGCGATGCTGTTAAGAAGATAATTGTTCGGTCTGAACATTTAGAGCCGTATAGGGGTAGTTGAATATGGCAAAGCAGGATTTAAGCGAAAAGAGGCTTACGTTGCCGCAGGTTAAGAAGGTGCTGGAGGCAATCGGCGAGGAGAATTTGGATCAGTTTCAACGGCGTACTTTGGATTACGTGAACAAGTTTTCTAAAGTGGACGCTAAGGGGGCGGAAAAGCTTTTGGAGAAGCTTATGAAGGAGTTTGGTCTTGAGGAGGCTGAGGCGGTTCAGGTCGTGAATTGTATGCCTGAGACCGTGGATGAGCTGCGGGTTTTCTTGGCTAGTGGTCGCAAAATTATCGAAACCACAAAGTTGGAAGCCATCGTCTCGCTTCTTAATGCCAGTAGAGCCGTGAAATAGTATAAATTGGCTAATAACTTTTAAGCAGCAAGCGCGAATAGAAGTAAAGGGACTCAGGGACTATTATGGAGAAGCGATACGAAGAGTACGCTTACGCGTTAGATTTCTTGCCGCATGGCAGACCCGGGTTTCGCGCGAGTGGACGAGCGGGTTACCGAGCGGGAGCTCTGATTCAGTGCGTGGGCGAGGAGTTTTTCACGTTGTTGGAGGCTCTGGTGAAGGAGGGTTTGATGCTTAAGCCTAACGACCGAGTGTACGTGGGGAAGGACGCGCGGGAAGAGGTTACGTACATTATAGGGCGCATCGGCTTTGACGAGTTGACCGCTGCAGCCAAAGCGGAGCTCCCAAGTGTTATTAGCCGTATAGTTTTGAATCGTGAGAAGTGGTTCGTGAACTTCTTTAATACGGCTCGGGCGATTACGCCTCGAATGCATGCGCTGGAGTTGGTGCCTGGGATCGGGAAGAAGTACATGTGGCAGGTGATTAACATGCGCGAGCGGAAGCCGTTTGAGAGTTTTGATGATTTGCAGAAGCGGACTGAGTTGCCCAATCCTGTGAAGTTGGTTACGAAGCGGGTTCTGGAAGAGCTTGAGGGTGAAAGCAAGTATCGGTTGTTCACTCGGGTTCATTAAGGCGTAAGGGATGAGCATTTTAGAAACGAAGCGTCTGCTTCGAACGTTTCGAATTGTTCCGAACAGGTTTTTGGGGCAGAACTTTCTGGTTGAGCCTTCGATTTTTCCCAAACTTAGCGATTATGCTTCACTGGGCAAGGCTGATGTGGTGTTGGACGCTGGCGCGGGCTTCGGTTTTCTAACGCGCTTTCTAACGGGTAAGTGCAGGATGGTGGTGGCGGTTGAGAAAGACCCGCACGTCGCCGCGGTGCTGCGTGAACAGCTCAAAGGATTAGCTAACGTGGCGGTGCTTGAGGGTGACGTGTTGAAGGTGGCTGTTCCAGACTTCAACAAGGTGGTTTCGATTCCGCCTTACTATCTCTCTTCCCGTTTAGTGACATGGCTGTTTGACCATGGATTCGAGTGTGCCGTCTTGATTGTGCAGAAGGAATTTGCCTGGCGACTGGTGGCTGGCGTGGGCAGTGATGCTTACGGGTGGCTTACGGTTTTCACTTGTCACAGTGCTTCGGTTGAGTTTTTAGACTCGGTTCCGAAGTCCATGTTCTATCCGCCGCCAGAAGTAGATTCAGTCGTAGTGCGCTTAACGCCGTGGGAAACGGTGCCGTTCGAAGTTAAGGATGAAGCGTTTTTCAGGCGGATGGTGCGGTGGCTTTTTACGCAGCGGAACAAGAAGCTTGGCAACGCGCTTGTGCCGTTCATTAAGAGCACGTTTAGAATGGCTGATGAAGAAGCGGGAAAACTTGTTTATGGGCTTCCGTTTCGCGAAAAACGCGCTAGAGAACTTTCGCCTGAAGCTTTCGGAGAGTTAGCAAATGCCATCGTTCGCTAAACGAGTTTACTTCGGCGATTACGTGTTTCTTCTTGATGAAAATGTATACGAGCCTGCTGAGGATACGTTTCTTTTCGCCGAAAACCTTGTGGTAGAAGCGGGCGAGCGCGTGCTGGACGTGGGCACGGGCTGTGGCATCCTCGGCATACTGGCCGCTAATAAGGCGCGGGATGTCATTGCGGTTGATTTGAACCCGTACGCTGTTCGCTGCGCAAAAGGAAATGCAGCGCTTAACAATGTACGTGGTAAGATGGCTTTTGTGCAGGGCGACTTGCTCACATGGTTAAGTGAAAAAGCCAGATTTGACGTGATAATTTTTAACGCTCCTTACTTACCTGTAGAGGCGGGCGAAGCGGATTCTTGGCTTGGACGCGCATGGTCAGGCGGCGTCACTGGCAGGCAGGTTACTGACTGTTTCATTTGTGAGGTTCCGAAGTACCTGAAGCCTGCTGGGCGTGTTCTTTTGATTCAGTCTACCTTGGCGGACGTGGATGAGACGCTGCGGAGGTTCGCGGAGTGCCACCTTACCGCAAGGGTTGCGGCTGAACGGGCATTGCCGTTCTTCGAGACCGTGGTGCTCATAGAAGCCAAGATTTGATGTTTGTTTGCAATTCATATTTGTGGTGCACAAGCTATTATTAGCGGTTTTTTGTACTTCCATGCGGTGTTAAAGGTTGGAATCTGACTCTGAACGTGTTTCTTCTTCAACGACTGTACCACATCCAAAAAGCCGCATCAAGCTAATTGCTGTTGTAGCTATCGTAGCTGTATCCGTTGTGGTTGGCGCTTTCCTTGTTAGCGCTTTTATTTCAGCACCACAATCTGAGGGTCAAGACGCTTGGCTGTTCAAGGGCGCGTACGCAACATACAAGGGTTCAATGATGTCTGAAGATATGGATATCGATATGTCTGGGCTGTCCATGAGTTTTGATTTTACTGTTGATTTTACTGTACGACTGGAAGTGGTTGACTTCAACGACACACATGTGCTAGTTTCCACTTCCTTCGAAATGAGTTCATCGTTTGGCGAAACGGATGGCGAAACTGTTGAGGATGAGAGCAGCGCGTGGGTTCCACTTTCGGAAATGGGGTTCATGCCTGATTTCGAAGATGTAGATCTTACAACGAGTTATGAGGCAACGGTGAATATTGATGGCTTCGGGACTAGAAACTGCATGGTTTACGAACATGCAATCTCAGATGAAGGTATGGCAATGACTGTTTATGTTGACAAAGCGATTGGTTGGCCTTTGAAGATGGCGATAAGCGCAGACCAGAACGAGTTAGGCTTAGATTTACAATTAGACATAAACTTGGTAGAAACAAACATATCTGCATTGAAGTAGCGCGCGCTAACACAGCACCTACATCGGTTCATTTACCCGTTGATTTTAAGTGTGTGGACAATCACGCGATAAACACGGGGAAAAACTTGATATTAAAGAATTACTTTTATTAAATGGTATGCAGAAAATAGGATCGCCGCACTGGTGCTGTTGCAAACTGCTTTTGCTATAGTGGCGTTGGCATTCCTTTTGGTAGCGTTTGTTTCGTTTCCAGTTCAGGCTGAGCGATGGAGTACTCCAATCCAGGTAACCTCTGACCTGAACATCGCGTATGATTGGGGGGTCCCTCCATAAGCGGTGACGGCAACAGAATAGTGTTCCAGCACAAAGTGGACGGGTACTACCGCGCATTTTAGCCCGCGCGTTTGTGGTTAACTCGGATGGGACGGGATTAAAGCAATTAACTGACAATACGGTGTCTGATTTTCGTCCTTCAATTAGCAGCGATGGGAGTAAAATAGCGTTCGTCTCTGGCTTCGAAATTTATGTTATTAATTCTGACGGCAGTGGACTGACGCAACTAACCAACACCAACACTACAGCGGATGTTAGCGACTCTTCAATTAGTGGCGCCGGTTCAAAAGTTGCGTTTGCATACGATGAAGGTCCAGAGGACATTGATGGTGATTGGCTTACCTTTCTCCACAGCGAGATTTTTGTGGTTAACTCGGGCGGCACAGGGCTAACTCAGGTAACTAACGACACACGGAGAGATATGAAGCCTTCCATTAACTATGATGGGAGCAAAATAGCCTTCGTCTCCTACACGCAATCAACGAACCCTGAAATCTTTGTGATAAACTCGGACGGTACAGGGTTGCAGCAGATAACCCAGAGTTCAAAAACGGATTATTATCCATCCATCAGCAACGACGGTAGCAAGGTGTCGTACATCTCTTTCGAGGGCAACGTCAATGGTGAAATCTTTGTCAGCGTGGACTTAGATCAGGATTCCCACGCGCGCGTCACGACCGATAATTACGATGGCCGTTGGCACCTTGTAGACTCCCAAATCACACTTACCGCTACCGACGACCTCAGCGGCGTTACCGAAACGTATTACAAACTTAATGGAGGCTCAACAAAGACCATAGGCGCACATGGACAGCCTTTTATAACTGAGGAAGGCGCAAAAAACACGTTGGAATATTGGAGCGTAGATGTCGCAGGCAACGAGGAGACGCACAGGGTCACAAAGGGAATAAAACTGGACAAGACCGCTCCTACCGGCTCAGTAATAATTAACAACGAGGATAACTCAACGTCCTCAACCTCGGTCGCCCTTGCGCTTTCTGCGAATGACACTTCAGGCATCGCCCAGATGCGTTTCAGCAATAACGCAACCGACTGGACAAGCTGGGAAACATAAACCACCTCAAAGAATTGGACTTTGCCTTCAGGCGATGGAGAAAAAACCGTGTACGTCCAATTCAAGGACACCGCTGGATGGGTTTCCAACAGCTACTCAGACACAATCCTTTTAAACACGGTGAAGGAAACCGCTTTTCCAATAGAGTACATCATCGCAGCAATCGTGGGAATCGTGATTGCCGCTGTTGTTCTACTCTACATAAAGAAAGCAAAGTTTTCAAAAACCACTTAAAATTTGAAGCAACAGGCAAATTAACAAAAGCCAGTTCCAGCTTAGTGCTCACCTTACCTGAGGTAGACTGGCAAACCTACACACATTCCGCCTTATGTGCTCCTAAAGCAGCCATCATATTTGGACCCTAATAGCCAATCAATGCAGAAAACCATAGAGGGGGCTATCCGTATTGGCGTTTTCCGCAGCCAAAAGCATGTTGAAAACGGCAGGGGTCTCTTCAGAATTGTATGCCGTTTCTTTATATAAGGGGGCTATAGTCTTTTCCGAGCAAATCAGAACACAGTCATACAGCCAAAACTGACGGTAACGTTTATTACCCAAGTTTGTCATTGCTAAAAGACGCGAAGCGGAAATACAATGGGACACCGAAAACAACACGCTCCGAAACATGGTTCACTTGCTTATTTACCTAGGAAACGCGCTAAAAAGCCAGTTGCACGAATCCGCTACTGGCCTAAACTCGACGCGGATACACCTAGGCTTTTAGGCTTTACAGGTTACAAAGCGGGAATGACCTACATCTTCACCATAGAAGACCGAAAACGCAGCCCCAACTTCGGCAAAGAAGTCGTTCGCCCCGCCACAGTAATAGAAACACCCCCAATTCTCATAATTGGCATACGCACCTACACAAAAACCCCCTACGGGCTAGAGCACTTAACCGAAGCTTGGATGAAAAACCCCCCAGCAGAACTCGACCGCACACTCGTCCTCCCAGAAAACTTCGCCACCGAAACAATGCTCCAAAACCTCGACAAAAACCTCGACAAAACAACCGCCATCCGTGTAATCATAGCAACACAACCCAAACAAACCAGCTTAGCAAAAAAGAAACCTGACATAAATGAGGTCCAAATCGGCGGTGCAACAATCCCGCAACAACTTGAGTACGCAAAAACGCTTTTAGGCAAAACAGTAACCGCTGAAGAAGTCTTCAAAGAGGGACAATATGCAGACATCGCCGCGATAACCACGGGCAAAGGCTTCCAAGGTCCAGTCAAACGCTGGGGCGTAGCCATACTCCAGCACAAAGGGCGAAAAACCAAACGCGGCGTCGCCACACTTGGACCCTGGAACCCCCGACACGTCAGGTACAGCGTACCACGCGCAGGGCAAATGGGTTACCACCAGCGAACGGAATACAACAAACGCATATTCAAAATCGGAAAAGACGGCAAAGAAATCACCGTCAAAGGCGGCTACATCCGCTACGGCACACTAAAAGGACCATACATACTCATAGCAGGCAGCATACCCGGAACAGAAAAACGCCCCATACGGATACGCCATCCAGCACGGGCACCAAAAGAAACGCCAGAAACCCCACCACAAATAACCTACACGTCACTAGAGTCAACCCAAGGAAAATAACGGAGACAAACCAATGCCCGCCAAAAAAACCGCAAAAATCTTCAACCTCGAAGGAAAACCCACAGGCAAAACAACGCTCCCAACCGTTTTCGACACACCCCTGAGACCAGACATAATAAAACGTGCAGTCCTTGCCATCCAATCCAGCAGACTCCAACCCCAAGGTCGCGATCCAATGGCAGGAAAGAAAACCAGCGCAGAATCCCGCGGCACAGGCATGGGCATAGCACGTATCCCACGCGTTAAAGGTGGAGGAGGAAGAGCAGCTTTAGCTCCCAGCACAGTCGGCGGAAGGCAACCTCACCCGCCGAGGTCGGCAAAGAAGATTATAAAGCGCATTCCCAGAAAAGAAGCGCGTTTTGCTCTGCTTTCAGCTGTAGCTGCCACAGCATCAGGAGACGTTGTGGCTTCTAGAGGGCATCGAATTGAGGATGTTCTTGGTTTTCCGTTGATAGTTACTGATTCGATTGAGGAACTTGCGAAAACTAGTGAGTTGGAAGCAGCGCTTACGAATTTGGGTGTTTTATCTGACCTCTGTCGTGTAAAAGGTAGCCGAAAAATTCGTGCTGGAAAAGGCAAACGCCGAGGCAGAAAAATGAAACAAGCCGTAGGGCCTCTAATTGTAGTGGCTGAAAACAGGGGCATATTCAACGCGGCAAGCAACCTTCTAGGCGTAGATGTTTCTATAGTAAAGAATCTTAACGCAGAAATGTTGGCGCCAGGCACGCATCCGGGCAGATTGACCTTGTGGACGAATGGCGCTATTGAACAGTTGGATAAGCTTTATGGTGGAGGAGAAGAAGCGTAATGGATCCCTCTGACGTTATATCTTATCCGTTAATGACAGAATCCGCTAGCCTCATGGTGGAGAAGGATAACAAACTCATGTTCGTAGTTAACGTTAAAGCTGGCAAAAGTGATGTGAAAAGGGCGGTTGAGCAGCTGTACGAGGTGAAAGTGGACAGAGTTACGGTGCTCATAACTCCTCAGGGAGAAAAGAAGGCTTTCGTTAAACTTAAACCAGAATATAAGGCATCGGACGTCGCTATCAAACTTGGTATTTTGTAAAATTGAATGGAGGCATGATTAATGGGTAAAAGGATTCGTGTTCAAAGACGTGGACGAGGTGGCTCAACTTATAGGGCTTCTACTCACAAGAGGGTTGCTCCTGCAAAATATCCGTCAGGAATAACTCCTAAGGACTCTTCTGAGGCTTCAATCAACGGCGTCATCGAAGCGCTTGTTCATGACCCTGGGCGTGGTTCGTCTTTGGCGTTTGTGCGGTTCGAGACTGGTGAAACGTGTTACACAGTGGCTCCTGAAGGGGTTTTTGAGGGGCAGCAGATCAGTCTGGGTGGAAAAGCTTCTGCGGATGTGGGCAACATTATTCCGTTGGGAAAAATCCCAGAGGGTACCATGGTTTGCAATCTTGAGCTTCGACCAGGCGATGGAGGAAAGATGGCTAAGTCTTCAGGTGCTTACGCCACGGTTGTGGGTCACACGCCGCAAGGAACGATGATTAAATTGCCGTCTGGTCGCACACGGTACGTTAATGATAGTTGCAGGGCGACTGTTGGCGTGGTTTCGGGTTCGGGTAGAACGGAGAAGCCGTTTCTTAAGGCTGGGGAGAAGTTCCATTTGATGAAGGCGAAAGGGCATAAGTACCCGAGAACACGCGGAAGAGCTATGGTGGCTGCTGTGCACCCGTATGGTAGCAGCAAGAAGAGTGCGCGGAAGGGAACTACTGTTTCTCATGGTGCACCTCCTGGGCAGAAGGTTGGGTTGATTGCGGCTAGGGGTGCTGGGCAGAAGAAGCGGAGAAAGAGATGACAGAACGTTTATAGCGTGTAAGGATTTAGTGTTTAGGTGAAGAGAAAATGCCCAAAGAGTTTATGTATCGTGGTCACAGCTTGGATAGTTTGTTAGGCATGTCTATGGATGAGTTCATTAATTTGCTTCCTTCGAGGCAGAGGCGAAGTCTGTTGCGGGGTTTGACGCCTGAGCAACGGATACTGCTGGAGAAGACGCGCGAAGCCAAAGAGGCGCAGAAGAAAGGCGAAGATGCTTCGGTGAAGACTCATGTGCGGGACATGATTATTCTGCCAGAGATGGTTGGAATGAAGATTCAGGTGCATAACGGCAAAGAATTTCTCCCTGTAGAGATAAAGCCAGAGATGATCGGACACTACTTGGGCGAGTTTGCCGTAACAAACAAGCCAGTTAGACATGGAACACCAGGAATCGGCGCATCGAGATCTTCAATGTACGTGCCACTGAAATAAGCTGGCATCCTTCTTTTTGGTTTGTTTCGTTGACGATTTGTATGCGTGATTTCGATTGGTCTCTAGTGCTCGGAACAGAGCGCGCGCCTTTGTTACCTTCATACATCCATTATCGAAGTATACGGGACCTGGAACCAATGGATGCTTCTACAGAGACGCCATAATGGACATATATCCACCATAAACGAAAAGCACACATGCACCAATTCATTTTTCAAAGGCTTATCTAAAAATAGCCTTGTCTTCTGAAGTGCTTCATAGTCACATCTGTACAAATGCCTTTTGGTGATTAAGCACATAAACCTCATCCCAACGCCTGTGGTTAAAACTCTTAAAATCTCTGGGGCGTGTTGTTAAGGTTAGGCGCTGTAGTCTCTTCCTTTTGGTTTTGAGCCTTGTGTTTTGGCTTGTGGTATTTGCGGGAGAGGTATGGGTGGTGGGATGTTTAGGGTTCTGGATATGAGGACGGATTCGATGAAGACTACGTTGGATATTGACTGCACGATTAGTGGCGGTGGCGGCTTTTTTTCTTCGTGGTCCTTGAGAGCTTTTTCGATGTCTTTCTCGTCGCCAGAAACGTAAGCGCTTCCTTTCAGGCTTATCTGTGCTATTGAAGGGTTGTAGTTTATTGCCAAAACAAATGGGACTTCCAGTGTTCCATCCGGCTTTATCTCCATGCCCACGATGTTTATGTTGGTGCCTATTTGGATGGGTGGAACAGGCTTTCTGATGTCCCAGAAGCGTTCAGCTGAAATATTCGTTATGGCTACGTTAACTCTAATCATCTGAATCATCAAGGTATTTGCGTGTTTAGAATTTAAAACTGCTTATTGCTCAACCTGTCTGTAACGTGTGAAACCACAGTGCCCGCAAGTGTATCGGTCCTGGTGTTTAGCCATGAAGTATCCTGGACCGCATCTCTCACAGGTTGGGCGCAACCTGGTGACCTTTTCGCCTTCTATCTTGTACAAGGCGTGGATTCCCTTTTCCTCTTTTTTCTTCTCCGTCTTCTTTTCTGGCTTAGAAGCGCCTTTTTGAGGTTTTTGCTCTTCTTTTACGGACATTCTATTCGTTCTCCTCTTCCTTCGGTTCCTCTGGAGGACTGTTACGTTTTCTAATGTACTCGGGCTCGATAAATTTAGCTTGTTCTACCGTTTCATAAGCGTTAGCAATTCCGACGGCAGTGCTTGTTCCCGTCATGGTTCGCATTTTCTTAATAAAAACCATCTCTTCCTTTATCTTCAGTTCGGCAGCTAAAGCTTTTTTGACTGCTAACCGCGCAGGTGTTTTTCCCCTTGGGTCTTGCTCTACCCTGAAGTTCACTTCTTTTCGTTTTAGAAGAGGGTTTTCTTTTGTTGATACGATTTTGATTTCCATCGCTATATCACTTGTTTAGGGCGTTGAGTTCATAGGGTTGCTTCTTATTTAGCTTTTCGAACGGTTTTCATCGCTTTTAGAATTTCAGCGGCTTCAGCTTTTTTCTCAGAAGTGACTTTAACAACCACGATGCCCTCGTAGGGTTGTCCATAAACAACCAACGATTTTTCTGGTGCGTAAAAAACGGCGGCTATCACCAGTAAGTCTTCTTCTCCGTCCACGATTACATGGACGCGTTCGTCACTCTCCAAAGCCTCTTTTATCGCTCTAATTGCTTCTTCAGTTATTGTTCCTTGGGGATTTTTAACGTGAACAACGTTTTTGCCTGCGAATGTTCTCGGTTGTATTCTCCTTCTCATGCGTTTGTTGTCCGTAATCGAAAGTTGCGGGTTTATCTGGTGTTCATGAAGATTTCGTGACACCGTGTCTCCTACTGAGACTATTTTGGGCGGTTTTTCTCGTTTCACAATGTCTTCCACTTTGCCCATTGTTTCGGCAAACGAACCTCGAATTAACATACCGAAAGGTTCTTTAAATTTCGCACGCAGTTCTGGAGTAATATTATAGGCAACAGCCATTTCTTTTCAACCATGAACTGGCACAGTTCTTGCTATAACTCTTCAATTGTATGATAGCAACGTTAAGGTTGGAGTTAAATCTCATCTGACCTTTAACGCGTAACGACCCTTCTCTTTCATGTCCATAGCTTTTGCAATGGCCGAGTTTTCCGGATCAAACATTATAACTATACCGCTGTAATCTTCGCTTAGGTTCGTTGACCTACATTTCGGGCATACGTTTTCTTTGGTTATGAAATGGCAGTTTGTGCATGCTCTCTGTTTCATTCCTTGCCCTCCTTTTCCGCGTTACCTTTTTCTTTTTTGCTTTCTGTTGCTTTTTTCTCTGCTGCCTCTTTTGTTTTGGAAGCGTCAAGCTTGAGCCATTCTAACTTGCCCAGAAAAGGTTGTCTGGCGGTTACGCCGATCTTTCCCGAGCTTCCCGCCCTGCCTAGAGAAACCGCTGTTATCCTGACGCGCAGTTGGTCTCCGTTCGTCAGTTTTTTCTTGGTTTCCTTTCCCTGCAAGACTCCTTGTTTTTCATCATAAGACATGTAGTCGTCTATGAGTTGGGAAACGTGTAACAACGCGTCTACTGGTCCTATGCGCACGAACGCTCCGAAATCCGCGATTTCCACCACATCTCCCTCTACTATCTCCTGAATAACAGGATAGAAAGCTAACAGCGAAAACGTCACTTTATGATAAGTGGCGCCGTCACCAGGAATGATTTTTCCTATAGGGCTTACTTCAACCTTGGTTACTGCTATGACGTAGCCCAATTCCTCGTCTACGATTCCCTCGTATTTCGTCTTGACTTGGTCGCGCCCTACTTTTTCAAGAGGTGAGCCGAAGGTTTCAGGCGGAATGCGAATAGTATCTTGCAACGTTATAAGTTTAAACATACAGTTATATCATCCCGTCAATCTCTAGACGCGATTTTTGTCTCACATAAATCACTGGCACACTTATATCTCTTAGCCTCTGCTTTAGTTGTCTATCATTGGTAAACACAGCGGCTTTCCACTCTTCGGCTATTCTCACTATGATATCGTCTGTAAGCGCTGAGGCTGGAAAATCAACTTCAACATACGTGCACTTCTCAGCCAGTTTCAGCGCATAAGCGACGTTTTTACGCATTTTAAGTGAACCCTTTTTAGCAAGCGCCTCTAGTTCCTGTTTGACCGGAGAAAGCAGGATCAACTCAAAGCTCCTCTTCAACAAAAGTATCAAGTCATTGAAAATGTCAATTTTGAACTGAAGCGGAACAAAAAAGGCGTTTGAGTCAAGAATCACCTTAACAATTTCCCTTTCTACTTGTGAAAACCCCATTTAGCCCAGTGCTCCACTAAACTCAACTTTATATCTCTTCCATAGGTTCTCTGCGCGTAAAACTTAACTGTTTGTTTTTCGCGTCCACTTTCACTTAGACCATTCAGCACAGAGCCACAACAGCAAAACACGTGTTCCAATGTGTGTATTCGTGGACTTGCATATCACTTTTAAATTACCGCTGTGTAAACAGAGCAAAGCACATATAATGGATTTGGTGAAAGACTGTTGATTAGCGAGAAGTCCTGCGGCGCAGTCGTGGTTCTGACAAACACGAAGCCTAAATATCTCCTGCTGCATTATGAGGCTGGTCACTGGGACTTTGTAAAAGGCAACGTTGAACCGAACGAAAGCGAAAAAGACACAGTTATCAGAGAACTCCAAGAAGAAACAGGCATAGTTGAGGCCCGATTTATCGATGACTTCAGGGAGAAAATAGAGTATTTTTACAGAAGGCAAGGCGCAACAATACATAAAGAGGTCATATTCTTTCTAATGGAAACTCACACTGAAACAGTGAAGTTATCCTTCGAGCATGTGGGCTTTATCTGGCTAGATTATCAACATGCTATGGAAAAGCTCACTTTCAAAAACGCCAAAGACGTTTTGCAAAAAGCCCACAAGTTATTGAAAGCCCGAGGGGTAATGGGCTCTTCTTAGTGCACCTTCGTTATGTGGGCTTCTCTAACATTATTCCGTATCCTATGAGTCTCCAGCGAGCAGTGATTTTTCTGCTTATGGCAACTCTTGAGGATGGCAGTGCACAGATTGGTCTGCTCAAGTTAATTTTGACCACGTTTTTCTTTATTGAAGCAACTTTACCGAGATTTACAGCGGCGCCAACATGAAGGAGCAACAATTCATCTGGGTTAATTTTTTCAACTTTTAAAAGCTCTTTTGTTCCCACAGCCCTCTCTAGAACGTGTGTTTCTAAAGTTAATTCCGATAATATCGGTGGAAGCAAACCTGTTTTTCCAGCTATGTTTCCGTTTAAGCCGTCTGCCTTCGAATAGGATGGGTCTAACAAGGTTCCAACGCCGACTAATCCTCCGCAGGTCGCCTCCTTTATGCTTTTTTCACCTGCGTGCAAACTGACTACTTCGCTGATTAACGGGTTATAGACGGTTTTGCCTTCTCTCTCAGAGCTTATGCCTGGTCGTATCTCTATTTCGTCTCCAACCGCAAACTTACCCTGCGCTATAGTTCCTCCAATGATGCCGCCCTCCAGCTCCTCGATGGAAGTTCCAGGTTTATTCACGTCAAAGGAACGAATAATGTACATAAGTGGAGACTTCGTTTCATCCCTGTTCGGCGTAGGTATAATCTCCTCTATCGCATTAAGCAGCACGTCAATGTTTACTTCATGCTGTGCCGAAACAGGAATTATCGGCGCGTTTTCTGCGACCGTGCCCTTAACGAAGCGTTTTATCTCTTCGTAGTTTTCCCGTGCTCTTCTCTCCTCAACAATGTCAATCTTGTTCTGAACGATGATTATGTTCTTTATACCAATAACCTCTG
>CAZJQR010000045.1:0-17095 GCA_964548345.1 uncultured Candidatus Bathyarchaeia archaeon | reverse complement strand
AGCATTGATCCGTTGCTGAAGGATGCCACGCCGAAAGACGCTGTCAAAACAGTGGAAGAGGTTCTGCAGGCTGTTGATGTGCCGTTGGTGATTGGCGGTTGCGGTGACCCGGTTAAGGACGAGGCTGTTTTCGCGGAGATAGCTGAGACGTTTGCTGGTGAACGTTTCCTGATTAGTTCGCTGACACAGGACATGGATGTTGAGCGTTGCGCCAAGTTTGTTAAGAAGAACGGTCATGTGGCATTGTCTTTCACTCCAATGGATTTGAACTTGGCTCGCGAGCTTAACAGGCGGTTGTATGATTTTCTTGGCAGTGAAGACATTGTGATGGACTTGACGACTGCTGCGCTTGGTTATGGTCTAGACTATGCGTTTACCAACATGGAGCGCGCTAGGCTTGCAGGTTTGATGGGTGACGTGGAGCTTGCGCATCCTATGTCTTCTGGCACTACTAACGCTTGGGCTGCGCGGGAAGCGTGGCTGAAGATGCAGCCTGAGTGGGAGCCTCGTGAGCTTAGAGGTCCACTGTGGGAAGTTACAACTGCGTTGACGCTTCTGCTGACTGGCGTGGACTTGTTCATGATGATGCATCCTGCTGCGGTGAAGACTTTGAAGGAAGTTATTGGACAGCTAGTTAGCGGCAAGAAAGCTGACGCCTCCACGTTTGTTGATTGGGTTTCCCTGAAACCATAAAGGAGCGATTATGTATGACTGAAAGAGAAAAGAAACGCAAAGTTGGAGTAAAGGAACTAAGCCCTATAGACGTTTACAAGCTTCTTCCAAAGACCAACTGCAAAGAATGCGGCGAAGAAAACTGCATGGCTTTCGCCACAAAAATCGTCAACCGCGAAGTCAACATCGACCAGTGTCCTCCATTGCTCAAGAAGGAAAACGCGAAGGCTTATAATCAGCTGAAGGAGATGCTGAAACCTCCAGTCAAAGAAGTAGTCGTTGGGGAAGGCGAAAACGCGGTTAAGCTCGGCGGAAAACTTGTCATGTACCGTCACGAGTTTACATACTCCAACCCAACGGCAATTGCGATTGACGTGACAGATGAGATGCCTGAAGAAGAATTGCTAAACCGAATAAAGCAGACAGAGCGCTTCAGCTACGAGTACATTGGCTACACGCTTAAGCTGGACATGATTGCGGTTCGCTCCACATCAGGTGACCCTGAAAAGTTCAAGGCTGCCGTTAAGAAAGTGGTTGAAAACTCTACTTTGCCCTTGATTCTGTGCAGTTTGAACGCGAACGTGGCTGAAGCAGGTTTAATGGCTGCGCCCAAGGTAAAGCCTTTGCTGTATGCGGCGACGATGGATAATTGGAAGGACATGGCGGAGCTGGCGTTGATGTACCATTGCCCGCTGGTGGTTTCCGCGCCTAACGATTTAAGCATGCTGGCGTCGTTGGCTAAGACTTTGCTGGCTTACGGCTTGGAAGATTTGGTGTTGGATCCTGGCACTTTCGTGAATGAAGGTTTGGCTGACACGCTGAACAACTTCACTATGTTGCGTAGGGCTGCGTGCAAGGCTGGTGAGGAGCTGGCTGGTTTTCCTTTGATGGGGGTTCCCATGGTTGCTTGGGTGGACAAGGGTGAAGCTGCGGATGAGGTTGTGAAGTGGCGTGAAGCTTACTTGGCCGGTATGCTGATTGTTCGCTACGCTGACGTTCTCGTTATGCATGGTGCTGACGGATGGTCGCTTCTTCCGAACACGGTGCTGCGGCAAAACATCTACACTGACCCACGTAAACCCGTGGCTGTGGAACCCGGCTTGAAAGAATTCGGTACGCCAAACGAGAATTCGCCCGTGCTGTTCACCACAAACTTTGCATTGACTTATTACACTGTGGCATCAGACATTGAAAACTCTAAGACCAGTGCCTACTTGATTGTGGTGGAAACCGAGGGCTCGGCGGTGGACAGCGCCGTTGCAGGACGCAAGCTGACAGCGGAAAAAGTGGCAGACGCCATAAAAGAAACAGGCATAGAAAACAAGGTTAAACACAGAAAAATCATAATTCCAGGCAAAGCCTCAAGAATAAGCGGGGAAATCGAAGAGCTCAGCGGCTGGAAAGTCCAAGTTGGACCACGTGACTCCTCAGAAATCCCCAAATACATCATAGACAAGTGGCAACCTTAGCCTCTTTTTCCCATCTTTAATCCTTTTAGTTTTTGAAATTCGTATGTCACACTCTGATAGTTTTCTGCATGCTATTGGGCGTTTTCTGCGTCAACACGGACCTACCCCCTATGGTTTCTGCATAGAACCGCTATTAGGATCCAAATATGATTTCAGCGTCTTTATGCTCGGAAAAGTCGAGAGCTACTCTGATAAAGGCACAAAACTGCCACTTTACACATGTTTTACCATTAAAATCGCAGGATATTGAAGCATTAACCCATGCGTGTACGTGATTCTGAACCTTTTTGCTTTTTAGCGCGCGCTAGATTTCAGTTTAAAAAAATAATATAAGTGGTTTGAACATATCAGTTAAACATGTCAAGAGCAGTAGTTTTCGTAATAGTCTTCCTGCTTCTTTTCGCAGTAACTATAGTGATACCTGCCATACCTCCGGGTGACATGATAAGTAGCTTAGTCGGAATTTCAGGAACGACATCTATATTGGGCATTTCTATCTTGACCATTGTAAACGGCATAATAAACGGGCTCGTTTGGGGGTTAATTGTTTTCATAATATACGTCTTAGCTAGCCCTCCAAAAAAGAGAACGTTACCTCCAATGATGCATCCAAATTACCCACCACCACCTAAACCCACACCCACAGAAGCAACCACAGTAACGATGTCTGCGAAACCAATAGAAAGAAAGCGTCGCCCCGAAGTTAAAAAAAGGAAAACATACACTGCTTTAGATCAAGATGTTGAGACAATCGAAGGAATAGGACCCGCATACGGCAGCAAACTTAGGAATTCAGGCGTCAGGGTCGTAGACGACCTATTGAGAGCAGGCGCTACAGGGAGGGGAAGAAGAATTTTGGCCAACAGAGTTGGTGTAGCTCAGGGGACCTTGCTTAAGTGGGTTTACCGCGCAGACTTTTTCCGCATCAAGGGAATAGGGACTCAATACTCCGCCCTCTTGGAGTCGGCGGGGGTCAACACGGTGCCGGACCTCTCGAGAAGAAACCCAAAAAACCTGTATGCGAAACTAAGGGAAATCAACAAAAGCAAAAATCTGGTGAGAAGAGTTCCCCCCTACCGGACTGTTCAAGTCTGGATACGGAACGCAAAAAACCTTACACGCATAGTTGAAGATTAAATCTGATGCGAGAGAAATCCGTTAAAAAAGAAAACGCACGCTCCAAAAGCATGAGCTAAGAATCTCCCCAACCGCACTATCTCAAATAGGTAATCAAAATATGAATTTTGACTTCATAACCGTCATATATCCACAGCGCAACTCAAAACAGAACAAAAATGAGCAAAATAAGGAAAATAAGAGCGTTACTAGGAATTAAAGGTCTTCTCGCCATTGCCTCGCTGACGTCAATTGCTCTGGCTCTAGTAGTCTACACAACTGCTGTAACAATGCAACCAACATCGCAATTTACTCTCGGTACATCCTCAGATTCTTGGACTGTCTATGTAAATGAAGTCAATGAAGTTAGATATTTGCCTGGTGGTGACTCTGCGCCACTTGATGACAGCACATTCGCATTCGAGGTTGTAACTGATGCAGACAAAGTCTGCGCAGTACAAATAGAGCTAACGTCTGCCATGGACAACACTTTATTCTCGAACTTTGACATAACTGTAAGCCGATGGGTAGCTGGTACAGGGTGGGTATCGACTCAATTGTACAATTCTGCTACAGGGGGCTCGCCAATAAGCTCAATCGATGGGCTAACAACCAACCCAGGATACATTCAGCAGGCAGCTTCAAATGATATTGTCTACTTGGTTGAGGTAACATACTCTTATGACCTAGTAGATACATTAACTCCTATAACAGCTACATTCCAGTACACGCCACTGCCAGCATAGCATAACTTTCCTTTTTTCCTTTTTTTGATGGGAGAGAAAGGCAACGGGAGCCAGTCGTATGAAGGCTAATCTAACTCAAAGCTACCTAAGGTTTAGGCGACTTCCTACTTACTTAAAGGTAAGGCTCTTCTTTGGTACCGTTTCCTTGATAATTGGTCTTTGGGCAGCCAACTTTGCATTATTTGGATGGAGTAGTCCAGGAAGTTTTTTCTTTCTTCTGGGAGAGGGCTTTTACTACCTTTTAGGCGAATATGCTCGTTATGTTTGTGCATACGGGGGGTTTGCAGCAACGATCTTCGGTGCAATGCTGATAAACGACTTTCTAGTTTTAAGAAAATTGATAAACGACTTCTTCGCCTTAAAGGCTTCAATTACCAGTAAACGCAACACCGAAAGAAACGCGACCGCATGGTTGATACGTGCTAGGACCGAGTGGCAACTTTCCGTGGATTTTAAGAAATATTGCCAAATGGAACCTAAGCTAAGCCAAGATGGCTTTTTTGTGAAGACAGGAGAGGAAATGGAAGTTGTTGATCAAAGGTAAAAACGGAAGCTTTAGAAATCTAATATTTGTCTTTGCTCTTCTTTTTTTAATACTGGTTCCAATTGCAAATTCATTAGTTACATACACAGCGACAGTAGTGATGACTCCGCAACAAATCTTTACAATCTCAGATCCTGATTCCGCAGGAAAGCTTGTAGAGATTACTGCAGAATCTGGCGCCGATAGTAGTGCCACCACATCGGATGATATTCTAAATCTGCTAGTTGACGACGATGTAACTGGTGGAAGTGAAGTTGTTTTTAACTACGCTGGAAATAACAAAGATACTGCTCAGTGGTATAGGCTGAACTTTGAATCTAGCGATTACTCCAAAGTGGAAATCAGAGTTTGCTTTTCAACCTTAGAAGTGATACCATACGATTTCTAGGTTTATGTATATCAACTTGATGCAGACAACATCAATACGGATTATTATGTTGATGGAAGCGCACCCGCTGCAGGATGGACGACTATTGATGTGTCCTCGATTATTCATCAACTTGATGGTCAAGGATTTATGAAAGTACGCTTAATCAATACTACAAGCAATCGCAACAAAGGAAAGATTGTGACTGTCTCCGAAATGGAATGGATGCTGACAAGATAGTTTCACACAACAAAGTCAGAAATATCGTATGAAAAGCTAGCCGTGGTAATAAGGGGTTAAATCGAATTTTTTAGACTATATATTGAACCATCTTTTTCTGTTGGACGGATGTGTTGTCTCCGGCGTGTTTCATCAACCAGTTAGAAAGCTTCTTACATCTGTTCGGGTCGCAGCTAAAGCTTTTTTCTTCGGAGTCCCAAAACAAACAGGTAGCACACGGAATGTCTGCGTCGCCATCCATTTTTCATCGTCACTATGTCAAGCTCCAAAACCGATTTATGATTTATGAATTATCACTAATAGCTAATCATACTAATATTTGATACACTCATAAATTACAATCTAATTGTCGAATATACCTGAAAATTCAAGCAATACTCGACAAGTTTGTTTTGTGAGTGTTTAGGCAGACACCAGCTACGCATTGAAACGACATTAAATCATATTAATCTGTAATTTACGCTTTGAATGATGTATACCTTCAGATACTTTCTTAGTAAACGATACTTTAGGTTTCAACAAGCAATCTTCCATAACAGAACATACTATAAATCAAAATGTCCAACAGCATCAAAACCAGTTGACTATCGAGCTCCAAAGGCATCATGTCTGGTCCGATTCAAGTACAGTCTTTATCAATTTCGAACGCGTATACCATGATACGAAGGCTGGAAAAATGTGGTCTCAATCTAATTGGCTGGAAATTCTCGTTCGCTGCAAGAGCAACGTGCAAGCTCGTCTTCACCCTTACCTGAAAAATCTTGGTGAGCCACAACCCAATTTAGGCACGGGCGCTGGAGGCGATCCCATGAAACCGGTTGATTTGGCTGCGGAAAAAGCCATAGTCGAGGTTCTGCATGAGTCGTGCGTATCGTTCACGCTCATAAGCGAAGAGTCAGGCGTAAAAAGGTTCGGCGACACTCCTGACAAATGCTATGTAACGGTTGACCCGATTGATGGCACGACGAATCTAGTTCGCGGTCTGCCCTTTTACGCGTCTTCAATAGCCATATCCACAAAACCCGTTCTTTCTACGGTTTTCGCAGCTTTAGTAACCGACCTTGCAAATGATACTACATACACCGCGCTAGCCAGCAAAGGCGCTTACCGCGACGGCGAAAAAATAACTTCTTCCAAACGCGAATCTTTGGAAGACGCAGTGGTAGGCTTAGACTTGAACAGCTACAAAGTGCAAGAAATCGCGCCTCAACTAACCGAACTGATCCAAAAAACCAAGCACATACGTCACTTCGGAGCCAACGCACTTGAACTCTGCTACGTCGCAGATGGCACCACCGAGTCTTTCATTGACATTCGCGGAAAACTTCGAACAACCGACTTGGCAGCCGCGTTCTTAATAGTTATAGAGGCAGGCGGAACCATAACCACCAACACGGGCGACCCCTTAGACGCTAAGCTAAGCCCCGAAGAGAAGGTAAAATTCATAGCCTCTGGAAACAAACAAATCCACCAAACAATCCTCAGCCTGGTAAAAACGTAATGTTAAAGCTACTACTGCCCAGCCCAGCAGCTCTAATAAAAACTGAAACAACAAAAACCCTTGTCATAGCCGACCCACACTTAGGCTGGGAAATGGCGCTCCAAGACAAAGGTATACACGTTCCAAGCCAAACCCCCAAGATTCTGCAAAAACTCACAGCTGTAATTTCAAAGTACAAGCCTGACACGCTCCTGATTCTCGGAGACGTAAAATACACCGTGGTTGCAGCCAAGCCTGGCGAATGGCACGACATACCTGAATTCTTCTCAGAACTCAAAAATCACGTAAGAAACATAGGCATAGTGCGCGGCAACCACGACGCAAATCTTGAACCCTTACTGCCAGAAAACATAAAACTCCTCCCAGCCACAGGCACAATAGTAGGCGACGTCGGACTTTTTCACGGTCACAAATGGCCATCCCCCACGCTTTTAAATTGTAAAACGCTGATAATGGGGCACCTCCACCCAGTCGTGGTCTTCCGCGACCCAGCTGGCTTCAAGATAACACGGCAAGTGTGGATGAAAGCCCAATGCGACACCACTCAACTGTCCAAAACGTTGTTGCAGAAACAGCGAATAAAAATTGAAGGTACACCAGAAGAGACGGCGCAAAAACACTACCATCTCAAGCCACGCACTACTCAAATTTTCATCATGCCCTCATTCAACGACTTCCTAGGCGGCAGACCCATAAACGAAACAAAACCAAGAAAAAAAGGACAAACCCCAACCATGATAGGACCTGTTCTACGCTCAGAGGCGGTCGACTTAGACAACTCAGAGATTTACCTTTTAGACGGCACATACCTCGGAACCCTGACCCAACTCAGAAGACTGTAAAAAACAGCAATCACAGCATCAATGCAACAGCACAGCAGAGCTAACTCATCATATTTGAGTCCTAATAGCGGTTCTATCCAGAAAACTATAAAGGGGTTATCTCGCGGCGCTCTTCAGCCTATTTACACTTTATATAAGGGGGGATAGTCTGTTCCAAGCATAAGGGACATGGCTTCTTAAAGGCCATCAAAATGCAAGGAAACTCAGCATAAACCTTATAGAAAACGGATAACTCAAAGTTATTGAGGTGAAAAGTGAATGTCATCAGACGATGATGATTACCCAGAATGGTTCAAAAGGCGACGCAGACCTCCACGTAAGGATCTCTTTTTCGGCGACATCGACCGTATGTTCCATGAAATGGAAAAAATGATGGAGGAAGAATTTAAAGGTCTCACAGAAAATGTCCCTAAAAACTACGTGAAAGAGCGTAAGCTTCCTGACGGCAGAACGGTTAGAGAACTGGGTCCTTTCGTGTATGGCTACAGCATGAAAATAGGTCCTGACGGCAAGCCTGAAATCCGCCAGTTCGGCAACATAAAAAAGAGCCTCAAGGGACCACAAGTGAAAGACGAGCGCGAACCACTAGTTGACATAGTTGAAACAGACAAGGAAGTCAGAGTAGTCGCGGAACTGCCAGGCGTAGAAAAAACTGATATAAAACTCCACGGAACAGAGGATTCGCTGACTATATCCGTTAACACGCCTCAAACCAAATACTACAAAGAAGTTGCTTTACCCACAAAAGTGAAGGTGAAAGAGGCAAAATCATTCTACAAAAACGGTGTCTTGGAAGTTGTGTTTCCCAAAGCTGAACCCCCAAAGGAGCCGAAAGGCGAACCAATCGATGTAGACTAATTTGCCTTCTGCCTTTCTCTTGAAAAGCTGTGCCCGTCATGAACAACAACTCAGAAATCGACGCGTTAAACACCATCTGCAGAGAAGCAAAAAGAGCAGGCAAACTTTCCGGCAAAAACTTAACTGAGCTATACGAGCTTTTCGGTCAAAGATTCACAAAAGCCCTCAATGCCCTGAAAGAAAACCGAGTTAAAAAATACGTTTTCAAACCCAGCGGCAGAACAGTCTGGATAGTCATCGGAAGAGAACGCGATTACCTGATAATGCCTGAAGCTGAATTCTGCATGTGTGACGACTTCTACTTTCGCGTGTTAGACAAGAAAATTCACTTGTGCTACCATCTGATCGCCCAGAAAATCGCGCGCAATCTAGGATGGTACGAAACCATAGAAGAAAACGACAAGCTCTACGAGTCCTTAATGAACGAGTGGAAAAAAGCTACTGCTTAAATATTAAAACGTTACATGAATAAACAGAAAAGGAGAACCTCAATGGACATAAGCTCATACTTCCTGACTTTAGAATACGTCCTCATGGCATCAACGTTTGTTGCTATAGTGTTGATATTCCTATACTCATATTTCGGAAAGGAAGAAGAGCAAACAAACGAGAGAAGCTAACCGACAAATCTTCTCATCCTTCTGTTCATAACCAAAAACACCACGACGCTCAGCACCGCTAGGATTATGCTGAACAAAACTATCCAAGTAACATCTGGACCCGCACCAATCACTATCGGAAACGGACCGATAAAAATAACCACGCCAGCACTCGCTGAACCACCACTGTAAAACACTGAAGCAACCACAATAACAGCAATACCCACAAAGACCAGAACAATGCCAGCAATCAATAACAAAAAGAAACGACTGGACACCGTTACGCCTTCATCAACCGTCTCTCCCGTTTCTTCATCATCGTGCTTCACCATGTCCACCTCTACCTCAGCAACAAATAGTACACAATCATGGCGACCACAAGCATCACTGTAAGCGCCAACGAAAGCAGCAAAACGGTTTTGAGCGATTTCTTGTCTGTTCCAAAAATTATTGGGATAGGACCGATTAAGATTGCTCCTCCACCTTTGACTTTGCTTTTTTTGCCACCGGAAACGGAAATCAAGATGACAGCAATAATTATTATTAGCACTCCGATGAAAATCAGCGCTATTCCCAGCGCGTAAAGAGCTGCAGAGTCTACCACTTTTTTGTCCCAGCGCCATCCTAAAAGTGAACAGGGATTTTAATAAACTTAGTCAACGTTCATGGCGCTGCAAAATAAACGCAAAAATTTAAAACATGCTGCGTTCTATATCGTGCTGGCTCCAAAGAATGACCGCTGAAGAGATAATTCAACAGATTCTGTCTGAACATCCAGAGGTTAGTCGAGAACAGATTCTTGAAAGACTAGGGATTGAGAAGGACAAGACTGGTGGGTTAATAGCGGAAGAAACGCTTCTGCGATTGATTGCTGCTAGATATGGCGTTGAAGTTCTTCGGAAGAGAGCTGATCGCAGGTTGTCCATAAGCCATTTGGTTCCAGGTTTAAACGACGTTACGGTAACAGGGCGTGTGGTCGTGGTTTATCCTCCAAGAACCTTCAACGGAGAAAGGTCTGGGAAAGTTGTAAACTTGATGATTGCCGATAAGGATGCCACACTTCGTGTCGTGTTGTGGAACGATAATGTCGATTCGGTTGAGTCGGGTGAACTGAAAACTGGTCAGGTCATCCGTTTCTTGCATGGGTACACACGTGAAGACCGCAAAGGCAAAGTGGAACTGCACTTGGGAGGCAAGAGCCAAATTGAAATTGAGCCCCATAACGTTAAAGCGGAGGAATATCCAGCCATCGGCAAATTCGCCACAGAAATGGGCAAAATATCCAAGGCGCAAAGTAACATCCATCTTGCAGGCACAGTGAAGGAGGTTTTTCCCGCATCCGCTTTCACGAGAAGCGACATGAGCAGGGGAACGGTTATGCGGCTTACGCTTATGGATGAAACAGGCGAAATCCCAGTGGTCGTTTGGAACGAAAAGGCCGAAGAGCTCGGAAAAACGGTTAAAGTAAACGCCAAGCTGCAGTTAGTGAACGCGAAAGTTAAGGAAAATGCAAGAAGCGGCGAACTTGAAGTTCACGTTAACTCGTACACTTACGTTGAAGTTTCAGAGAGCATTGACCTTTGAGGCTATAGCTTCGCTCATCTCGCTTGTGGTGGATGAACCGCCTAAATCCTTGGTTCGCACTTTTCCCTCATTCAACACTTTCATAACAGCGTCTTCGATTTTGGCTGCCGCTTCCTTTTCGCCAAGGTAGTCTAGCATCATCTGCGCTGCCATTATGGTAGCTGTGGGGTTCACACGGTTCATACCTGTGTATTTTGGTGCGCTGCCGTGGACAGGTTCAAACATGCCGTACGTGTCGCCTATGTTTGCTCCAGCTGCCAAGCCTAGGCTTCCAGTGACTTGGGCTGCTTCGTCCGAGAGCACATCGCCGAAGAGGTTGGTGGTGACGATGACGTCGAAGGTTTCGGGTTTTTTGATGAGGTGCATGGCGGCTGCGTCTATGTGGATGTCGTCCACCGTGACGTCTGAGTGTTTGCGTGCCACCTCTTTTACGGCGTCGTTAAATATTCCGTCTGTTACCCTTAGGATGTTAGCTTTGTGTACGTAAGTCAAGTGTTTTCTACGTTTCTCAGCTAACTTGAAAGCGTATTCCGCAATGTGCAATGAGGCTTCTGTGGTGATTATGCGCATCGCCACGCCGATTCCCGGCGAAACTTCATACTCAACTCCCGAGTACATGCCTTCGGTGTTCTCTCGCACCACAACTAGGTCAATGTCTGGTTTGAGAGCTTCCACGTTCGGGTAGGTTCGGCATGGCCTGACGTTGGCGTAGAGGTTGAAAGTTTTCCTGATTTGTACGGCTGCGCTGACTGGTGCGCCTGGTGTTTCTGGTGTGGTCATGGGTCCTTTGAGGCATGCGTCTGTGCGCTTGAGCATCGCTATTGTTTCTTTGGGCATGTTGGTGCCGTATTCCTTTATGCAGTGGTAGCCTGCTTCGCCGTACAGGAAATTGAGCTTAAGGCCAGAAGCGGCTTGGACCGCTTGGAGAACGTTTACGGCTGCTTCGCTGACTTCGGGTCCTATGCCATCACCCTTCAACACTGCGATGTTGTAGTTTTTAGACATGGGAATGTTCGCCTTCTTGTCTAAATACGCGTTTTATCTTATCAGTTTTCCTATTTCCGCTGCTAGTGCCACGTAAAGGTTCGGATAAATATGCCCAGCCTAACTGCAGACTGTTATGCTTGGAACAGTCTATAGCCCCTTGTATATACTGAACTGCATAGAAATCGGCAGGAGCACGGTTTTTCTACATGCTTTTGGTCGTGGAAAACGCCATTACGGATAGCCCCCTCTATAATTTTCTGCATGCTATTCCTATTAGGATCCAAATATAAGGCAAATATGCTGGTGCGGCGCCGCTATGCCGCTTAAACAAAAGCACACCGAAAATTGAGTGGCTTTTGTGTTCTGTTTACCCGCTGCGCAGGACAATCATGGTGTTGGTTTTCATTATGCCTTCTACTCTGCGGATTTTCTCTATGCACTCGTTGACTTCAACCACGTTCATCCCGCTGATGACCGCTACGATGTCGTATTCGCCTGTAACTTCGTAGACGGTTTCCACGTTCGGAATTTCGCGTATGCGCTTTGAGACTTCTTGGGTTGGATAAGCGGGGTTCGTTGCCAGCAGCGTGATAGCCTCGGCGCCCTCGGCAACGCCGATTTTCACCGTGAACTTGCGGATGACGCTCGCGTCAGCAAGAGCCTTGATTCGTTTTCTGACCGCGCCTTCAGACAAACCTACTTTTTCGCCGATGGCGCCGTAGCCTGCTCGCCCGTCCGCCTTCAGTATCTTGAGTATCTGCTTGTCCTTGTCATCCATCTCTGCTTCCCTGATTGTTGTTGGTGGCGGAAAAATTTAACGATTTCTGTAGTCCACTGCGTGTGGCTGTTGCGTTTTCCGTTGTGGCTTATGTTTTGCTGTGCCGTTTTCGGGAATTAGGGCGAGCATGGAAATTTGTGCCAAATGGAACATTTAAACCTTAAATTGTTACAAATAAGTCGCAACGCTTAAAAGTAAGTCTCCTTAATGAGAGAGACATTTCCAACAAAAAAGGTGGTAGCAGACAATAAAGCAAGCTGCAAAGTTAAAACCGCAAGAGGTGAAAGTAATGAATACAACAAAATGCCCTGACTGCGACGCCGAACTCAACGTGCCAGCAGACACGGAGAAAGGCGAAATCCTAAGCTGCCCAGGCTGCGGACTCGAACTCGAAGTCAAACAGATAAAAGGCGGATGCGTCGACCTTCAAGAACTAACCATTGAAGGCGAAGACTGGGGAGAATAAACGTCCTATCCTCAAAACGGAAAAATGAAAACGCTACCAAAGTTTTTTACACATTAACTTTTCTACGGGATGCCGACAACTATGAGCATTGCACTTCTTTATGAACGCTCAGAAACCGACGAAACGGGCATAAAACTCACCGCCCAAGAGATGGGCATAGACCTGACTTTCATCCCGTTCCGGAAAATCGGGCTCACCATAGGCAAAAATGGGTTCACAGCCAAAACCCGAGGCAAAGACTATACTCAAGCCGTCAAGGACATCGCCGTGGTTCTGAATCGGGCGCAGAGCAAAAACCGCAGACTTCAAGCAGGCTACCTAATGGAGATGCTCGGTAAAAAAACCATAAACAGCAGCCAAATCGAATTCACCTGTTACAGCAAACTCCGAACGCTGCTGCACTTCTGGAAGGAAGGAATCCCCATTCCCAAAACAGTTTACGTCCCCTGCGACGCCATTGACACTCTGAAAAGCGGCAGAGAAATCCACAACGAAAAAGACATAGCCGACCTGCTGCAGGACGAGATAGCACTTGAACAGGGCATAGTGGTAAAACCCGACGCAGGCACTCACGGAAAAGGAGCTGTACTCTCCCGAACCCGCGAAGAACTCGTCACCAGCATCCGGGAAACCAAGCCTTCGATAATAAATCCCGTAGGCATCACCGCTCAAGAACTCGTGGAGAAATGGTTTTACGACCTGCGAATAATAGCCTACAAAGAAAAAAGGAAAACCGCTGTTTGCCACCCCGTAGCCCTAGCCAGAGGCGGCATCAAAGACTTCCGAACCAACACTTACTTGGGCAACACAGTTTTCGACGCCAAACTACCCGTGCAGGTCAGAGAGTTAGCCGTGAAATGTGGCAAAGCCCTCGGCAAAGACTCTGAGGCTTGGGTGTTCGCCCTCGACGCCATGGTGAACGTTGGTGAAAATAAAATCGTAGATGATGCGGAGCTTGCATCGGAACTTGAAAAGGCAGAAGCGGCTTTTGAGCAACCGAGAAAAGTTAAGGTAGACGAAAGCCGGCTGCGGGACTTTCCAAGCTGGAACCGCAAACTAGAAGCGGCGTTCCACACTTACATGAGCACCGAACCGTACCAAAAAGTAAAAAGCATAATAGAAGAAAGCCTAGAAAAAAACAAGAACGCTGTGGTCTTTCATGAAGCCAACAGCTGCCCAGAATTCTGGGAGCACACACGGCTGATCGCAGGCATAAACGTGGCGGTGGCGCTGCTTAAAGGCGCTCAAAGCCTAATCTAACAATGTTAAAATGAGGTGCAAAAAGTTGAAAATAGGAATAATCGGAGGAACAGGATACGTCGGCGGCGAACTCCTACGCCTGCTATTGCTCCATCCTGATGTGGAAGTCACTATGGTTACTTCCCGCCAGAGCGCAGGCGAATTCGTTTTCAACGTGCATCCAAACCTCCGCGGCCTTACCCAACTAAAATTCGTTCCCTTAGACGTAGCGGAGCTTCAAAAAAAATGCGACTTAGTGTTCGCGGCAACCCCACACGGAGGCGCCGTAAACCTCGTCCCAAACCTCCTGGAGGCTGGGCTGAAAGTCATTGACATGAGTGCGGATTTCCGCCTCAAAAACCCAAATGACTATGACAAGTGGTATGGGTGGAAGCACACCAACCCGCAACTGCTCAAGGAAGCGGTGTACGGCTTGCCTGAGTTCCATCGGCAGGAGATTAAAAGCGCTAAATTGGTTGCTTGCCCTGGTTGTATGGCAACAGCCACCATTCTCGCCTTAGCTCCAGCAGTAAAAGCAGGTTTTGTGGAGACAAACCGTATAGTTGCGGACGTGAAAATCGGCTCTTCTGGCGGAGGAAGCAAACCTACCATTGCGTCGCATCATCCTGAACGGTTTGGCGGCGTACGACCCTACAAAGTGGCTGCGCATCGGCACGTAGCCGAGGTAGAGCAGGAACTCAACACTTTGTCAAGCGAGCCTGTAACAGTCTCGTTTACGCCTCACGCCGTCAACATCGTGCGAGGCATACTCTCCACCGTTCACACATTCATGAAAACGCCTTTAACAAGCAAGGACTTGTGGAAGACGCTGCGTTCAACGTACCAAGGCGAACCGTTCATACGCTTCGTCAAGTACCTTAAAGGTCCGTATCAGCTTCCCGACCCGAAAGTCACGTTGGGCACCAACTTCTGTGACGTAGGCTTCGAGTTGGACCCGCGTACGAACAGACTGCTGCTTTTCGGGGCGATAGACAACATGGTTAAGGGCGCGTCAGGACAAGGCGTCCAGTGCCTCAACATCATGATGAGCATAGACGAAGAAACAGGGCTCAAGAGCACAGGCTTCCATCCGATGTGACCTGCCATGCTGTTAGTAATCAAAATGGGCGGAAGCATCCTCAAAGAAGGCGCGTCTTCCAAGCTTGTCTCCGACCTGAAAACGCTGGCGAAAGAGCATAAGCTGGTTCTTGTCCACGGCGGAGGCGCCGAAGTCACCGAAACCGCCGCCAAACTGGGCAAGGAACAGCAGTTCATCGTTTCGCCCCAAGGCTTCAGAAGCCGCTACACTGACAAGGAAACCATGGAAATCTTCACCATGGTCATGGCAGGCAAAATAAACAAACAAGTAGTCGCGGCGCTGGAGAGCCAAGGTGTGCCCGCGGTGGGCTTGTCTGGACTGGACGGTTTGCTATTGAAGGCGGAGCGGAAAAAACGCTTGATAATCGTTGACGAGCGCGGGCGGAAAAAGGTGATTGACGGCGGCTACACCGGAAAAATAACCGAGGTTAACGTGGATTTGCTGGGTTTGCTGCTTGAGAAGGGTTACGTGCCTGTGGTGACGCCGATAGCTATGAGTGAAGAGTTTGAATCGTTAAACGTGGACGGCGACCGAACAGCCGCCGTGGTTGCCGGCGCCCTCAAAGCAGACCGCCTAATACTGCTGACGGACGTGGAAGCTTTAATGCTGAAAGGTAAGCCCGTTCCGAAAATAACCGCCACTGAAGTGGAAGAAGCGCTCTCCAGCATCGGAAAAGGCATGAGCACCAAGGTGCACGCGGCTCTGGAGGCGCTGAATCAGGGCGTCAAAGAAGTGTTGGTGACGTCAGGCGTTCGGCAACAACCAATCTCCTCCGCTTTAGATCATGAATCTGGCACGGTGATAACAAATGAGTGAATTCAACATAATCAACTTTGAAAATCGGTTAATGGCAAACGTGTTCGCCAAGCGCCCCGTGGTGATAACCCGCGGCAAAGGCGCGTTAGTCTGGGACATAAACGGCAAAGAATACATAGACTGCATGGGCAGCTACGGCGTCGCTCTGCTTGGGCATTCGCACCCGAAAATTGTGGAAGCCGTTTGTAAACAGGCGGAGACGCTTATCTCCTGCCACGCGAGCCTCTACAACAACAAGCGAACCGAGTTCTTGCAGAAACTGGTGAGCATAACGCCGAAAGGCTTGAACAAGGCGTTTCTCTCGAACAGTGGCGCCGAATCAGTGGAATGCGCCATAAAGCTGGCTCGAAAATACACGGGCAAACCCGAGATAATCGCGGTGATGGGCGCGTTTCACGGAAAAACCATGGGTGCGCTATCCGCCACTTGGGACAAGAAATACCGCGAACCTTTCCAGCCTTTAGTTCCCGAGTTCGAGCACGTTCCGCCCGATAACCTCGAAAAGCTAACCGAAGCAGTAACGGACAAGACTGCTGCCGTGCTTCTTGAGCCGATTCGCGGCGAAGGAGGAGTACGCGTTCCGCCTGACGATTTCCTTCCAGGCGTCAGAGAACTCTGCGATGAAAAAAGCGTGCTCTTAATCTTGGATGAGGTGCAAACCAGCTTTGGAAGAACAGGCAAGCTGTTTGGCTGCGAGCACTGGGGCGTCACTCCCGACGTGATGTGTTTGGCTAAGCCGTTTGCTGGTGGCTTGCCCATCGGCATCACAGTAGCCAAAGAACACGTTATGTCCGCCTTTAAGGTTGGCGAGCACTCCAGCACCTTCAGCGGGAGCCCTCTGGTCTGTGCTGCAGCGTGCGCCGCGATTGACGCGTTGGTGAAGGAGAAACTTGTGGGTAGAGCCGCAAATCTGGGCGGATACTTCAAGGATAAGCTGGAGGAGTTGCAGGCTAAGTATAAAATCGTGAAGGAGGTTCGCGGTTTAGGCTTGATGCTGGGTATGGAACTCCGTTACGACGTTCGCAACATAATACTCAAAACCATGGACCAGGGTGTGCTCATCTTGGACGCGGGCAGAAACGTGCTGCGTTTCCTGCCGCCCTTGGTAATTGAGAAAGAGCAAATCGACAAAACTATATCTGTACTTGACGAAGTAATAGGGGAGGAAGAAA
>CAZJQR010000044.1:0-17114 GCA_964548345.1 uncultured Candidatus Bathyarchaeia archaeon | reverse complement strand
ACAGTTCCAGCATTTCCTCGTCGTACAGGTACTTCAGAATCTTGGCTATGATGCTTTTGATGGCTTTCACGTCATACTGGTACGCGTAGAAGGTTTTTCCGAAGAAGTCGTAGATGCCGTTCTCCGTGTGCGCGAAGTCCGAAGCGATTGTTGCCAGCACGTGCCCGCGGATTATTTTCTCAACCGCCAGCCTCGACCATATCCGTTCGGGACGCGCCAGAATGTAGTTGTCCATCAAGTAATCTGCCTCGTCGGCGGTTTTGCTGATGAGTATGGATTCGCCGACCTTGTCGTATTTGGGTCTTCCCGCCCTGCCAGCCATCTGCTTGTACTCCAAAACCGCTATCGGGTAATAACCGTAACCCGGTTCCCACCGCCTGTAATCCTGAATCACCACCGTGCGCGCGGGAAGGTTGACTCCGAAAGCCAGCGTCGGCGTGGCGGTTAACACTTTGATTTTGCCCTGCCTGAACAGGTCTTCCACCAGCCTACGGTGTGCGCCAGCCAAACCGGCGTGGTGGAAAGCGGTGCCGCACTCCACGAGCCCAGCCAGCGAATCGCTGATGTGCGTTCTTTCGCCTGCAGACAGTATCTTCTCGGCTTCATTCGCCAAAGTCCGTTTGAGTGGTTTTGACAGGACTTCGCCTGTGTGCGCTGCGATTTTTTCCGCCATGTTCACCGAGTTTTTTCTTGTGGATGCGAAGACCAGTGCTTGTCCGCCGGTTTTCAGGGTGTTCAAGACGAGGTTTATGGTTGGGTCGCGGGTTTTTTTCTCGATTTTTCTGGCGTCTCCGTCCTTGTACTGGATTTCTTGGTGTAAGAGTACGCCTTCTTTGAGGGTGACTGGGCGCCAATCTGTTATCACGTAGGCGGCGTTGAGCCAGCCTGCGATTTCTTCAACGTTGTGGATGGTGGCGCTTAAAGCTAAAACCTGCATACCGGGGTTAACCTGCATGAGCCTCGCCAGCACCACCTCAAGTGTGGGTCCGCGGTCGCCGTCGTTCAGCAGGTGTACTTCGTCCGCAATCACCAGTGAGATGTCGTCCATCCATTTGACGCGGTGCCTTAGAAGGGAGTCTGCCTTCTCGTTGGTGGTCACTATGATGTCGTATCTTCCCAGCCATGAGTCGCCGCTGTCAAAATCGCCAGTGCTGATGCCCACGCTCACCCGTCTGCCATCTGCCTTGCGGATAGAAGTGTACTTCTTGAATTCATCGAACTTTTCGTTCGCCAAAGCCCGCAAAGGCGACAAATAAACAACCTTGGCCTTCCGCTCTAAAACGTGCTTCAGGCTGCAAAGCTCAGCTATCAACGTCTTCCCAGACGCCGTGGGACTCGCCAACACCAAGTTTTTACCTTCAAGCACGCCAGTTTGTACGGCTTCTTCCTGAGGAGGATACAACGCGGCAATGCCACTTCGAATCGTTACCTCCTTCACGGTTTCGGGCACTGGCAATTCGGTTACTTTCACTTACATGCGCCATCGTTTCATTGGTTCAAACACACTATTGGGAACGCTGATTTATAGTGTTAATGTGCCGCTTCTCGATTTTTTAAGGGTAACTTTTTCTATTTGAATTGTCGATATTAAGTGTGAAACAATTGTTTATTCTCTAAAAGGTCAGGATATGGTATGGTTGAAAATGTTAAGGCGCTACTTAAAGCGCATGAAAACTTAACTCGCGAGGTCTATTTGGATAACGAAAACTCAACAGTGGTTCCCAAAGAAGTGCTTGACGAAATGCTACCTTACTACAGCCAAAAAGCTTACGGCAACCCCACTCTTACGCACAAACCAGGTTGGGAAGCCTTCGAAACCATCATGGAGTCAGCCCAAAAAATCAGCAAGTTCTTAGGCGCCAAAATCCTTGAAGAAATAACTTTCACGCCTGGCGCGACAGAAGCCAATAACTTGGCGCTGATGGGAGCGGCTTTCGCCAACAAGCACAAGGGCACAAAAATCGTCATCTCAGAGATCGAGCCGATAAACGTCTTGCACGTGACCGACCTATTAAAGAAGTTTGGGTTCACCACCACCAAGGTCCCCGTTGACAAGGAAGGCTTTCTTGACCTTGAGAAGCTGAAAGAAGCGGTGGATAAGGAGACGGTTTTGGCAAGCGTGTCGATGGCTAATAACGAAATTGGCACAATACAGCCCGTGAAAGAAGCGTTGAACATCGTTAAGGACAAAAATCCAGAAACCTTGTTCCACACGGACGCTTCAGACGCGTATGGACGAATTCCCGTTAACGTGCAGGACTTGAAAGTGGACTTGGCAACCGTCAGTAGCTACAAGATTCTTGGTCCCCGCGGCATCGGCGCGTTGTACGTGAAAGAGGGCGTGAACGTGGATAAGATTTTGGAGGGGCAGATAGGGACGCAGAAGCTTTGGCCTGGAGTTGAAAACACCCCGCTCATAGTCGGCTTCACAAAGGCGTCTGAGTTGGCTTTTCAAGATTTTGAAGCAAACGTGGCGCATATACGCAAGATGCGGGACAAACTGGTGGACGGCATACTTGCGGAGCTTTCGGACGTGAAGTTTAACGGTGCAAAAGGCGACAAGAGAGTGCCTGACAACGCGAACATAAGCATTCTGAGATGTGAGGGTGAAGCGTTGACGATTGAGTTAAGCCTTAAAGGCGTTTACGTGTCCAGCGGCAGCGCGTGCAGCAGAAGACTCCTTCAGCCCAGCCATGTTCTCGTCGCCATAGGGCGCAGGTTCAGTGAAGCTCACGGCAGCATACTGATGAAGACAACGCGGTACCACACAGAAGAGGATATAACTTATGTTTTAGAAGTGTTACCTAGTGCAGTGAACAGAATAAGAGGGATAGTTGGTTCCACAGGAGTTGATTAAGAATGTCGCGTGTACCCTTACCTTACACCCAGAAAGTTCTTGACTTGTTCAGAAACCCAAAAAACCTCGGAAAACTGGAAGACGCCAACGTCATCTCGGTTGCCGGTAACCCCGCGTGCGGGGACATGATAACTTTCTACATGAAAATCAACGACCAAGATGTCATAGAGAAAATCTCGTTCGAAAGCTACGGTTGCGCCGCGAACATAGCGACCGCAAGCATAGTTACTGAGATGGTTAAGGGACTGCACCTTGAGAACGCATGGAAAGACGTTACGTGGAAGAAAGTGACTGAAGAAGTAGGTGGCTTGCCAAGCGTCAAATTCCACTGCGGCATCCTCGCGGTGGGTGCAGTCAAACGGGCGATTCGCAAATATTATGAGCAGAGGGGATTGGCTCCAGACTGGCTTCCCAAAGAATTCACTTTTGAGGAGAAACAGGCGCTGGAAGAGGAAGAACTCGCTAAAAAGCTGTCAAAGAGACTGAAGGCTGCGGAGGAAAAGTAATTTAGACCCTTACAGGATTCGCGAAGACTTTCCGATACTAAAACGAAAAATAAACAATCATCCCCTAATCTACTTTGACAACGCGGCAACCACGCAGAAACCGCGGCAAGTAATCGAAGCCATAAAGAACTTTTATGAGAATCACAACGCCAACGTCCACCGTGCGGTCCACACGCTTTCTTTGGAGGCCACAGAGTTACATGAAAACGCACGGAAGACAGTCGCCAAGTTCATCAACGCGAAAGACGCGTCAGAGATAGTTTTCGTCAGAGGCACAACCGAAGCAGTCAACCTAGTGGCGTATGCTTGGGGGCTTCGCAACCTGAAAAAGGACGATGAAGTTCTATTGTCTCTAATGGAACATCACAGCAACATCGTTCCTTGGGAGATGATCTCGAAAATAAACGGGTTCACCATCAAATATGCGAAGGTAAACGATGACGGAACGCTGGATTACGAGGATTTCGAGAGCAAATTCTCCAGCAAAACCAAGCTTGCAAGCCTCAGCCAAGTCTCAAACGTCAGCGGCGTAATCAACGACGTCAAAAGAATCGCCAAGGTCGCCCATGAAAACGGCGCGTTGATGTTGGTGGATGGCGCTCAATCTGTTCCGCATATGCCCGTGGACGTTAGGGACCTAGGCGTGGATTTTCTGGCTTTTTCTGGGCACAAAATGCTGGGTCCCACAGGTATAGGCGCGCTTTACGGCAAGAAAAGCCTTCTCGAAACCATGGCGCCTTTCCAAGGCGGGGGCGAAATGATTAAAGACGTAATCTTCAACCAAAAAACTGGACGCTGTGGCATAGACTGGAATGAACCGCCGTGGAAGTTTGAAGCGGGAACACCTAACATCTGCGGCGGGGTAGCGTTGATGGAAGCAGTCAAGTACCTTGAAAATATAGGTATGTCTGAAGTTTTAAAGCACGAGAAAATGTTAACGGAATACGCTGTAAAGACGATGCAGAGCTGTTGCACCAAACTTGTGCTCTATGGAACCAGTGACCCTGCCCTCAAGTGTGGAATAATGCCGTTCGGAATTGCGGGTTTATCTTCGCATGATGTCGCGCTTTTCCTGGACAACTATGGAATTATGGTACGCAGCGGCTTCCACTGTGCACAACCCTTGCACCAAGTTTTCAAGCTGCAATCTTCTGCTCGAGCAAGCTTTTACATTTATAACACGCGCGAAGAAATTGATCGCTTTGTAGAAGTTTTACAGGAGATTGAGAAGTTCTAATGGCTACAGTTGAAGACTACGTGGCTAGAATAGAGGAGACGTGCGGTGAAGAAAAATCCGCTGTAGTCACCTTCAAATACAACAAAAAAGATGAAGCCATCGCCAAAATCATGAAAAAAGCAGAGCTGAAGAATTCTCTCTCAGGAATTATTTTTGAACTATTCTTTCAAGGAACTTCGTTTCGCATGTTCTCAAGCGGGAAAGTCGTCTTTAAAGGCATAAAGAGCAAAGAAGCCGTACACGATATACTAGCTGCTCTCCTGCTTTGACATACATGTTTAGCACGCCAATTAATCTCAGGATAAAAGAAACTACGCGTTCGAGCTTTTCTTTCCCCTGATTTCTTGCAGTATAGACCTCGGCAACGTGCGAGCTTCTTTATCTATGGCCATCACTATAACCAAATAGACCAAGGCGCCTGAACCGGTTAAAGCTAAAACGTGTGCTATATGAAATATTATTTCCATCGTGGTCGCCGTTACAGGTACCCCTGCTGGGTGAGGCAGAAGGAACAGCATAGCGCCCATTACTGCCGAGGCTAAAACATATTTGGATATGCTTTTCCACGGGATGTCCATCCTGATTGATTTACTGGCAAGAACGTACATGACGACAAACGCGAGTATATGCCCTAAAATGTTAATTACGCTTACGTAAAACGCGGCTTGAAGAGGCTGGTCTAAAGCATAAGTCGTCAACACGAAATACGTTAAGGGAAGTATTACCGCTGAACGAACGTAAGGCAAAGAAAAAGCGACAAACAATTTGCTTCTAACCAAGGCTCTGAACGATATTTTCTCGTCTTGGTCCAAGCTTTCCATCCCAAAAAGCACTGCGCTAAAAATATTGTTAGTAACTAAAATCAAGGTATCCAAAGCTAACACGACGAGCACTATCGATGCGTCTGGGTAGTCTTGTCTTAGAAGCGTGATGTACGAGTCAGCCATAACCACGGCGACAACCGTCATGGGGATGGCGAACATCAAAACCATCTTCAGCGACGTCGTAATATCCTCTTTTTTTCTATCCGCCAAAAGCTTGGGGTACAGTGCAAAAGCCAAAAAAGACGAGTAAGAAATAACATTTGTTATCGTCGCTGCAGCTCCATATCTTCCTCGACCACCCGCTCCTCCTATCTCATATAACATGATGAACACGTAAGCTGAAACCTGATTGCCAACTACGTTGTAGATGTTCGCTAGAGAACCTTTAAGCCACTGTTTTACGTATCCCCACCGAATCTTTTGCTTAAATCGCTCTGCGAGAAGTTTGGAGTAATAAAATAGTTGGATGCTAATGGCTACAATGGTGGCGACTAAGGCTCCTACAAGGGGTTGCCCCATTTGAACGATTAATACGTAGCCCAACGCAACTTTTCCAACTTGTTGGACGAGTAATCCGTACCCTATTGTCTGCGGTATAGAAGCTTGAAGGCAACCCTCAAAGAGAGTAAGAGCGTACAACTCCACTATCTGAAGTGAAGCTATAAAATAAACTGGCAGGAAATTCACTGAGATGCCTAACATGGGAAGAAAAAACGGTACAAATGAAAGATAGGCAATGGTGCTTATAACCGAGACTATAAGGTTTGCTACAAATCCCGTTTTGGTTGAGCCTTCTTTTCCTCGGGCAACGAATCGCATTACCCAGAAAGGAGCTACTCCCACCAATATTGTGAAGTACGCTAGAATGTCATTAATGTTAAACCATATGCCATATTGCTCCTCTGTGGTTGTCCAAGCCACCAAAAACTGGAAAATTAACCCAGTTGCTACACTGAGCATTTTAGCTGCAAAAATGACGAAACCCGAGTACTGCAACCTGATTTCCTGTTTTAACACGAGAGCACCCTTGCTTTGGTTCATTGCATACTGCCATGTTAGTATTTAATTTTATGTAAAAACAAAAGATTAATGATGCTGCACAAACATGGCAAAAACCATGTGGCAACAATAAACATCCTCTTTTGCTGAATGCCAATCGATGCATTTAGAGAAAGTTTGTGGAACGTTCAATAGTCTATCATGCAATCTTTTCGAATATCTGTGCCAATTTATGAGTTAGAATTCTTCGATCGTATCGTGTTATGTTTTCCATATTCCTGGTTGGTGCAGATGATATTCCCTCTATCCATTGTTCATAAAAGTCAGATATTGCTTTCTTAATACCCCGCAAACGTCGTGGAGAAACAATAGTTCCAGCATTTGCTGATTTTATCATTTTTGCAGCCAAACCATTTTCTGAAGCGATGGCGATTATGGGTTTTCGGGAAGCAAGGTATTCGAATAGTTTTCCGGGTATTATTCCTTCTCCTTTTGAGCCTTCAATTGTTATCAATAACAGTAGCGCTTGTGAGTTTACCATAAATTCTAGACTTTTCCTATGAGGAACATATTCAACAAATCTTACGTTTTCTTCTAACCCATACCTCCTAACAAGAAGTGGCGTTTCTCTACCATAATTGCCGACGAATACTGCTTCTAACTTTTCTCTAAATTCTTTCTTTTCTTCAACCAATTCCTTTAGGGCAATTAAAAAGGGTTTCGCAGTGAGCAAACCATAGATTGATCCCACATGTAATATGGTAAATTTACCTGTTTTTTTGTGTATTTTCAAATTCTTGAAATCTTCTGGATCAAAGCCGTTCGTTATAGTCGCAATTTTTGATTTTAGGAAAGGGTGTTTCTTTATCAAGGCATTTTTTATTGAATCAAATGCTACGGTTACGTAATCAGCTTGGGTTAGGATTATCGTTTCCAACTTTCTTTCAAACCATTCATGATATTTAGTTGGGTATGTAATGGAAAAGTTATCTGTCCAAGGATCTCTGAAATCAATCACCAATGGTTTTTTTGTGTATTTCTTCAAAAAGAATCCTATTAACAAGCTGGTCCACTTAGGTGAAGTGGCGTATATCACGTCGATGTTTTCTTTCTTTACAAGCTTTGCGCCCGTGGAGACTCCGAATGGCAGCCATCCGATGTTTTCATCTGGCATATAAAACCATTTTAAGTTAATGTTCAGCAGTCGCGGTGCTCGCAGTATTCTGTGTTCAAAAGAAAATGTTCTGTGAACCTCAGCCTCGGAGGGGATTTCCCTCTGTAACGTTAGGTCTTTCGTATCATACATTGGATTCTTAACTGTTAGAACATATGGTTGATAGCCGAATTCAGGAAGATATTTTGCGAATTTTACAGTTCTGAAAACGCCTCCTCCTCCGAGAGGCGGAAAATGGTACGCTATAAGTAGCACTTTTTTCATAGCTATCAATTCACGGATTTGTTAATTTAGCTTCATTTTTGTTTTAGTTCTGCTTATCCAATTGTAAACTGGAATTAGATTATACTTTATTGATTGTGGAAGGGCATCCTTAGCCTCCTTGTACAAGCCAAGTTTTGCAGCTATTTTGCCTTTTGCCGTCAGAGGTACATAATATCTTGTTAGTGAGAGGCGGGTGAACCCGTTGTTTTGTTTAAACCTGTCCAATGACGGGTGATTTCCCATTCTACCGTACATAAGCCATTTCACTTGTTGACTGGCACAGACTTCTACGGCTTTCGCCAGCAACGCGTTGTTTACGGCTTTGTCCCAGTGCTTCTGCAGCGAGAGGATCTGTGATATTATCACTATGTTGTCTCCGTGAACGAGCTGGATGAACCCTGCAAGTTCATCTTCAAGATAAGCCGCTATGAACGCGCTATTTTTCGTTGAGCCCACTCTTCTTTTAACGGTCTGCAACGCAACTCCATAATGGGGAAAGGCTCTTCCCTGCCTAATAGGCGTTTCATTGTAGATTTTACAGATTCCCTCAGCTAACTCTTCGTCTGCGGCAGAAACTTTTGTCATAATGCCGCTTTTTTTTGCTTTGCGAACCATGTTGCGCGTCTTTTTCCCTATGTTTCTCCACCATTCGTCGTAGCTCTTGACTTGGAGAAGGGCGATGTTATCGTTTGCCTTATGCCAGCTCCTTGGAGGCTGTGGAATTGTGTGAACCCATTTTCGCTCTATGAAAGTGAAGATGCCCACGCCCATGTCCTTGAGCTTTTCAACAAACGTTTCTGTCGGGTAAACATCTTTTTCGTACTCTCTTGCGTCACGGGCAATTTTGACAAACGACTTATTTCGCACCGATAGATTTTCAAGCTCTTCGTCAACTTCCAAAATCGTCCTCAACGCTTTGTAGTATGGACCTCTGTGGTTGATTGTGCCTCGTTGGAAGAGCCATTCTGGGTGGACTTCTAAAATTTTTCCTTGGTTGATGCTGTCTTCTGCTATTTTAACCGCTTTCGCCGTGCCTTTTGCGTAACAGCAGCCATCAAGCACTAACGTGGGAAACTGGTGAAACGATTGAAGAGGGAAATCCCGTGGAATCGCAGGAGCCTTAGCTTTCCATCGTTTCCATAAAATTCGACCTAACAAACGAGCTGTGCCGTGAATAGTGTAATACCTTATTTGTCTTCCAGTAGCCGTCTTTAAAGATTCCATGTCCGCATACGGCTGATTAACGATGTGCAAAGCCGCTTCATGCTTCTCACCATTCAACATAGTCAACAATTCTTCATCAGGAACCGTTTTTGGTGTGAAAAACCAGTAAGCCCTAACTTCTTTCGGCGACTCGTTGATCATTCTCGCAAGTATCTTCGAGTTTTTCAGGTAATCATTTCCAACTTTAACGTTTAAAGCTGTATAGACGAAGCTCCTCAATCTCGAAGGGTACGGATAATCCACGTCGATTCTAAGTTTTATCACCGGTTTTCTCCGTCTGCAGCCTCTATGAGTTAAGATTCCGTTTTTTCTACTTATTAACTCTTGTAATCCGCGTAGAGTTCAGTGTATATTCTAAGCAGCCTTTCAGAAAGCAAAGGCGCTAAATGCGTAGAGTTGACGTAGTCAAGCTGGCTTTTAACCCGTTGTTCCCGCTCTTTCTTGCCAACCAGCAGCCTTTGGATGATTTCGGCAGACGCCTCGACGTTTTCAAGCTCTTCTAACGGGCAATTTTTAAAGAACCTGCGCGAGATGGATTGGACGACAGGACGTCCACACGCCATAGCTTCGATGGCAACTGTGTCCAGTTGTCCTATGCTGAAGCTTCCCAGAACCAAATCGCTTTCCCAGTATAACTCGCTCATTTTGTCATGCGGAACTTTAGGTATAAAGTCAACGTGTAAGCAAAGCTCTCTTGCGAGCTGTTGCGCCTCTGCAAAGTTCTTTCCACCAGACAGGCTCTTAATTTTCACAGGCGCCGATAAAGAAGCCAAAGCCTTCAAAAACTTGTCTGTGCCTTTAATCCTGAAGTTATGCGTTGAAGCTATGAAAACTTGTTTTTCGTCACGTTCAGGCGCGAGCGGCTTGGGAAAGAAGATT
Source organism: uncultured Candidatus Bathyarchaeia archaeon (assembly GCA_964548345.1). Lineage (GTDB taxonomy): Archaea > Thermoproteota > Bathyarchaeia > Bathyarchaeales > Bathycorpusculaceae > SG8-32-3. Next base: position 7,150 of record CAZJQR010000044.1, on the reverse strand, counting down.
TTGGGGTCAAAGGGGATGGGAAAGTATTCTGCGGTTGCGTTGAATTCTAGGGCGGTGTCTAAAATGGTGGGTTGGGCAACCAGAATCTTGGCGCATTTTCGCAGGTTATGCTTGATAATCCAGCCCCATTTTCTTTTTTTGATTTCGTCGCGTAAGTCGCTGCCGTGCGCGTGTCCAACTAACGGTTTCTTGCCGAGCCTAGACGCGATATAGCAGTCTTGTAAAAGATAGTGCGCGTGGTATATGTCGCCTTTTGCCCTTAGGATTTTAAGGGCTATGCCAAAGGTTTTATCCCATAAGCCTCTGCTGCGTTTAACGTGTTGTTTTTCCAGCTCAGGCGGCATGTACTTGAGTAAGGTTTCTCCAACAAAGGCTGCATCGTTAATCATGACTATTTTCATTTGTACACCGCGATTTTTGATTCAACTTTTCTGCGTAGACTCTCATGCGCAATCGCGTTCTTCAGGTTTTTCTCCACGCTCTTTCTCTAATGCTTCCACCCTGTCCGCGATTTTCTCTGCTTCTTTTTGAAGCTTTTTGTCTTTAAGCTCTTCTCTTCGCTTTTGGTTTGACTTCAAGATTAGCCGCAGAAACTCTGAATTGTATGACTGCAGTAGCAGTTCGGTGTTTTGTATTAGACAGTGCCCGCCAATGAATCCTGGAAACATAATTGGCCTATCCAGTCTGACGCGGTGGGTGTCTTCCAGAAAATCAACCACATCGTCGAAGTCGGCTTCAAAGGCTTTGGCGATTCTGTGCATTTCTTGGAAGCAGGCAATCATCCAGGCGCGGTAAGTGGTTTCAAAGAGCTTCGCCAGCTCCGTCTCCGTGCAGCTTTTCAGCACTTTTACTTTTAGGCCCATTTTTTCAAAATGTTTGCAGGTGGCCTCTGCTGCTTTCGTGTCGGCTCCACCAACGTATTTTGTCCATCTTTTCATCTCCCACTTCATGTGTTCGGGGCTTTTGTGTACTCCGCGAACTGGGGAATGCGCCACCAAGCACTCACAGTCCCCTTGGATTTTCTTGGTGGTTCCCGGAGGAACTGTGCTGTTGATGATGAGCAATCTTGGTTTGAACTGTTTTGCGTAGCGGATGACGGTGGCTACGAAGTTATCCCTTTCTTTGCATGGAAGGCAAATGTGCATGATGTCTGCTGCTTTCGGCAGTTCGCCCTGACCTTGGGTAGTCGCGCGCGTTTTTGCTTCGTCTAAATCTAATCCGTAAACGGTGAATCTGACTTTTTCCTTTAAAATCTCGAATAAAGTGCGTCCGATTTCGCCTAAACCCACCACGAGGACTGTTTCCTTAGCCAATTTGAACCGCATCCTCTAACAGAAAAATTAAGTAAATTTTTAAACTATTTAAACGTTGAATGCCACAAAGGAAGAGTATGCAGCAGCCAAAAACCGGAAAGGGAGTAATAATTGGAGCCAACCTTGAATTCGGCAGGGACGTTGTTGTTTGGAATTATGTTGTGATAGGCGACAACACGAAAATAGGCGACGGCACATGTATCGGCAGCTTCGTTGACATAGGCAAAAACGTGACCATAGGCAAGAACTGCAACATACAAGCCCACGTGACGATTTCAAACGAATGCGTGCTCGGCGATAACGTGTTCATCGCGCCTAACAGTTCGCTTCTCAACGACAAATATCCCAAAAGCACCCTTCTAACGTCGCCGGTGGTGAAGGATAACGTTGTAATAGGCGGAGGAGTCACCGTACTGCCCGATGTGGTTTTGGGCGAAAACTCGGTTATAGGCGGAGGAAGCGTGGTAACCAAGAATGTTCCCACCGGAAAAGTCTTCATGGGCGTTCCAGCGAAAGAAGTTATGACTATGGAAGAGTATGAGGCTAAACGCGAAGCGTTCATCAGAGCAAAGCAGGATGAAAGGTGAGCATACACCGTGAGAATTTGGTATGACGCGTGCACTGGCAAGCACATTCGATATGGAACAGCAATCGCAAAGCGCCTTAGAAAAGCTGGTCACGAAGTAGTGTTTACCACGCGGGAGCACCCTGACACGCTGGCTTTAGCCCGTATCCTCGGCGAAACCCCCATTGTTGTCGGAGAATATCGTCCCGCAACCCTTTTTTCGAGACTGGAGGAGAGCGCATCTCGCGTTATTCAATTCTCCAAATTGTTCAGGGATAACCCTCCCGACATAGCTATCGCTCACCAGTCTGTTGAGCTGTGCCGCACGGCATTCGGTTTGGGCGTTCCCATAATCTTGACCGCCGACACGCCACATGCAAAAGCGGTAAACAAGCTGACCATACCTTTTGCCCATACGCTCGTTATGTCAGAGGCGCTGCCGAAACGGTTTCTGAAAAAATATTGTCCAGATAGCACTATTTGGTTTAAGGGTGTAGACGAGGTTGCTTGGATTAAAGACTTGAAGCCGAAAAGCGCGGACTTGAAGAAGCCGCTAATAGTTGTTAGGGAATTCGAAGCCAAAGCCGTTTACGCGCTTGAAACAGCTGACCGCACGTTGGAAGCTGTGAGAAAACTTGAGGCTCTCGGCAATGTTCTTCTTCTGAAACGATACAGTGCTGAGAAAGAGTTTGTGGACTCTGCGCGGGTAGTGGCAAACGCGGACTTGGTTGTCGGCGCCGGCGGGACTATGGCGAGAGAGGCTGCACTTCAAGGCGTACCAAGCATCGTAACGTCTAAGCTGGGACGAACATACGTGAACACGTATCTCGCGCGCAAGGGCTTTCCCATCTTCATGAGCGACACGCGGAAAATGCTGAAGTTAGCTAAGCGGCTGCTGGGAAAGAAAGTTGACGTGGCGGCTAAGCTCGCGCAGTTGGAAAACCCCGTTGACACCATCGAAAAAGCCGTAACGCAGATAAAATCAGCGCCAAAAGCTTGACGGAAAAACAGTTTTAAAACGAAAAATTAAAGATTAGCAAGTCAGATTTAATCTGAAGAATGGGCCGGTCGTCTAGCTTGGTTAGGACATTGGCTTTACGAGCCAAAGGTCGCCGGTTCAAGTCCGGCCCGGCCCACCAACTAACATTTTTACTTGCTGAATCAACGTTATTCACTGAATTACATGTTGAGAATTGCGTTATCAGCTGTTTTAAGTGGTTTTCAAACGTTTTACTTAGATTGAAGCCGAGTTCTTTAGATTTTTCAACTAATTCTTTGTCTAAATACAATACGACGTTGCCTTTTGTTGTCATTGCATTCGCATCCGCGTGCAAGCGAAGGGGAAGAACAAAGTAATAAATCTGGTCTTAACAAAACTATCACTGAACGGATGTTGGAAAATAAAAACAAACAGTTAATCACATTTTCTCTGATAACAATTCTGCTTCTAGTTATAGCATTATACATTGGGACCTATGAAATACCAGACAACAACCCATCTGTAAGAACTGAGTACGGTGTTTGCCTTCATCTTCACCAGTTTAACTTGTCGACCACTATACAACTCATAAAACAATTAAATGCTGCATGGATCAGAATCGACTGGATCCCAAACCAAATGGATTCATTTGTAAAAACTATGAAAGATAACAATATCTCAATTTTAGCAATTCTTGATCACAATACAATGAATACAACATATCCTAAACAAAACTTCACTCGTCTTCAATGGCAAAATAAGATTCAAAATATTATATCAACTGAAGCTGCAAAAAAAGTTGATGCCTGGGAGATCTGGAACGAACCCAATGCTGATCAGTTCTATTAGGATACATGAATGTTACTCCACAAAATTACTCGGATTTACTAAAAGATGCTTATCAAATCATAAAAGCAACTTCCCCAAATGCTACCATTCTATCGGCAGGACTTTCACCTAATGATACTTGGATGGATTGGCTAAAGGTTTTCGTAAATCTTTCTCCACAGAGATACTTTGATTTTCAAGGTGTTCACCTGTACGATGATGCAGAAACAAACCTTAACATACTATCAGAAACTAAGGAGATCATAGGCAAGGATCTTTGGGTAACTGAAGTAGGCAAGCCTTCAGGACCAAGTAATGAGAGCTTTACGCCTCAAGACCAAGCCTACTTTCTAGAATCAAACTTCAAGATGTTAAGTGACATAAAAATACCCATTTTCTGGTACCAGCTTAAAGACGAAATCAACGCATCTGATCCAAAAGAAAATTATTTCGGGCTATTCGATGCTCAAGACAATCCTAAACCAGCCTCAGAAGCTTTCATTAATTTCACATCAAAGCCTTAATTGTCTTTCTTTGTTGACAATTTCTATGTTATGTGTTTGGTCTTTTGGTGTTACTCTAATTTTCTAATTTTATAAATTCTAAATTTGCGAAAATTAGTAAAAAATTCTAAATTTTTAAGTTCCCCATGAAAAAGGGCAATTTATTGAAGTTACACCCACTCCGGCATTAACACGATAAGGTTGGATAAAATAGTGCACTCCAGAAAACCCATCCAACTTTTCCCAACCTACAGCCACAGCATAGAACTAATAATAACACGGAGAGTCCCTCTTCTTAATTGACAACTGATACATTTCAAAAATCAAACCTCTATCTTCAAAGTGAAAACCTGAACTTACAACCGAAAAAAATTCTAAGGACTCCTTAGGAGTTTTGTGGGTTCGGCTTTTCGAAGGTTTTGTTGTATTGGGCTTTTGCTTACCGTGTTCCTTATTTAGTGAGCGAGTTGATAAGGGAAGTACGTGAATGTAAAGTGTTCGTGGATACTCATGCTCATCTTCAATGGGCAAGCTTTGACAATGACCGAGAGTATGTATTGGCGAAGGCTAAGGAGAAAAGTGTTACTCGTATAGTGAATATCGGTTTTGATGTTCCTGGTAGCTTGAAGGGCGTTGAACTTGCTGGAAAGCACGAGGAGCTTTACGCGACAGTTGGGATTCACCCTCATAACGCTAGCAGGGTGAACATGAAAACCTTGGATACGTTAAGGGAGCTTTCAGCCGACCCCAAAGTTGTGGCGATAGGGGAGATAGGCCTTGACTACTATAGAAATCTCTCTCCGAAAGATGCTCAGAAGCAAGCCTTTGAAACTCAGCTCGCCTTAGCGCAAGAACTAAAGCTGCCAGTTATTATCCATGACCGAGAAGCACACGACGACATTATTCAAACTCTTTCAAAATTCAATGGAAAAATCAAAGGTGTAATGCACTGTTTTTCGGGAAGCAAACAAATGGCTCAACAATGTATTGATTTGGGATTCTTAATTTCGTTCGCTGGACCAGTCACATACCCCAAAGCGTATGAGCTTCAAGAAATCGCTAAATGGATAGATCTGAAAAATGTGCTTCTCGAAACTGACTGTCCTTGGCTTGCACCGCAGGAGATGAGAGGAAAACGCAATGAACCCAGCTTCCTTCCAATTATAGCCCAAAAAATTGCTAACTTGAAACGTATAAGTGTAGAGGGTCTTGCTGAAATCACAACAAAGAATGCAAAGGAAATACTGAAACTGCATTGATCGCCTTGAGCGTGTACTGAATGCTTGCATATTCATCTTGTTAAGGTAGTTATTTCTAGTGTTTTGGGATAAGGGCACATTTATTACTGGGTTTGTCCCCCGCCCCCTTACGCGGGTGAGTTGGATGGAAAAGAACAATACTCAGAAGCGAACAGTTGAGTTAGAGAATTCCTTTGAGGCTGTTTGGAATAGTGTTTCTGGCAAAGCTATTGAGTTGGAGACTGAGGAGTTGAAGACGCCTTTTGTGGTGAAAGCTCGGATGGTTAAGAGATAAAGCTCTTCAAATCTTGAAGAGGTTTTAGTTTTCCTAAGAAATGATGGAAGCGGCAAATTGAAAGAGTGTTCGAGGTGTTACTCAGAAAATTGGGGCTGTTACTTCAACAATTTGGGAATCGACGGGCAACGAATTGGGATGTACTGCAAAGCGGTTGATTTTGTAGGCTCTTAAAAGCTCAGTTTTTGTCTCAGTTCCATAAGCAGTCTCTAAAGTGTTTTTTATATGGCGATGGATTCGCCTTTTTCTGGAATGCAGACTTCTGTCATTTCCTCAATTTCTTCAGAAAGTGCTTGTGCTTGTTCTATGTCTCCGTGGACAAGAATGGTTCTTTTAGGCTTCAACTTTTCCACCATTTGAACAAGTTCAAGTTGATCAGCATGCCCTGAAAGTTCGATTTGCTCAATTTCCGCCTTAACCGAAATCTCGTCACCGTTGTTTCTGAAACGTCTTTCCTCTTTGGCAGATTTTAACGGGCTGTCTGGAGGAAGATATCCTGAAGTCAATAATACGGAGTTGTTTTCATCTTCTGCCCAATCCTTAAGCAGGCTCAGGCTTGCACCAGCATGACCAAAACCTGAAGTGCAGATGACAACTGCTGGTTCCTTAATTTGGCCAGTTCTGTAAAGGTGTTTGACGTGACTATAGTTGAATGGTTGTTTTTGTCTCTGTATTTTCTTTGTGAAACATTCTTTGTTTTCGTTGAAGTAATCAGTGATTTTGTTGGCTAAATTAGATATAGTGTAGACATTATAGCGAGGCAGCACACCGTCCTTCATGGCATCGTCGATTCTTTTCGCCATCTCTTGGCTTCTGTGGAAGGCGAATGTAGGGATCAAAACGTTTCCTTTACGCTCCATCGCAGATAGTATTTGCATGAAGAACTCATCAACTAGTTCATTTCTGGGCGATCTAACTTTTCCGCCGTAGGTTGACTCAGCGATCAGAACATCAGGTTTTTTCGGAAGGGTCTTGGTGTTGCAACCTTCCAGGATTTCACTGTCGTGAACGCAAAAGTCTCCAGTGTACAAAACTGCTTTGTCCTCTGAATGGATGCTGGTCATTCTAGCTCCTGCGACGTGCCCGGCTGGATGCAGTTTTATCGTCATTCCGGGTAGCGCAACATAATCGCGCACCCACCAGTGTTCTCTGATTGCATTTGCATTATGCTTGAAGTAAGGATAGTTATAGTCGTTTTGGCTCTGAACTTTCACCATGTCCTGCAAGAGGGCAACGGTGACTTCACGTGTAATCTTGGAGCCAACTATTACTGGCTTCTTTTTGGATAGACTCAACAGTCGTCCAGAATGGTCCAAATGAGCGTGACTGATGATTACTGCATCAAAATCCTCTGGGAAATTATTACTCGAGCTGTCTTCAAATTTTGTTCCGTAATCTAACGCAACCTTACAGTCCTCAGTTTGGACTC
>CAZJQR010000043.1:0-17293 GCA_964548345.1 uncultured Candidatus Bathyarchaeia archaeon | reverse complement strand
GTTTCTTTAAGCCTAAAACCTCTTCTATCGCTGCTAGTTCCGCGTCAACTTCCACTGGCTTCTCACTCATCTTAACCGCCGTATCAGGGTCCTTAAGCCCGTGCCCCGTGGTAACGCAAACGATACGCTCATCCCTGTCTATCGTTCCATTGTCAACCAGCTTTATCAAACCCGCAATTGAAGACGCGCTCGCAGGCTCAACAAACAAACCTTCAACCCTCGCCAGCATCTTCTGAGCACTTAAAATCTCCTCGTCCGTCACCGTTTCCGCCGTTCCATGCGACTCCTTTATGGCAGTCATGGCTTTCTTCCAGCTAACAGGCGCGCCGATTCTGATGGCGGTCGCCACGGTTTCAGGCGCCGCGACAGGCACAATAGTGTCGCTTCCGTTCTTTATCGCCTGCACTATCGGAGCCGCACCAGCCGCCTGTATGCCCGTCATCTTCGGAAGCGCCTTCACAACGCCCAGCTCGTGAAACTCGGTGAAGCCTTTCCATATGGCGCTTATGTTCCCCGCGTTGCCAACGGGCACCACAATCCTATCAGGCGCCTCTTGATTCAGCTGGTCACAGATTTCGAAGCCGAGTGACTTCTGTCCTTCAATCCTGAACGGGTTAATAGAGTTAAGAAGGTAAATGGTTCGGTGCTTCTCCGAAAGCTTCAGCACGATATCCAAGGATTCATCAAAGTTGCCGCGCACCTGAATGACTTTCGCGCCGTAAATCATGGCTTGCGACAGCTTCCCATACGCGATTTTACCTGACGGAATTAGCACGGCGCACTGTAAACCAGCCTTGGCGGCGTACGCAGCCAAAGAAGCAGAAGTGTTGCCCGTGGAAGCACAGATAACGGATTTTACGCCGAGCTCCACGGCTTTCGTGACGCCAACGGTCATGCCCCTGTCCTTGAACGAGCCCGTGGGGTTTTCACCCTCGTTTTTCACGTAAAGCTGCCGTATTCCCAGATGCTTCGCCAAACGCTGGCATAAGTGAAGCCCCGTGCCGCCTTCGTTTAAAGAAACTATTTTTGAAGAATCGCTTATGGGCATGAAGTTTCGGTAGCGCCACACTGAAAGAGGTGCATTTCGCCACTCGTTGTCTCTAAGCGCTTCAGCTAGTTCACCTTGGTCGTATTTTATTTCAAGCAGGTCTTCGCATTTCCTGCAGAAATACACAATCTCATCTATGCCGTATTCGCTTCCGCAGTTGATGCATTTTTGATACGCCATCATTCCAACTCCATTAGATCCTGTAACATTGGGTAAGCTGCGCAATCAGCAAACAGTATCCGACCGTGAGTATTAATATTATTGCTGCTCCCTTGCGGGTTCGGTTCTAAACAAGCTATAAGCTTAACAGGTCTCCTCAGTGCGTATCAGCCTACCAGATTGGACAGGACTTCGTAAGCCTTGAGGCTGTCCTTTTTCTCCACCACGATTATTGTTTCGGTCCAGCAAGAGATGAACTCGATCATGTTTACGTTCTGCTCCGCCAACAGTGTGGTTAAGAAGGCGACTACTCCCGGCGTTGCTTCCAGTTCTTCTGGCGAATGCATGACAATCATGGTGCAATTGTCATGTTTGACTAACGCGTTGAACCTTTTAGGTAGGTCGCCTCGATCCAGCAGGTAAACGTACTTGTCAAGTAAATCCACTTTCATGCCGGTTTTCGTGTTTATCTCTTTGGTTGTTATTGTCACGGCTTTTCTGTCGTAAACTGCTATTGCGCTTCGTTTTAGGACTTGTAGGACTTTTTCTTCTCTTTTTTGCTTGTGCTTTTGCAGTTCTTCTGAAAATCTGCGTAGGGCGGCTTTTACAGCGCTTGTGTTGCTTATTTTTAGTTCTTCTTGAATCTGGCGGGACAGTTCGCTGAGGTTGACTATGCCTTTTTCCAAGGCTTCCAGCAGGTACGGCTTGTTTTGCAGGTGGCTTCTCACGTTTTGAGCTATTGTCATGTTGCATCAATGTATCAAATGGAACATTTAAAGCTTATTATGTGACAAAAAAGTCGCAACGTTTAAAAACGCCGTCCCCGAGGTAAGGGGAATAATTCAACTCAAAAAACGGGGGAGCAAAAAACGACAGAGAAAATCGTGCTAGCCTACTCCGGCGGACTAGACACATCCGTGATGATTAAGTGGCTGCAAGAAAAATACGCGGCAGAGGTGATAACCGTAACCGTCAACGTTGGTCAACCAGAAAACTTGGCGGAAGCAGCAGAAAAAGCCAACAACCTCGGCGTCTTTAAGCACTATTCAATTGACGCGAAAGACGAGTTCGCCAAAGACTACCTTTTTCCAGCCATAAAAGCAAACGCCCTCTACGAAGGCAAATACCCCATAAGCACCACGCTGTCCCGCCCGCTCATCGTCAAAAAAATGGTGGAAATCGCCGAGAAAGAAGACGCCACAGCCTTAGCCCACGGCTGCACAGGCAAAGGCAACGACCAAGTCCGCTTCGACATCTCAATCGGCGCTTTAGCACCAGACCTCAAAATAATCGCGCCCGTCCGAGAATGGAGCATGACAAGAGCCGAAGAAATAGAATACGCCAAAGCAAACGGAATCCCAGTTTCCACCGCAGCCAAAAAGTACAGCATAGACCAAAGCATCTGGGGCAGATCCATCGAATGCGGAATCCTGGAAGACGCTAGCCAAGAACCGCCAGAAGACGCCTTCGAATGGACCGTATCACCCGAAAAAGCGCCGAACACACCCGAATACGTAACCATAACTTTTGAAGCGGGCGTCCCAGTCGCCCTAAAAAAAGACGCCTTAGCGCCTCTCGCACTTATTGAAACCTTGAACAAGACCGCGGGAAAACACGGCGTCGGACGCATAGACCACATTGAAGACCGCATGGTCGGCATCAAATCAAGAGAAATCTACGAGTGCCCAGCCGCCACCGTCCTCTTGGAAGCGCACAAAGACCTGGAAAAAATGGTTCTCACGCGACATGAAGTGCTGTTTAAGCAGCAGATCGACGCGCAATGGACGTTTTTGGCGTACGCAGGACTATGGCTGGACCCGCTAAGGGAAGACCTAGACGCCTTCATCAACAAATCTCAGGAAAACGTGACTGGTGAAGTGCGTGTGAAGCTTTACAAGGGAACCGCCCAGATTGTCGGGCGCTCTTCACCGATGTCACTTTACGACCAGAACCTTGTGAACTACAACATCAAAACTGGCTTCAATCAGGCATACTCCAAAGGCTTCATTGAACTATGGGGACTTCAAACACGAATGTCGAACGTTTTGAAACGGAAAGCCAAGGAGCAAAAAACAGGTAAGGGCGGCGCTTAATGTCGAAACTGCTGCGTGGAGGACGGCTATCACCGGTGCGGGAAGACGTTGCCAAGTTTACCTCTTCAATGAAGGACGATGCCAGACTAGCGAACGCCGTCATAGCCATAAACAAGGCACATGTGGTAATGCTGACAGAACAGAAAATCATCAAACAGTCAGACGGCACAGAGCTTCTCAAAGCCCTAGTCAAATGTTCCAGCACTATGTTGGATGCTCCAGCTGAAGACGTTCACATGGCGGTTGAAGAGGCAGTTCTCAAGGAGGCAGGTGAAGTAGCGGGCGGAAACCTCCATATCGCCAAAAGCCGAAACGACCAGGTCGCCACAGCCATCCGCATAGAACTACGAACTGAACTGCTTAACCTGATGCGCACCGTGGCTCACGTGCAAGACCACCTAGTCGAAGTGGCGGAAGACCACTTGAACACCGTGATTCTGGAGTACACTCACCTGCAACCCGCGCAGTCGGTGACGTTCGCTCATTATCTTCTGTCGCACGTTACCGCGTTGGAACGCGACCTGCAAAGACTGCAAAGCGCCCACACAAGAGTCAATCTTTGCCCGCTGGGCGCAGGCGCCTTAGCTACAACAAGCTTTCCAATAAACCGCGACCGAACAGCAGAACTCTTAGGCTTCAACGGCTTAGCAGAAAACTCAATCGACGCTGTGGGCAGCCGAGACTTCATCACCGAAACTATCGCAGTGCTCACGCTGATCGCGGTGAATCTGAGCCGGTTTGCCGAGGACCTCATAATCTGGAGTTCACCCAGCTTCGGCGTAGTGGAGCTTCCAGACGAGTTCGCCAGCACCAGCAGCATCATGCCGCAGAAGAAAAACCCAGAGGTCTTGGAGGTTATCCGTGCAAGAGCCAGCAACGTGCTGGGCGATTTTGTGGCTTCAGCCGCCGCGGTGAAGAGTTTGCCGTCCACGTATAACCTTGACTTTCAGGAAATCACGCCCAAGCTGTGGGGTTCCATAGAAAACGTACGGGCTTCGCTGGACATGTTCCACAAACTGCTTCCTAAACTGAAGGTGACTTCGGATGTCTCAGGCAAAGCCAACGCGAGTTTTGTGGCTGCTACCGAGCTGGCTAACCTTCTCGTTCGCAAGTATGATGTTCCGTTTCGAACGGCGCACAAGGTGGTTGGTGTCTTGGTCAAGTCGTTGATAGAGGCGAAGTTGACTTTCGTAGACGCCACTCCCACGCTGCTGCAGAAGGCGGCTGAAAACGTTGCAGGCGTCAAATTAACAGTCAAAGCTGAAGACTTGAAAGCGCTGGCAGATCCGCTTGCGCTGGTTGAAGCCTGCAAAGTCAAGGGCGGACCCGCGCCAGCCGAGGTCAAAAAAGCGTTAGAAGTATGGAAGAAAAAGGTGTTGCTAACCAAATCCAATATATTGCAGATGGACAAGGTGCTTGAAGAGGCTGAAAACAGACTGGAGAAGACTGTTAAAGCATATTTTCCCGTGAGCCCCAGCGAAAACGTAAAACTTAAAAATTCAAAATTATAGGTAGTATAGGGCTTTGTTCCCAGAACTTAATTCCAGCAAAAGCAAAAAAGCGGTTCTCGTGTTAGAAGATGGCACCTTTTTCTTGGGCAAGGGTTTTGGGGCATCAAAGGAGACTTCAGGCGAAGTAGTTTTCTCAACTTCCATGGTTGGCTACCCCGAAGCGCTTACTGACCCCTCGTATAAGGGGCAGGTTCTCACCTTAACTTATCCGCTTGTGGGCAACTACGGCGTCCCACCTTATGACATCAACTTCGGCGTCCCCCTATACTTCGAGTCAGACCACATTCAAGTGCAGGGACTCGTAATCCATGAACTGTGTCATAACCCGTACCATTGGGCGTCAACAAGAACCTTGGACAAGTGGCTGTCCGATGAAGGCATACCTGGAATTTACGGCGTAGACACCAGACGCCTTACAAAGAAGCTTCGGGCGCACGGCGTCATGCTTGGCATATTGCAGGTGTACGAGGCTGGAGAAGAACCCAGTTTAGACCAGCTTTTGACGGACGCGAAAAGCATACCTGACCCTAACCTGACCGATCTGGTGCGTCAAGTTTCTGTGAAAGAGCCTGTTCACTACAAGGTTGACGGCAAACACACCGTTGTTTTAATTGACTGCGGCGTCAAATACGGCATCATCCGGAACCTGTTGAAACGCGGCATAAGCGTGGTGCGGGTGCCTTACGATTTTTCCGCCAAAGAAGTGTTGGAGTATAAGCCAAGCGGCGTTTTCCTAAGCAACGGTCCGGGAGACCCAAAAACATGCGTCAAAACAATAGACTGCATCCGAAAACTTGTTGACGAAGTGCCGTTGATGGGCATCTGCCTAGGCGCCCAGATATTGACGTTAGCCATGGGCGGAGACACTTACAAACTTAAGTATGGGCATCGTTCCCAGAACCAGCCCGCGCTTGACCTGAAAACCAACCGCTGCTACATCACCACTCAGAATCACGGTTACGCCATCGCTAACGAGTCCATAAAGAAAACGCCTTTAGACGCTTGGTTCCTGAACCCTAATGATAAGACTGTGGAAGGCGTCAAGCACAAGACTAAGCCAGTTTTTGCGGTGCAGTGGCATCCTGAAGCCTCGCCTGGTCCCTACGACACCGAATTCCTCTTCGACACTTTCGCAAAAATGCTGGAGGGCGCTTGAGATGCCGAAGTTCGAGTGGATCAAGAAGGTGCTGGTGCTGGGAAGCGGCGCCATAAAAATCGGCGAAGCCGCCGAGTTCGACTATTCGGGCAGCCAGTGCCTCAAAGCCTTGCGGGAAGAGGGCATCGAAACCGTTCTCATCAACCCGAACGTGGCGACTATACAGACCGACCCTCGCCTTTCAGGAAAAGTATACCTTCTCCCCGTAACGCCTGAGTACGTGGAAAAAGTCATCAAGAGGGAAAAGCCCGACGGTGTCCTTTTGGGGTTCGGGGGGCAAACGGCGCTCAACTGTGGCATTGAGCTAGCGAAAACTGGTGTCTTGGAAAAATACGGCGTGAAGGTGTTGGGGACGCCTGTTGAAGCCATAGAGGACACTGGGGACAGGGAGCGTTTCCGACAGGCTATGCTTAAGGCTAAGGTTCCGCCGTTGAAAAGCAAAGCTGCCAACACGGTTCAGGAAGCCATGGAAATCGCCAACCAGCTAGGCTACCCAGTCATAATCCGCGTGGCGTATACTCTTGGCGGCAAAGGCGCAGGCGTAGCCCACAACGCTTGGGAGCTGAGGGAGATAGTTAAACGCGGCTTGGCGCAGAGCCGAATAACTCAGGTGCTTGTGGAAGAGTACGTAGGTCACTGGAAAGAGCTTGAGTACGAGGTCATGCGTGACTACGCGGATAACTGCTTGATTGTCTGCAACATGGAAAACCTGGATCCGATGGGCGTGCACACGGGCGACTCAATCGTGGTTGCGCCTTCGCAGACGCTGTCAAACCGCGAATACCACCTTATGCGATCCGCAGCCATAAACGCCATCCGAAACTTAGGCATAATCGGCGAATGCAACATCCAGTGGGCTGCGTACCCGAAGTCCGAAGAGTTCCGCGTGATAGAAGTCAACTCGCGCATGTCCAGAAGCTCCGCGCTGGCAAGCAAAGTGACAGGCTACCCGCTGGCGTACATCGCCACCAAGCTGTCCATCGGCTATCTTCTTCCAGAGCTCATAAACAAAGTAACCGAGGTCACCACTGCCTGCTTCGAACCTGCCTTGGACTACGTTACCATCAAAATTCCCCGCTGGGACCTGCAGAAATTCAAGAAAGCAGACCGTCACATAGGACCCCAGATGCGTTCCGTGGGCGAAGTGATGTCCATCGGACGCTGCATGGAAGAGGCGCTGCAAAAAGCGGTGCGGATGTTAGACATCGGCAAGATGGGGCTGGTGTGCAACGAAGATGATTCTGAGCCTGAAACAGAAGAGAAAGTTAAAGATGCGGTGGCTAACCCGACTGACGAGCGGCTTTTCAAGCTCGTTAAAGCCCTGAAAATGGGCATTTCAATCGATGAAATCTATCACTTAAGCGGTGTGGACCCGTTCTTCCTCCACAAAATCCAGAACATCATCGACATGGAAAAAGAACTTTGCACCCTGAACCTCAGCGACGGCGACGCAGCAGAAATCGTGAGAGAAGCAAAGCGCATAGGCTTCTCTGATGAACAGATTGCCTTCTGCCAAAACAGTACCGAAGCGCAGATAAGAGCATTTAGAAAAAGCGCTGGTATTATTCCGTCGATAAAGCAGATTGACACGCTGGCGGCTGAGTGGCCAGCAAAAACCAACTACCTGTACTTGACGTACGGCGGCGACGAGGACGACATAGAACTAAGCAACAATAAAAGCAAAGTCATTGTTTTGGGCGCTGGGGTCTTCCGCATAGGTTCAAGCGTGGAGTTCGACTGGTGCGGAGTAAACACCATCTGGTCGCTGAAGAAATACGGCATCCAAGAAGCCATAATGGTCAACTACAACCCCGAAACCGTGTCAACCGACTACGACGTCTCCGACAAACTGTACTTTGAGGAGTTAACCACCGAGCGGATTCTGGACATTTACGAGAAGGAAAACCCGATGGGCGTAATCGCAAGCGTCGGCGGCCAGATTCCGAACAACTTGGCTTTGAAGCTGGCTAATTCCGGAGTGAAACTGCTTGGCACCACTGCGGAAAACATCGACGTAGCCGAGGACCGATCAAAGTTCAGCGCGCTCTTGGACCAGTTGGGCATTCCTCAGCCGAGCTGGAGCAAACTCACGTCCATAAACGCGGCTAAACGTTTCGCCGAGAAAATCGGCTACCCCGTAATCGTGCGCCCCAGCTACGTGCTGTCAGGTTCCGCGATGCGCGTGGCGTACAACGAGTCAGCGCTGGAAAACTTCCTCAAGTTGGCGGCTAAGGTGTCCCGCGACCAGCCTGTGGTTATCTCGAAGTTTGTTAACAAAGCTAAAGAGGTTGAGGTGGACGGCGTCTACGATGGCGAAACCTGTTTGATTGGCTCGATAATGGAGCATGTGGAGAACGCGGGGGTTCACAGCGGTGACGCCACCATGAGCATTCCGCCGCATACGCTTTCTGGTGAGGTTCAGAAGAAGATTGAGGATGCCACTCATAAAATTGTGAAAGCCCTGAAGATCAAAGGACCCTATAACATTCAGTACCTTGTGAAAGGGGGCGCGGTCTACGTTATTGAGTGTAACTTGCGTGCGTCGCGGTCGATGCCTTTCGTGAGCAAGACGCGGGGCATAAACCTGATTGAGCTTGCTACGTTGGCGATGCTTGACAAGAAGTTTGAAAAGGCGCTTAAGACGTGTGGGTTGCCGCCTACAAACCATTTCGGCGTGAAGGTGCCGCAGTTTAGTTTCATGCGGTTAAGCGGCGCGGACCCAGTGTTGGGCGTTGAGATGCTCAGCACGGGTGAAGTGGCGTGTTTAGGCGACAACTTCGCTGACGCGTTTTCGAAGGCGTTGCAGTCTGCGGAGTTCCGTATTCCACCTAAGGACGGTTCGGTACTCATTACGGTTGGGGGTGAGGAGCCAAAGCGGCGGGTGGTGCCTTTGGCTCGGGCGTTTGCGGAGATGGGTTTCAAGATTTACGCTACTAAGCACACGGCTGAGGTGCTGCAGGCGGCTGGGATCAGCAGCATTTCGGTGTTGAGCAAGGTTAAGGAGTCTGACGAGAACCCGAACATTCTTGATTACCTGCAGAACCAGAAGATAGACTTGGTGATTAACGTGCCGATGGCGAACAAGCAGCGCAACTACTCGGACGTTTTGACGGATGGGTACCTTATCCGGAGACAGGCGGTGGAGTTCAATGTTCCGGTGATTACGAATTTGGAGTTGGCTTCGGCTCTTGTGCGAGTGTTGAAGAAGAGAGGCCATAATGGGAGTAGCATTCGTTCTTTGAACGAATACATGGACGAGTTGCCGTGGAAGCTGTGGTGAAACTTTCTATACGTATGCTCTAAACGTATGTAAACTTCCAAAAGGCTTTAATACGGGATTAAGCCTTTCGATTGGCATTGGTTGGAGGGTAACGACACTAAAATCCAAACAAAATACTCGAACAATCGACGAGATAAATGAGAAAATAAGAAAGGGCGATGCCCAAGTTTTAACCGCCGAAGAAATGAAACGCCTCGTTGAAAGCAGCGGCGTCGAAGTTGCTTTCCGAGAAGTAGACGTTGTAACCACAGGAACTTTTGGAGCCATGTGTTCTTCAGGCGCCATCATAAACGTAGGGCATTCCGACCCGCCGATTAAAATTGAGCAAGCATGGATCAATGATGTGCCAGTTTGCCATCCCGGCGCTGCCGTGGACCTGTACATCGGCGCCACCGTCATGTCTGAGCGGCAGCCTTTCGAGTACGGCGGCGGACACGTTATCGAGGACCTTGTGGGCGGAAAAGAAGTTGAGCTGAAAGCTACGGCTTACGGCACCGACTGCTACCCACGGACTCAGGTTAACACTCGCTTGACGAGGGACGACCTGAACCAGTTTTACCTGCTTAACTTCCGCAACTGCTATCAACGATATGACTGCGCCGTGAACGGTCGCGAGGAGACGATCTACACGTACATGGGCAAGCTGCTGCCGCGGCTAAGGAACGCCACTTTCTCAGGCGCTGGCGAATTAAACCCGTTGATGAACGACCCTGACTACGAGACCATAGGCATTGGCACCCGCATCTTTTTGGGTGGAACGCAGGGGTTCGTCATCGGTGAGGGAACGCAGCATGACCCGCAGAACCGTTTCGGCACCATAATGGTCCGCGGAGACGCCAAAAAAATGGGTCCAGAGTTTCTGCGGGGCGCTTCTTTCACGCGGTACGGCACCACACTCTACGTTGGATTGGGAATACCCATACCCATCTTGAACGAGGGCTTGGCGAAAAAGACAGCCATACGGGATGAGGAAATCTTCACGAGCGTGGTGGATTATGGTGTACCGCGCAGAAACCGCCCGAAATTGGCTACGGTTAGCTACAAGGAGCTGAAGTCGGGCAAGATAACCGTAGGCGACCAGCGAATCAGGGTCAGTTCGCTGTCCAGCTTGAAGACAGCGCGAAAAATTGCTGGAACGTTGAAGTCGTGGATTCAGAACGGCGAGTTCTTCTTGACCGCGCCTGTTGAGCGTTTGCCTGTTGACACCGTGTTTAAGCCGATGCGGCGTCTCGAGGAGACGCCGTTTGTGGCGAACGTGATGCAGAAGGCGGTGACTTGCAGCGAAAGCGAGGCGGTGCAAGCCATAGCGGAGCGCATCGTGACGCGGTCGGTTAACCACATCGTGGTGGTCGGCGGTGATAGCCGGCTTACGGGTATCGTGACTTCGTGGGATATTACGCGCGCTTTGGCTCAAGGCAAGAAAGCGTTGGCGGACATTGTCACTCGGCGCGTGATTACGGCGAGGCTTGATGAGCCTTTGGAGACTGCGTCGAAGCGGATGGCGCAGCACAATATCTCTGCATTGCCCGTGATAGATAACGAGAATAAAGTGTTGGGCATCGTCACGGCTGAGGATGTGTCCAAGCTTCTGGGAAGGTGAACGATGAATGGTTCGAATATTACTTAGGTTCTCGGAGAAAATCGTTGAGCAGCCGATAATATCGCAGATAATCCTGGAGCTGAAAGTGCCCATCAACATAATCACGGCGCACGTGAACTCGAAGGGCGGCGAAGTGTTGGCTGAAGTGCCAGACGAAGCACTAGAAAAGCTGATTAAGGAGTTCCGCAAACAAGGCGCCACAGTCAGCATACCAAAACTCATTGAGGTGGACAGCGAAAAATGCGTAAGCTGCGGAGCCTGCATCACCCTGTGCCCCGTCGAAGCCATAACGATGGATGAAGATGCATCAGTGGTTTTCAACAAGGAAAAATGCCTCGGCAGCACCTGCAGCGCCTGCGTGGACGCCTGCCCATCCAGAGCCATAAAATCAGTGAAACAAAACAACACGGAACTCAACAGCGCCCACTGATAAAACGCGCTTGGAGCAGGATGATGAAGAATCTTTACCGAGAAGCCTTCAACCTCAAGGAGTCGCAGTGCAACGTAATCGCCGACAAGCATGCAGGCATCAAGGCAGCAAAAGACTCGCTTAAGCGCCACCGACGCAGACTCGAAGCATACATCAAAACCAACCCCAAATTTTTACACACACTTGAACCCGTTCCAGTGCCCACCGCGCCGTTAGTTGCTAAGCTGATGGCGGAAGCAGCCGAAAAAGCAAACGTCGGACCCATGGCCGCCGTCGCCGGCGTCTTGGCGGATTTAGCCGTGAAAGATATGCTCAGCGAAGGCTGCGAGGTGGCGGCAGTAGAGAACGGCGGCGAAATATCAGCCGAATCCAACACACCCATCGACGTCGCGGTTGCCGCGGGAGACGAGTCCCTGTCAAAACGTTTCGGCTTCAGGCTCACGGAATTCCCCATAGGCATCGCCACGAGCTCGGGACGATTCAGCCACGCCTTAAGCTTCGGCGACGCAGAAGCCGCCACCGTCTTCTGCAAAAACGCGGGATTAGCAGACTCCGCGGCAACAGCAGTATGCAACGTGGTGAAAGGCGAGGACTGCCAAGCCGCCATTCAAGCTGGGATAAGCAAAGCGCTAGCCATTCAAGGAGTCGAAGGCGTACTCATCATCTACGAGGGATTCACGGGAACAGCAGGCAAAATTCCAAAGATAATCAAGGTTGATCCATTCCGCAAGCTTTAGAGAATTTGCGAAAGCTAAATCAAACCGTATATGGGCAATCCCTATTTCAACAAGGCATTTATTTTTGTTTATTCATCGCATCAGCCAGTTTTTGCAGTCCAGCATATATTATTCCCCCTGCGATACATGCTCCTACTATTATCGCAACACCTGTAAACAAAGTTGCCACTTCAATCGTCATTCCTTCACCTCCCCCAGTTATGTATATTGAGTTACGCAATTTTTTCTATTAATAGTTCCTTTAAATAAGGGGCTATAAACTGTTCCGGGCACTCGAAAAAGCGAAGCACTCAGCCAAGAGGACAATTTCACTGGAAGTATTTTTTGATTTCCGCCAGCGTCAGAACGGTTATGCCGTTTGCTTTCAGTATTTTCTCAGCGTTTTCTATGTCGCTTGCTCGCAGTATCAAGGCGATTTTGCCGTTTACGTGCACTGCGGATGAATAGGCGTATTCGATGTTTATGCTGCCGTCAGCGAGAATCTTGGTTATCTTTGAGATTTTGTCTTCGCCTCCCATGAAAACCGCGGTTACCTCCGTGTTTTTCCTTGACTTCGCAAGGTTATAGTCCACATCCTCCAGAACTTTTGTGGCTTTTTCAGGGTTCTCAGTTATCATCCTGACTAATCCGAACTCGCCAGCATCCGCAATTGACAAGGCGAACACTTGAATCTGGTTTTTGTCCAGTTGACCCATGGCTTCAGAAAGTGAACCTGGCCTGTTATCCAGATAAACGCTCACCTGAGTTATAGGCATGTCGGCACCACGATTCAATTAGCTTCAGACAATATTTATATTTTCACATAAGGTATAGTTAACGGTTCGCATCTGGGGAGACAGCCGTTTGCTAAGGTGTACCGAAGTCTCGAAACGCTTTGGAGGACTTCAAGCATTAAAGAAAGTCGACTTGACAGTGAACAAGCAAGAGATTGCAGGGCTTGTCGGACCAAACGGCTCTGGAAAATCCACGCTGTTAAACCTCATCAGCGGCGTTTACAAACCCGATTCGGGAAAAATTAGTTTTTTAGACAAGGACATATCCAAGCTTCCGCCCTACACCATCTGCTCCAAAGGCATAACCAAGACCTCGCAGACCGTTCAATCCTTCCCGGACATGACCGCAGTCGAAAACGTACTCACAGGAGTGCTCTTCAACTGTAAAATGAACACCGAACAAACCGAGGCTCTGCCCAAAGCAAGAGAACTCCTGACCTTTGTTGGTCTGAACCAAGAAAAATTCGATGTGCCCGCTAAAAACCTGAATGTGGTTGAATTACGTCGCATTCAACTCGCCAAGGCTCTGGCAACCACGCCTAAGCTTCTTCTTTTGGATGAGCTGCTTACAGGCTTAACGCCTAGAGAATGCGATGAGGCTATTGAACTGATAAAACTCATCAACAAACAGGGAGTAACCGTGTTAATCGTTGAGCACGTAATGCGGGTAATCATGGGTCTATGCAGCCGCGTGACAGTGCTGCATCATGGCGAGAAGATCTTCGAAGGAACCCCGAAAGAAGTGGTTAACGATGAACGAGTGGTGAAAGTGTACCTCGGAAAAAGGTTTTCACTCTGCGAGGATTAAAATGTTAGATGCCAAAAACATATCCGCGTCATACGGTATGATCCAAATACTCAGAGACATATCGTTTCAAGTTAAGGAAAAAGAAATCGTCAGCATCATCGGTCCTAATGGCGCTGGAAAAACAACCCTCGTCAAAACAATCATCGGCTTATTACATCCAAAAAGCGGGGAAATCCGTTTCAGAGGAGAAAACATAGAAAAACTACCTCCATACGAAATCGTCAAAAAAGGATTAATCCTGATCCCTGAAGGCAGAGAAATCTTTCCCCGAATGACCGTTGAAGAAAACCTCAAGCTAGGCGCATACACAACCAACGACAAAGGCACAGTGAAAGCGACTAAAGAAAAAGTTTACCAAATCTTTCCCGTGCTTAAAAAGAAAGAAAAAGCGTTAGCTCAAACCCTCAGCGGCGGTGAGCAACAAATGCTTGTGATATGCAGGAGCCTAATGTCGAATCCTGACCTTTTAATTTTAGACGAGCCTTCTCTGGGGTTAGCCCCCTTAATCGTGGAGAAAGTCTTGGACACCGTACGCAAAATCAACGAAGAAGGAGTAACCATACTCCTAGTTGAACAGAACATCCGCGATTCCCTCGATATCGCCGACAGAGGATACGTTCTTGAGCAAGGCAAGATTATCCTAGAAGGCAAAAGTAGAGAACTCTTATGTAACAACCACATAAAACAGGTATATATGGGACTATAGGGGGAACGAGAAAAACATGACTAATGGCAAATACTGGAACGAAAAAATCGAAACCATGTCTAAAGATGAGTTAAGGAAGCATCAACTTCGTAAACTCAAAGAACAGGTGAAATACTGCTACGAAAATAGCGCGTTTTACCATAAGAAATTCGACAACACTGGATTGAAACCTGAAAACATAAAAACTTTGGAAGACATCCAAAAAATCCCTTTCACAGTAAAAAACGACCTCAGAGATAACTATCCCTTCGGCATGGTCACAGTTAAGCCTGCTGACATAGTTGAAATCCACGCCTCAAGCGGAACAACCGGCAACCCCATAATCGGAGCCTACACCCAAAGCGACATGGACGCGTGGCAAGAACTGATGGCACGATCCATCTACACCACGGGCGGAAGAAAAGAAGACGTAATCCACATCGCCTACGGTTACGGCCTGTTTACAGGCGGATTAGGCTTCCATTACGGCGCTCAGAAAATCGGAACAATGATAGTTCCCGTGAGCGGAGGAATGACGCAGAGGCAGATAAAACTAATGAAGGATCTAGGCGCCACAGTGCTGTGCTGCACCCCGAGCTTCGCAGTTTACCTTGCCGAAACCATGGTTAAGGTAGGAGTTAACCCGAGAAAGGATTTGAAATTGAGAATCGGTCTCTTCGGGGCAGAACCCTGGTCTGACAAAATCAGAGAGCGCATAGAGGAAAAACTTGGAATCGAAGCGTTTGACGTGTATGGGTTAACTGAACTCTGCGGTCCAGGCGTTTCCATCGAATGCAGCGAGCACAAAGGACTGCACATATGGGAAGACCACTTCCTCGTAGAAACCATCAATCCTGAAACCGGCGAAGTCTTACCGCCAGGCGAAGAGGGCGAACTGGTTTTCACAACTCTAGCCAAAACGGGTATCCCACTGTTAAGATTCAGAACCAGAGACATCTCGGTTGTAGACACCGAAAAATGCGCTTGCGGTCGCACCCACGCACGAATGATAAGAGTCCGAGGCAGATCCGACGACATGCTAATCATAAGAGGAGTCAACGTCTTTCCTTCCCAAATAGAAATCGCTGTGATGAGCTTTCCCGAACTGGCTGCTCAATACCAGATAGTGATTGACAGACCTGGCGCATTAGACACGTTCGCCGTAAAAGTAGAACTAACAGAGCAAGCCTGCAAAAACAGAAAACTGGATAAAAACGCCTTAAAACGCGACATCCAAGGCCGAATCCACAGCATCACCGGCTTGTCCGCGGAAATCGAAATCGTAGAATGCGGGGAAATCCCGAGGAGCGAGGGAAAAGCAAAGCGGGTCTTAGATTTACGTAAGGGCAAGATGTGAAGGACTTAACCAGATGACATCAAAGATCGCATTAGACAAACCACGCAGTTTTATCCTACTCAACGGCGACGAGGCAGTTGCCAGAGGCGCAATAGAAGCAGGCATCAAGCTCGCTGCCTCTTACCCTGGCACGCCGTCCACAGAGATTTTGGAAGCCATCGCAGAAGTCGCAAAGCATTTTGGAATTTACGCGGAATGGAGCGTAAACGAAATAGTTGCCACGGAAGTAGCCGCAGGCGCTTCAATGGCAAGCGTCAGGTCTATTGTTTCCATGAAACATGTTGGGTTAAATGTGGCTGCCGACGCTGTAATGACTTTGGCGTACACTGGCGTTGAGGGCGGAATGGTTATTGCGGTCTGCGATGACCCAGCCATGCACAGCAGCCAGAACGAGCAGGACACCCGGTTTTTTTCGGTTCACTCAAATATTCCTTTGCTGGATGCAGGTAGCCCGCAAGAAGCCTTGGACATGACCCGTGAAGCCTTTGCGATAAGCGAAAAATTGCAGTTGCCCGTCATTGTGAGGTTAACTACTAGAGTTGCTCATGGAAAAGCAAGAGTTATGCTGAGGGAAATTCAGAAAATTACGCGGAACGCCGAGTTTGACAAGAATGGGGCACGGTGGGTGATGGTGCCATCCAACGCGATTAGGCAGCACAGAAATTTGCAGCGCAAACTAGCTGAAGCAAAAAAACTTGTTGGCAGGTCAAAATTCAATTTCATTGAAGATAACCGCAAAGAGGTTGGGATAATCGGGAGCGGGGTGGGCTATTACTACACGCGGTCCATATTGGATACGAGCAGTTTTTCATGGTTAAAATTAGGATTTGTATATCCGTTTCCCGCGGATTTGGTTAAGAGTTTTGCGTCTAAAGTGAAGAAGATAATCGTGATTGAAGAGTTAAGACCTTACATCGAGGAGAACATGCAGCGCTTGGGCGTGGCGATTTTAGGCAAGGAACAGCTTGGCTTGGACGAAGTCGGCGAGTTTACTCCAGACGCGGTAAGAGACGCGTTTGCCCGGTTGGGGTTGTGTGATAAACCTGCAGAACAGGAAGCTTTGGACCTGCCGCCTCGACCACCCGCTCTGTGTCCCGGCTGCCCTCACCGTGCTTTCTACTACGCCTTAAACACGGTTAGCCAGTTTGTCAGTTGTGACCCGCAAAAGTGTGTGGGTTGCGTTGTCTGCGAGTACGCCTGCTCAATGGAGAAAGAAAAGGTTTTTAATCCGTTAAAGTCGCGCATACGCGCTATAAGGCTTGATCCGCTTTCTAACGCGGCTATAGCTTGCAGAGCCTGTAAAGAAGCCCCTTGTGTGGCTGCTTGTCCAGAAAAAGCGTTGACGCAGTCCGGTGATACGGGGGTTGTCACGGTGGATGAGGACAAGTGTAATGGTTGCGGCTGGTGCATCGAAACTTGCGAGTATGGGGCTATTACCCTGCATCCGAATAAGCAGAAGGTTATCGTCTGCGACATTTGCAACGGGGAGCCTGAATGTGTTCAGTTTTGTCCGGAAGGCGCTTTGAGTCTTTCAGGGAAAACCACTGATAAGATTGTTACGGGAGACATAGGCTGCTACACTTTAGGGGTGCTTCCGCCGGTGAATACTGTTCAGACGTGTCTTTGTATGGGCGCGGGGGTTTCGCAGGCGGCAGG
>CAZJQR010000042.1:0-17538 GCA_964548345.1 uncultured Candidatus Bathyarchaeia archaeon | reverse complement strand
TTGAGATTAATAAAAAGAGGAGAAAATAATGGTTAAAATTTTATGATTTGCGCGTTTAGGAAACAAGTGGAGATGTCCCCCGCACAGCCGACAACCATTAGAAAAAGAAGACCATAAAAAACATCTTAGACGTTTGAAACGACAAAAAGGCTTACTCGGACACCAAAGAAAACGCACGGCCAACAAACTAAAAAATCCACGCATAGCGAAGATTAGCTACCATTCATGTCGCCATTGGAAAGCAACTCAGCTCTATCACCAAACCAAAGACATCATTTTTGTTATGAAATACCTGGGGCATCGGAGCATAAAGAACACGCTGATCTACATTGATTTGGAAAGAATCTGCTATCCTAATGGCGGCGACGACTACACGGGAAAAGCAGCGAGAACTGAAACCGAAGCTCTGCAACTAATAGAAGCTGGATTCGAGTATGTATGCACAGTAGGAGAGGCTAAACTGTTCAGAAAGCGGAAATAGCTGGAAAGTTTTATCACACGGAAAAAACGATGTTCAAAATTTTACTATTTGCGCGTGTGGGACGCCTTCTATCTGTATTACCGCTTCAGGGTGCACGTAACCTTTCGCTATTGCTTTTTCAACGCAGTTCTTGCCCACCAAGTTCACAATCGTTGAATTTTCAATCATGCCCACTGCTTCTTCAACGCTGACTTTTCCGCCGTTGTAAAATTTTTCCTTCACGTGGAAAACAATCTTGCCTTCCCGCAAAGTTCTACCAAGCACTTCAGAGTCGCAAATAGCCAAAAGCACGTTCCTACCCATCTTCTTGAGATTAACGTAGGCTTCCAAGTCTAAATGCGCTCTCACAGCTGTTTAATAGATGACTTTGCACCGCACGCGTTGCACACTAGAAATGACAAGCGCTTCTCCTTCACAATCTTGGTGTCTGGACGCCTGCAAACAGTGCAGGTCACGAAGCTCTCCATGTATCGTTGCAACAGCCTTTCAAAGCTGTCCCGCCGAAACTTTCCTTGAAAAATCGCTCTAGACTCATTAAACGTTGCAGCTGTAGCCATCTCGCGTGTCAAAAATTTAAGAATGTGCTGCGGGTCACGATTCAGCACGTCGGCGACTTCTTTAAAATTAGAGATTATTGTCCGCATACCAATGGTTTGAATATACAGACGAGGCAGCTCTAAACGCTCACGTTTCAGCGAAACCTCCGGCATCTGCGAACACGCACGCTTCAACAGGTCATCATAGTTGTACTTCATTTGCTTCTCTCGCCAAAATCATGTGGCAACATACTATTTAAAATGTTGGCTTTTAGAATAGAACTTCTAACTTTCATTATTTACGCTTCCTAAATAGTTTCTTGCCGTCCATATCGGTAACGTATTCAAAACCGACTTCCAAAAGCTTACAAGCGTCATCTAAGGTTTCCACGGTCTTAACGTCATAATCTTCGTTGACCTCAAAGATTGCCTGCTCCAAGTTAACGTATATCTGAGTGTTCAAAATGCTCTTATGGCCCAATAGCTTTTGCACTTTGATTATGCTCTGCGTCTTATGGTACTCCATCGTTCCTTTCCAGTGGCGTATCAAATGGAAATGAATTTTCGCTATTCGCGGATTAGCGATTTTTTTTGGCTATTCTCCGTCGTTGTTTGAGTAAATTAATGCTCGCGTTCTTGCTAAGAGTTTTGGCAAAGATTTTTTCGTGTTTCTTAGGCAGTAATTGAAGCATACCGATTAGCTTAGATGACACTTTGAAGATACATAGTAAACTGTTCTTTTCAGGTGTATTCAGCGTTATCGTGCGAGCTTCAGGATTGACACAGCTCCATTTCAAACTTAGACATTCCCCTATTCGCATTCCTGTTTCTTTTATCGTTTGAAGTATGGTTGCTGTTTTTCTACCGCAACCTGCTATGAGCTGATCTATTTCCTGCTCTGTCGGGATAAATTCGGGGATTTTCTGTGAGCCTTTGTATTTTGGTTGTTTCCATGTTCTTCCTTGCCATTTCAGAAAAGATGTGTACATTACGCAGTAAGCATGTTTTGAGCTTTCCGCTATATTTAAAGAAGCTAAGAATTTTTTGACGCTTTCAGGGTCATCCAAATCGTTGTTTCTCGCTAGACGCATAAGTTTTTGACTCCATCTTTTTATCGTATGTTCTGAACAGCCTTGCAGCTTTAAATGAAGCGCAAATTGAATTATTCTGCCCTTAGTGGTCTGCTTTCCTTCTCCCGCAACAGTCTTTGTTTCTGTTGCAGAATCCAATTTTTTCGCCTTCTCTATAGCGCATAATTGGCGATTACCATTAGTTAAAGAGAGCTTATATGCCTTATCGCTGAATCTATAACCACAATCGCGACAAATGTAGCGTTGAACTTCACTATTTTTAATTTCCCTCATTCCATCTTTCCAATTTCTTTTGCTGTGACATTCAGGACATTCTCTACTTGCCTCTTCACCTCCTACAAACTCACTTGACCGCGACTCCAATTCCCAAACCTTATTTATCTCAAAAGACGTGCACAGAAAACGTTATTAAGTTTCGGTTGTAAACTCATTTATAGTTGAGTGAGTAATCATGCAAAATCAGAAAAAAAGCAGTGGAATAGGCGACTACCAATTAGGCTTATCATTGAAGGCAAAATGGCTGATTGTCAAAGTTCTGTCCGATGGAGAAATGCACCAAAACAAAGAACTAAAGGAGAAAACTAAACTAAGCTCTAGAACATTAGCCAAACATCTAAGACAGCTTGAAAGACAAAAGCTGATAAATAGAATTGAAGACGATGAAAGTGGAAAATATCCGCGTCCTGTCTATTATCGAGCTATTCCAGAACTTGTAACGGCTTCACATGCTGGAATTATGATTGAAGAAGCGAGTCAGCACATTGAGCCAGCATTACGAGAGTCAAAAGACCCATTGATGCTTTTAGACGGTATTCACGCAGCTAACTCGGGCTTTATAGCCGGGATTTTGAGTCAGCTTAAAGGATGGGACAATATTTTTGAATATGACTGGGATTGGCGACTGGAACTTTTTGTTTGGCACCCCTACAGAGTTTTTACATATAACCTCGTGGTTGCAACTAAGAAAATCATAAACGAGATAGACATTCAAAAGCTCCTTATTGAACAAGCGAAACGAAACATACGTATTGCTGAAATGACGCTTGAACGCTTAGAAAAAGATAGGGAATGCAAGAAATAGTCCGCCACAAGATTTTCTCAAGATATTACATGCCTTACTATAGAAAGCCTAAGCCATGTAGTATATGGATGCCTATTATTATGTAGAATGAAAATGACAGACCGACATGCACGAATTTCCTAGTTTGAGACTTAATTTGTGGAATTAGCTGAAATCTGTGAGTGAAACCAGTGGCTACAAGTAATATCATGATAATGTACAGAGCTAATCCTGTTCCTAAGTCTGGATAGAATTCTGCGGGTCTGTTGATTTGCCCCGCAAAATGAACCGAAATTAATAGGAAAGCCAACAAGTTTCCGAAAACATGCACTCTAAAAAGTTTCAGGAATTTGCTGGGATATCGCCGTTTTGATATGGCTATTATGGGCACGGTGAACGCTATGTATAACGTGCCTATCAAAACAAACCAGTGATTAGCGCGGAAAGGACCAACGAAATAGCCTAAATGAATCCACTGCAACCTATCCGCGATCATAAGAACAATGGTCGCAATAATTATCGCTGATGCTGCCCAGAACTCTACGCTCCTGAGAATTTTCAAAGTTTTCTCTCCTGACCAGATAGTTTGAATACAGATGTAATGCCTATTTTGAATAAAACTCTTTGGATTAATCGAATTGATGTTAGTCTTTGTTGATAATTACACTAAATTTTTCTCAAGATTTGACAGTATATCTTAAGCAAGTGATGAAAGCTTAAATTCAAATTGCATCTAATTGTGATGGAGGCTGAGATTTCATGAACGACAATGTTTTAATGGAGGTAACTGTAAGCCGAGAAAAAGGCGAAATTGTGTACAAGGTTGATTGCTCTAGTAACTTAACAAGTGAAGAACTCGAATATTACCTCAAAGAAGTAATCGAAGGCATCTGCAATTGGAAACCAGGCGTTTGCGAGGAAGCAGTGAAAAGCTTCAAAGGAACAGTCAGAAAAAGAGAAACAAAGAAGTAAACCAATATTCAGATTTTTCTTAAGATTTGACAGTATATTTCTAAATAAAAAAAGGAAATGCTAAGTTTTGGTTTTTACTCAGCTTTGCATTCCTTTAGGCTTTTAAGTTCCTGAAGGGATTTGTTGAGGGTTATTACGTCGCCGACTTTTTTAACTGTGGTGATGGGTAAACAGAGGGTAAGCGTCCCAAGCATAGGTTTTTTGAATCCTAGTTCCCTTGTAGCTTCTTTGGTTAGTCCCACATCCAAATTGGTTATTTGCCAAGTTGCTGTGTCCGCATGAGTTCCGTCAATTTCTCCGAGAGTGAAGGCATCGGCAGTGATTACTTTCATTCCATTCATATTGCTAACTTTCAAATTTAAAACACCTATTGTTAGATTAGTCAAACAAATATTTGAGCTTTTTAGTAATAAGGAATAATCGAGACATATGAAGAATGTTTGTATATAGTAAGCGAATGAAGACAAACAACCCGCAGCTCATAGTTTTCTCAAGTTAAGGCTCGACGGCATGCGCCGGCTCGCACGTTCCAGACGACGACGGTTAAGCGCGCCTCGGGTTTCCCAAACCCCACTTTTGCGCGGAGCCTCTCGGGCGAGCAAGTTAGTAATCTGCGAGAAGCTCGCCCGTCCGACCGCTGCGGCGTCGGTCTCCGCGCCTGCAAAAGACCGCCCCGCTGGGACCCGTTTGGCATAGAAGCCCTCGGAATACGCGCACGTCAATTAATTTATGATTAATGTCCTTAGCATTCTTTCATTCTGTCCAATTTGTAAATGAACGTGGCTCCAAGAACCAACTATTATCTTGTGGGACATACGTCCAGCATTGAGGCAGAAGTCTGTGCGGTCTGCCATACTGATCTATTAGGGTAACTCTCACTTCGATTTTTAAGTCTCTGGATGCTTTCACACCATCAGAATACTTTCTTGGAATCGTGAAATGCCCGAAGACAATAGAAGTAGGGTTAAGATTCCACTCAGTCACCCCATTATAGTATCCGCTTGGATCATCCATTAAACCGTCATCAATTCTATCAAGTAAGCATTTTACCTCAACCGTAACTGTTACTGGTAGAAAACGCGGGTCTCTATGAATTAAATTAAAGCCAACATCTGGAAACGGTCTTAATGGAAGAGAGTAGTTCATTCTTAGAACTTGTGTAATCTCTAAATGAACTATAGGGACAAGATGCCGAGTGTATTTCTCGTAAATCTGATCTCTTCTTGTCTTGAGTTCCCTAATTTTGTAGGAAGTACCAACGGCGTGTTTTGGATTGTAACTTTTGACTCTTCCATGACAGTCATAGCATAAGGGAAGAGCGTTGTCAATGTTGGACAGTTTTTCTTTTGACCCTTCTTGCTCGATATGATGAATGATAATATTAGTGTCACAAGTTATTTCACATAAACAACAATGTCTTTCGCACCAAAGAAGAATTTTGATAACATCTTTAGCTTTGAAGGGTGGTCTTTTTGACTTGTTGGTATCCATCTCACTCACAATTCTAACTCAATACCAGATCTTGATAATGTGTACTGGGAAAGCCCTAAAAAGATTTGTCCCGTTCCCACTTCGAATAACAAGCATCAATTTGTTCTGTTGTTAATTGAAAAGTCCATATTTTCACATTAAAGTTGAGCAAAGAAGCTTCTATGAACCCGAGAACCTTCCATTGATTAGGTTTGAGCGCCTCGTTTAAGAGGTTTAGTTGGGCAAAATGATTTTTAGAAGTGCAAATGTATCCTATCAGGTCGCTAAGAGCCTTGCGAAACTGCCCTGAGACGTAGAAAGCCTTTTTGCGGAACACCCAGCACATTGCAAGCGTTATTATGCCTTTTCGGTCGTCATGTTGATACTCGGCGCATTTCATAATGTACTTTTTGAGGTAGTTTAAGCCACCTTTTAGGTTGTAGACAGCCTCGATTTTTGTCCAACTATGCCAGTAAGGCTCAAAAGATTTTTTTTCTTTGACCAACCAGACTTTATGCATTTTCCCGTCTTTACCCTGTTCATAGCTTTTGAAGACATTGAAATATTGCTCTTTGAAGACCGCTATCAAATGAATGTGAGGGTGCCCGTTTTCAAAGGCTTCAAAACAGCGGAAAACAGAGAAATCCCCAAACTTCTTACGAATGTTAGCTTTCCAACGATTAAATTCTATTGCGATGTTTTTCCAAGCTACGTCAAAAGAACAGAGTTTAGTATCGTAGGTTAGAGTTATGAAAAGGAGGTTAGTGTACGGATGCTTTTCAAAATCAAAGTCCACGTTTGGAATGTGCAAACCCAAACCGCAGAGACGAGAGTCAACACGAGAGACATAAACATCGTTCCCTCTTTTTGCACATTTCACAGCAACATACTCAAATTTCCCAGCATCCTCTTTCCAAGCTTCTCTTTCATGAGTCATAACCATATAACGATGATCGAGAACCCAAGCGTCATACTTTTCAATAACGTCTTTAAAATCATAAACCCCTCTTTCTGCCAATTTCCGCAAATAGCCAGCGAGGGAAGACATGCGCCGAGGGTAGAGAAATCCCTAAGGAAGTCACACGCAAGAAAAAGGGAAAGTAGTGCGGGAGATATCACCACCAAATGCAATACTATTTAAAACTGCGCTTAGTGGCGATGTCATTTGCGCCAACACCCCTTTCTTTTTTCCAAAGTATATCTACTGACGGGGGAAATATTTGAAAGCTAAATCCTATCGAATGCGCGAATGGAAAGAACCCGAACGTAGCTGTTGCAACTGCCGCCACGCATTTTTCGGGTTACATCACGATTAAAGCGTACGCTCTAATTCTTTCAGTAAGTCGTTGTATTGATGAGCGTAATGCGCGGCCACATAGAATCCAAACAATGTTGAAAAAACCCCCAGCGCTGAAACAAAGATTCCTCCAAAATACGCAAGTCCGCTGCTCCCTAAAACGCTGAAAATCAAACCTGCACCAGCAAGAAAGACGCCCATCGGAATTATTAACAAGCCGTTTCTCTCGTTTTTTGCAACGTCTATAATCCTCTCTCTTAATTCTTTTAGTCTCGTGTCATCAGACAACATGGAAGGTCAGTCAACACTCTCATAATCAGTTAAAAAAACATTGTTCCGTTATGAAAATAACGAGCTTTTCTGGACATAGAACAAAAAAAGGAGGGTTGCGCGGGAGACTTCATGTTTCTTCTTTAAGCCATTCTTTAAGCTGTTTTTCGCTTAGCCCGTAGCCGAATCTGCCGTCAAGTCTCCTACAAACTTTTTCTTCGTCAAAAAACAAGACTGTGGGAACGGCGCCTATGGAATACTCATCCCATAACGGATTATCATAATCATCCACCTTCACGCGTAAAATCAAGTTAAAACCTCGTTTTGAAGCGTTTTTGTCAAAAACTGGCAGAAAGATTCTACAGTAGGGACACCAAGACGCGTAAAACAACGCCAAAACTCTTTTGTTATTCTGCAGATGCCTCTCAAGGTCACGTTTGCTGCTGACTTCTATCATGCTGAGTCTTTAAGAAACGACTTTACCAAATTCTTAAACATGTCGTTATTTAGAAAGAAAAAACAAAAGGTATTTGTTTTTCAATCGCGCCCCAGCGTTTGAATGTACCCTAAAAAAAGGGGAAAAGCTGCGTTGTGGGGAAGCATCGCCACTTTCGGAGTTCTATTTAAAACTTATAATAATCAAAACAGCAGAATCGATGTAAAATTAAGTAGACCACAACTGAAACGAATATTAATTTAAAAATCGCAATGTTATTATTGCCACGTGTACAGAAGGATGACTCTTGACAGAACAGCAGAAAACAACCGAGATCGCAGTGATTAACCAGCGGCTCGCAAAACTGAGAGAGCAAATCAATAACGCAAACGCTGAAACACAAAAACATGTTGAAAAAAGAAATAAACTAAACGAGCAATTTAAGAAATTGCGCCTAGAAATCCGCCAACTCAAAAACGAACGCGATAACTTAAACGAGAAAGTAAAAACTCTGAAGCAGCAACGTGACAAGTCACGCGCCAAAATCAAAGCAAACGTCGAAAAGGTAAAGGTGCATAGCCAAAAAATCACGGAGCTAAAAAAGAAAACACCGCGAGTAAGGCGCCGCGAACTGCAAAAAGAATTCGAAGATATAGAATGGAAAATCCAGACCACCCCTCTTGACATGCAAGAGGAGAAAAGACTGGTAGAAAACGTCAAACAACTCGAAACCCACTTGAACATATACAAGAAAATAGATGTACACGTCAAGAAAATCGCTGAACTGCGGAAAGAACTTGAATCGCTCGAAGCAGCCGCAGAATCCGCCCACCAAAAACTGACGGAAATGGCTGAAAGAAGCCAAGAAATACACGCGAAAATGATAACCAAAATCGGTGAGTCAAAAAGCATCAAAGGCGAAGCGGATAGCTTGCACGGTGCTTACGTTCAAGCTAAAGAAAAAACCAAGCCCTTACACGAAGAATTTAAGAGGCTAACGGAACATAGGAAAAAGCTACAAGACGTTGTACGAGAAGAAGACGAAAAACGAAAGAAGAACGCTGAGAAAGCCCTGAAAGAGAAACTTGAAGCTCAAGCAAGGAACAAGCTGCAACGAGGCGAAAAATTAAGCTGGGACGAGTTCAGACTGCTCGCAGACGACGAGTCAGAGGGTGTTTAAACACAAAAAAAGTCTAACTTGTAACGAAATAGGAATAGAAACAGATGACTAAGAAAGAAACGGAGCAGCAAATCAAGAACCGCATCCTAATTCTATGTGTTGACAGAGACGGTGATATCGAAACAAAGGCTGGGATAAAGACACCGCTTCTGGGAAGAACCGCCAACTTGGACGCGGCAGTGTCGTTAGCCCTGCGAGACCCGGAAGAACCAGACGCCAACGCCATGTTCGAAGCTGTCCGCCTCTATGACCGCCTGCAAAGCGAAAAACAACCTGAAGAAAACTTTGAAGTCGCAACCATTTCCGGATCAGAACTCGGCGGAGTAGGCGCAGATAGAAAATTGGTTGCGGAACTTGGCAAGTTGTTGGTTTCTTTCAGCGCAAGTGAAATAATTTTGGTTACAGACGGCTATTCAGACGAGGCAATTTTGCCACTTGTGGAATCCAGAGTGCCTGTTTCATCCGTTAGAAGAATAGTCGTGAAACACAGTGAGTCGATTGAGGAAACTGCGGCGCTTTTTTCACGTTACCTTAAACTCATATGGGAAAATCCCAGATACGCTCGCATAGCGTTAGGCGTACCCGGACTACTGTTTTTCCTTTACGGAATATTCTACATAATACCTGGCGCCGTTAACTACTATCTTATATCCATAGTTCTTATTCTCGGTGGGGTTCTGTTCGTCAAAGGTTTCGGCGTTGACAGAGGCGCAAGAAACGTTTACAAGTGGGCACGAGAGTATTCACCTCCATCTCTTCCGGTGCAAATCTCAAACTACTCTATAATCGCGGGAATCCTATGCATCGCTGTCAGCGCTTATTTGGGCGCATCAAGCGCCAGCACTAACGTAACACCAGACACCCCCGATTTGGCCGGCTGGATCAGCGTGCTTCCCGATGTAGCGGCTTTCTTCATCAAAGGATTCATGGATCTTATGGTTGTGGGCATAGTCATCGTGCTTTTTGGTAGAAGCATACGCTTGTACTTTGAACGAGACCCGCGATTGCTA
This sequence comes from uncultured Candidatus Bathyarchaeia archaeon, assembly GCA_964548345.1. GTDB lineage: Archaea > Thermoproteota > Bathyarchaeia > Bathyarchaeales > Bathycorpusculaceae > SG8-32-3. The sequence goes on along the minus strand of CAZJQR010000042.1, from coordinate 7,735 downwards.
CGGAACGTTGCTTTAGTAGTATCTGTTGTTTGGTTCCGCTGGATCCTCGACGCAACTGCAAACATCCTCCTCAAGCCCGGCATAGGATTCGAGGATGCAGTTTTCCAAAACTTGGTTTTCACCATAGTCGTCGGCATACTCATAGGCATCGCTTCAGTTCTTTTAGTAATAATCATACACAGATCCACCAAAGGCTTCTTCCGAGAGTCTGAAGAGGATGTCGACGAGTTTGGAGAAACCACTTTGGCATCCTCGGAAATACATTGATGACTTCAATGCAATTCCATCTTAAGTATAGCAAACTTTAATTGAAACAATCAAGGCTTTAACTCTGGTACAGAAAGTAAGTTTGGTTCAATTTCCTTAAAATGTGAGGTTTATTCAGTGCTTAAGAAACTGCTCTCCCTTATCGGCGCCTACAAACTTTATGAAAGATGGCTGTGGTCTCAAGTTAAGAACGGCGAGAAAGTGGAGAACATTGCCATAATCTTGGATGGAAACAGGCGATGGGCTTCGGAAAAAGAGCTAAACCCATGGTTAGGTCACAAGAAAGGCGCTGAAACCGTTGAGCAGCTTTTAGACTGGTGCGAGAAACTCAACGTCAAATTCGTAACTCTCTACACGTTTTCAACAGAAAATTTTAGACGTTCACCAGCAGAAATCGCGGAGATCATGGAGATCGCCGAGGAAAAATTCCGCAAACTTTTAGCTGATGAGCGTATACACCGAAATAAAGTCCACGTTAAAGTTATAGGTCGAGTAAACCTGTTGCCAGAAAGCCTGCAGCAGCTCATCGCGGAGGTGGAGAAAGCCACAGAAAACTATGATAACCAGTTTTTGAATTTCGCTTTTGCGTACGGGGGCAGAGCAGAAATCGTTGACGCAGCTAAAATAATCGCGGAGAAGGTAAGAGATGGCGAAATAACACTTGACGACGTAAACGAAGACACTTTTGAAAAATACCTGTACACGGCGCACATGTCCAATCAAGAACCAGACTTGATTATCAGGACTTCAGGCGAAGAAAGGCTGAGTGGCTTTCTACTCTGGCAATCCGCATACAGCGAGCTTGCCTTTTTGGATGTTTACTGGCCTGATTTCAGGTTGATAGATCTTTTGCGAGCTATCCGAACTTTTCAAACTCGCAAGCGACGATACGGCACATAAAAATTTTAAGCGCGTTTTTTAGTGCTTACAATGGAGATAACATCCCTGTCTCGTAGAACAGTGTCTTCCCCGACTCTTTTTCTTCCTCGCGCGTCCACGGCGTAAATGAAGCTTTCACCAAGTTCAGTGTGAATAAGATAAGCGAATTGACGCGCGGTTGTCCCAAAAGGCACGAGATAAGCGTCAGGCAAAACCCGCCCGTTATGGTCGGCTAAATGCTCCAAGTCTTCAATAGGATACACGGTGATCATGCTTAGGAGTTTAAAGTAAGCCATGTTTATGGCGTCTTGGACGCCTGTGGAACCGTTTTTGATGAGTACCTTTTCGCGTATGGTTTTCAAGGCTTTGGTTTGGCTTGGGGACAGTTTTTCTGGCTGCAGCACTTTGAAGTTGCAGTCGCCGGGCTTGTAGTCGATTAGCTGCTTTTCAGCCGCTCGTCTGAGCGCAAGTTCGGCTTCCGCACAGCAGGGAATAACTGTGTAATCAAGCTTCTTCAGCTTCTCAAAGTTTGCTTCAGCAGCAGGCAGGTCAATTTTGTTGGCTACTATAAGCATTGGCTTCGAAATTCGCCTCAACGTATCCACGAATTTCAGGAAGTCCTCTTCGCTCCACGCGGTTGGTTTGTCAGCGTTTAACCCTGCTTTCCTGATGGCTTCGAAGATGTGGCTGCGTCTTATGCCTAGACCGCTTAAACGGTCTTCTAACATGCCGTAGATGTCTTTTGATTCAGCTTCGGCTGTCCGTGAGAGTTTTGCCCAGTCTTTTTTGAGTATGGACGCCATCCACATGGTTATCTCGCGTTCAAGGAACTGCACATCTTCGAGCGGGTCGTGTTCACCGGGCTTGCATAAGCGTCCTTCACAGTCTGTTCCGCCTGAAGCATCAACGACGTGAATGAGGGCGTCTGCCCTGCGTATCTCATCAAGGAACTGGTTGCCTAATCCGCGTCCTTCCCATGCACCTGGAACAAGCCCTGCAACATCAATTAGCTCTACAGGGATGAGTCTTACGCCATCAAGACAGAGGCTATTTTTTGGGTTGTCTTCTACTTTAAATTCTTCGTGGACGCAAGGTGTTCGCACATAGCCTATGCCGCGGTTGGGTTTTATCGTGGTGAAAGGGTAATTTGCGATTTCAACTGGCGCCAGAGTTGCAGCGCTGAAAAACGTTGTTTTGCCCGTGTTGGGCTTTCCGATTACGCCTAATAACCTCGAATACGACTTCTGCATTAAGCATTATTCACCATTTATGTGGTATTGTTTAGAATTGTAGCGCTATATGATTTGTGCTTCACCATTGCCGGTGTGCATAAGGCATAAATGCGCTGTTTGGTTTAAAGATGTCGAGGGATGTGTAATGAGCGAAGTATATTGCCCGAAATGCGGGAATAAAGCGCCTGCTGACGCCGTGTTTTGCCCTAATTGCGGAGCACCGTTTAATGTTCAAGTAGCACAGCAGACGCACATGATGGTTGTGACAACTCCAACCTTCCCTGGATATCGCGTTGTGAAGGTGTTAGGTGTTGTAACTGGCTTGACGGTTCGAACTAGGGGTGTGGGCGGAAAATTAGTGGCTGGAATTGAAGGGATGTTCGGCGGTGAAGTTACCAGTTACAGTTCTGAGGCTGAAAAGGCCCGGAGAGAGTCGTTGCAGCGGTTGATTGATAAAGCCAAGGGGATGGGCGCGAACGCAGTGATTGGTGCGGATTTTGAAACAAGTGATATTCTTCAAGGAACGGCGACTCTATTTTCGGCTTATGGCACTGCAGTTGTCGTTGAGCCAGCCAAAGACAAGGCCTAACAATTAGTGTCCGCGTGTTTTAAGAAACCGCAGCTTTTTTTGCGCGTTTTTGCTTTTTTACGCGTTCAAGCGTTCTCCGCAACATTTGTCCAATAATAATGGGCAAAACATGTTCTTACGTGTACAAATGTTCGATTTTAATGGAGAAATGTTTATATAAGCTTTGCCTGATTGAACAGGCGTTTACTGGTAAGGTTTCGGAAAAGCCATGCTCTGGGGCTGTTCAAGTTGGAAACAGGCTTGATGGAAAAAATTGATGATGTAGATCTTCGAATTCTTAGTGTTCTGCAGGATGATTGTCGTTTGAGCTTTAACAAGATATCACGAAAGCTCGGAATATCTGTGGGCACGGCGTTCAATCGCGTCAAAAACTTGGAGAAAAAAGGAATATTAAAAGGCTACACGGCAATTGTGGATTCGGGCAAATTGGGTTACAGCTTGACCGCCATAATAATGGTTCAAGCTGAAGGCACGTTCCTTACTGATGTTGAAAACGAAATTGCCAAGACCGCCAATGTTGTTGCTGTTTACGACATCACAGGAGATTATGATGCCACCGTAATCGCCAAATTCAAGGACAGAGCCAGCTTAAACGCTTTTATAAAAAACCTGCTCGCCATGCCCCACATCAAAAGAACTGTTACAAACGTTGCCCTTAATATTGTCAAAGAAGATCACGGCGTCGAACTAGACCTGTAAATCTTTAAACAAAAAGCAACATATTATCCTGTCTAGGAGAGAAAACACTGAAACCAACAAGAATAACTGTGGCGTTTGACCAATCAACAGCTAGCCTACTTGAGAAAATCAGCAAGGAGAGGGGGCTTTCCCAGAGTGAAATAATGCGACGCGCCCTACGGTTCTATCACGAAAACAGGACAATAGAGGATGCTGCAACACGAAAAAAGCTTTACACCTATATGGACTTGTTGCTTGGAGGCGAGCACGTCATTTTAGATGTAGATCATTGGCTTCTTTTCCTAAAACTGATTGAGTCTTGTTCTGGAAAAGAAGAGTTCTGGAAAGAACATCGAGATGTGGCTAAGTCCCACACTGAACAACTGAAGACTAAGGTACTTACTGCAGAGGAGCTTTTAGAGCGACTTGAGGTATGCAACTTTTTCAGGATGACCAAGGCCTCTAAGAACGATTTTACTTTAGTTTTAGGTTCGGAGCTTCCGAAGAAATTTGTCAAAATATTTCTTGAAGAGTATTTTGCAGGCATGGGTGTCAAGGCTGAGATAAAGGAAAACTTGGCTAAGCTGAGAGTGACAGTTAAGCGTTAAGACCATACAACAAGTGCACAGCTTTCAATTAGTATTCTGGACGTATTTTTATTTTTTCATAAAAAGTATGAACAAATCTTAACTACGTTTATATTGAAGGCTTGACACTTAGACGTTAAAAAAAAGAAAAGGTGAATAGCCATGAAAAAACCAGAAGCCCTCTCACTAGAAGAATTAGAAAGAGAGAGAAAAATAGAATGGATTGACATGGGCATCGAAGGACTCACAGACTTCATCCCAGGCTTACCTAAAGGCGACGCAATTCTCGTAAGAGGCGAACCTGGCACAGGAAAAACAATCCTATGCCTCCAGTTCATTCACAGAGGCGCAGAAAAAGGCGAAAAATGCGTATACATAAGCACCGAAGAAACCCCACAAACAATTATGAGAACCGGAAGAGAACTCTGGAGCGACTTCCCATCAATGATCAAAAACAATCAAGTAGCCGTAGTAGATCTATCCATAGGCGCATCATACGCAAGCGACTACGCACTCATCAACAAAGAAGAAGCAGTAGACATTCTAATGAAAGGACTAGACGCTCAACCAGGCGCCACCAGAATAGTCATGGACTCACTCTCATCACTAGAACGAAGACTCGTTGACCCCACTGACTTCAGAGAAGTATTCATGAAACTCCTGCTTGAGGTCAAAAAGCGAGGAGCCACCACCGTGTTCTCTGCCGAAGGCATCCCTACAGATCCCAACATCACAGAATACCTCGTTGACCACTTGATATATCTTGACTACCACAAGCACGACGTAATCTGGACCAGAGTCTTCATCCTGAGAAAATCAAGAAGCTGCCCATTAAAGCCACAGATACTTAAGCTCAACATCGAAAGCGGCGGATTGTCAGTAGAAGAAATTCCAATCTCGCTGAAACCAGTTTGGTTCGCAAGCAAACTGTAGGGTGATGCAGATGTCAACTCCTGCTGACGAAGGTTTATTTGCATCCATACAGCAAACGTTCGCTGTCGGATGGGCACCAGTTGCTATATTAATAATGGCTACTGCTGGCTTCGCCCTTCTTTACGCTGGCTTAGTGAGAAAAAAGAACGTTGCTCACACCGTAATCATGCTAAACATCGGCTGGACCTTAGCTTTCGTTATGTACTTCCTGATCGGCTTTCCATTGGCGTACTACACCACGAACCCCGTTTTGGGTTTACCCCAAATAGCTCCAACCGTGGCGAACCCTTTACCTGCTGCTCTATCTTCAACTGGAGCTTACGGCATACCTGCAAGTCCTTTCGGATACGGCGACTTGGCGCTGTGGTTCAAAATGGCAATGTTCGCTATAACCGCAATCGCAATAATTCCTGGCGCAACAGCAGAACGCGACAAACTCTGGGGCTGGGTAATAGCTTCCGCAATCGTAGTGGGATTCCTATACCCCGTGATAGAGCACTGGGTGTGGGGCGGCGGATGGCTCTCCCAAATAGGTTTCATTGACTACGCAGGTTCAGGCGTTGTCCATTTAACAGGTGGCATGTTAGCTTTGACGGCAGCGTTTATCATTGGACCGAGGCTAGGCAAGTTCGGCGGTAAAAACAAGGAACCACGAGCCTTCTTCGGTCACAGTTTGCCTCTATCAACAATTGGCGCATGGCTATTAGTGTTCGGCTGGTTCGGCTTCAACGTAGGCTCAAGCGTAGCAAACAGTGCTGAAACAATTAACGTTGAACTCGCGTGGGTAGCCGTTACAACAGCGATGGCGATGGCTGGAGGACTCTTCGGAGCAGCTGTAACCTCAAGAGGACACGCTTTGACATCAATGGCAGGTTTACTCGCAGGCGCGGTAGCTATCTGCTCAGGGGCTGCTATGATGCATCCACTGTTCGCCTTCATCACCGGCATAATCGCGGGTCTAATAATGACATTCGTTCAAGGGCTCCTAGAATTTAAGCTCCACATAGACGACCCAGCAGTTTGCGTTCCAGTGCATGCGGCATGTGGCATGTGGGGCCTCATCGCTACAGGGCTATTCGGAGCTACGTTCCTCGGAGGACACCCAATATACGCTGCAACAACAATCAGTGACTGGCTCAGTCAAATCGGAATTCAGGCGGTAGGCGGACTTTCCATAATAGCTTGGGCGGGCGGAACGGGCTTAGTGCTCTTCTTCCTGATCAACAAAGCTGGACTACTGAGAGCTAACAAAGACGCTGAACTGTTCGGCTTGGACATCGCAAACCACAAGACATACGCGTATCCTGAAGACATGATGGACAAAGACTTCCCGTGAGTAAAACGAAAAAAGAAAAATGGAGGAAAAAAGATGCCTGAACTACCTCAAACTGCCCTCGAAGATATTGAAAAGTTGAAAAAACGAGTTCAACATCTCGAGTTGGAAGTAGCCAAACTCAAGATGAAGATGTCCGGCAAGAAATGGCTATAGTTGCGGAGTTGCGGGGCGCATAAGGTAGAAAGATATCATGAAGAAAAGCGAAGCAGCTATACGAATAAGAACAGGCGAGAAAGGCAACGCTGCTATCTAAAGTGCGCTACAACTCTCTTTTTTATCTTTACTTTTTTCACTGCCTCTGGAATCACTTTTCTTTAAAAGAAAGGATTTTGGGAAATAAGGAGTTAAGGGAGTTTCAAGTTACTACCTGTAAAAGTCTACGGAACGCGTGCTATTCTTCCATCATTATTAATGTTAGGGTTGATCTAACTTTGCTGAGCGTTCGGATACGGTGGGTTACCATCTCTTTAAGTTTATCCATTGTGTCAGCTTTGATTTTTGTGATTAGGTCGTAGACTCCGTACGAGAAGTAGGCTTCTTCAACTCCTTCAGTTGCTGTCAATTCTTTCAAGACATCGTCTTCTGAACCTGATTCAACGTTTATTAACACATAGGCTCTCGGCATTTCACATCTCCTCAAATAGTCTAACAAGCTTTACCCATTAAAATATTTTGTCAAAGACGAAAGGCAAACTGTGCCTCTTCAAATGTAAATGAGAAAAAACCACTGGACTTACCTGCGCATTCGAAGTTTTCTGCGCACTACCGTTTAGAATTGAAGCGTCGCCAACATTGGAAGATTAAAACATCAAAGGCTACGTTATAGTAATCCGTAGTTTGTGCCTTTGATTTTTCCTTTCCAGTCCACGATCACGGCGAACTTTTCAACCCACGGGTGACCTTCAAGGTCTATCGGGCACGTTCCCCTAACCATCCAGCCATCGTTTTGCTCCTCAATGACAGCCACGTCAACTTTTTCCGTTTTCTTTTCTTTCATGATAAACTCAACTGCTATTTGGCTGGCGGATTGCTTTGACATTTGAGCCATTAACTTTTATCCTCCAAATTCAACGTTCTTAGGTATCTTTTAGAACGCACAGCCTTAAGCGTTACGCACGCTCAATTCTGATTCCGATTCAGCATAATACCCACAGCAGGTTTTAAATCACAAACAAACCAACGCCTAAGTGAATGAGGCATGAGCGAAAAGAAACGCATAATCTTCCACATGGAC
>CAZJQR010000041.1:0-17653 GCA_964548345.1 uncultured Candidatus Bathyarchaeia archaeon | reverse complement strand
TCATTTCCCTCTTCAATATTTACTGTTATATTATCAAAAATACTGTAATATTACAGCGATATTTAAGTTTATTGGAACTGAAACACAAACCAACATTACCGCCTCAGTGAACCTGAACCAACTACCCAGCCGTCAAGTTCTGAATAAACTTCAAAACAATCTTAGGCTGACTCACTGCCATCTTCAACGTAACCCCAGGGCTCTTAAAGTAATTAATCAAAGATAGCTTCTTGTATCTTCTAACAGCCATCGCGGCTATTTCTTTCACTTCGGACGGCGTAAAATCTTCAGTCTTTATCAGGGGCATGCCGCGAGTCTGCCTAACCTCAGCGAAAGCCCGAGACGTCAAATTCTCCTCAACATACCCCTTCTTCACGCATTCTTCGTAAAGGCGTGTTCCCAACGACGGCGTCGCAACATGCAGAAGCATGCCAACGTCAAAATCCCTCTTGAGCCTAAGCGCGACCTCCACGGTCTTCAGCATGTTCTCCTTCTTTTCACCAGGAAAACCGATGATGTAGAACGCTGCGGTTCTCAGTCCGATATCCTTGCACATTTTGGCAACTTTCACCACTTTCTTCAGGTTAAGGCTCTTGCCGATGATGTTGTCTAAGACGCATTGGTCGCCGGATTCGATGCCAAAGAAGACGCTTTGGCACCCTGACCGCTTCATTTTCTTTAAAAGGTTCAAGGTCAAGTAGTCGGCTCTTATGCCGTTCGGGGTTTCCCAGTTAAACCTGATGCCCCTCTCGATTATTTTGTCACAGATAGCTTCGAACCGTTTCGTGTCGAATGTGAGGTTATCATCCTCAAAGAATATGGTCTTGACGCCATACTTGTTTATCAGGTATTCTATGTGGTTTATAACGTAGTTAACGGAGTGCTCTCTGAACGTTTTTCCCATGTGCAAGTGAACCGAGCAGAAGTTGCAGTTAAAAGGGCAGCCCCTGCTGGTTATCATGGAAACCGCCCTGTCCTTAAAACTGCGGTATTCTATTTTTCTGGGGTTGAGGTACTGCTCCATGTCCACTAAATGATAAGCAGGATAGGGAAGCTCATCCAAATCCTTAATGAAAGTTCTCAGCGCGTTCTGCTTTATCATCCCATCCTTACGGTAGGCGATTCCCTGCACATAACCAATCTTCATTTTTCCCTCGAAGGACCGAGCAATGTCAAGCATGGCGTATTCCCCTTCACCAACCACTACGACATCAATGTTCTTCGCCTCTTCCAAGAACTCCACAGGCACCGCGGTAACGTGCGGACCGCCCACGACGGTTAAGATGTTCGGGTCTACCTCTTTGGCGATGTCGCTGACTCTAATGGCGTTCTCCGCTTGGCACGTGAAGGGGCCTGCTATGCCCACGATGTCCGGCTTTCTCCGCCGTATTTCCTCCCTTATCTTCCCATAAGACATACCTACTTCAAGTGTGTCTCCAACTTTGAGGAAAGAGGAGTTGGTCATGAAAGCGTCCAAAATTTCCGCTTTGTAACCCGCCTTGTCCAGCACAGCAGCTACGTACATCAAGCCCAGAGGCAGATTGCCCGCAGGTGGGTCCGATCCGGGATAAAACAGCTGTGGCGGGTTGATGAGGAGCACTTTCATCGTTTATACCATTAGGTATAAGTGGCATTTCTGAAATATTTAAACTAGTTTACAAGCTGGCGAATCGTTCGAATCCACATAATTTAGCAGGAGTTGAATAGTTTATGAGAGAAAAAGTCGTAGTTGCGTGGAGTGGGGGCAAAGACAGCACTCTCGCGCTCTACGAAATCATTGGTTCGGGCAGATACGAGGTTGTGGGGTTGCTGACGACAGTTACCCGAGATTATGACAGAATCAGCATTCACGGCGTGCGGCGTGTTTTGCTTGAGCAACAAGCGAAGGCTCTGGGTATTTTCTTGGAGATAACGTTTATTTCAAAAGGGGCTTCCGACGAGGAATATGAAAACGAACTGCTGAAAGCGCTCAAAAGGCAAAGAGATGGCGGCGTTTCTTCTGTGGTGTTTGGCGACATTTTCTTGGAAGATATAAGAAAATACCGTGAGCGGATATTGGCGAATGCTGAGATGAACGGTGTTTTTCCGTTGTGGAAAAGGGATACGCAGGTGCTCGCGGGCAGGTTTATTAACCTCGGCTTCAAGGCGATAATCACGTCTGTCGACTCGAATGTTCTGGGAAAAGATTTTGTGGGAAGCGAGTATGATGAACGGTTTTTATCAGACCTTCCTGCTAACGCGGACCCGTGCGGCGAAAACGGTGAATTCCACTCGTTCGTTTATGATGGTCCGATATTTCATGAGAAAGTTTCTTTCAAGAAGGGCGAATGCGTGCTGCGGGAAAACCGCTTTTACTATTGCGATTTGATGCGTGCATAGCTAAAGCGCGCGCGAATATAAGCCGGAGAAATCTCCAACAAACCTAATACTACTTCAAGCCTGTGTAAACCTTATAAAATGACCTCCCACATCAATTTCATCTACCAAATTCCTAGAAATAGTCTAAACCTTGTTTGTTTTGCATATTCTGAATATCCTTCCAAATCTTTCTGCAGTGTCTTGTCCTCTAGCCACGTTCGAATTATCATCAAGACCCAGTAAATTGCTACAGGAACGAAAGTGTAAGCTGAACCAATTATCAACGGAATTGACGAAGTGAAAAGGATTCCCGACAAATAGCCCGGATGCCTCACAAAACTGTACGGTCCTCTTGCTATAACTCTATGGTGCTCTTGAATTCGAACAGTAGGCTCAAAATGCGGGTTCACCGCCATTGCCCAGTTAAGAAGAAACGATGACAAAACGACAAGAAAAAAACCAATCACCGCAAAGTAAACATCTAAGCTTGACCATTGAAATCGCCCCACATCCAAACCCGCAACCGCAGGGATCAAAATAATCACAGACAAATTACTAATGCGCATCAACACCTCATCCCAAAGTTTTGAGCCCTTCCGTTTCGTTTTAAGCCTCCGAATCACAAGCTGAGGGTTAACCTTGTATTGGATTCCAATACTAACGGAAGAATGAACAAAAGCTGTCCCAAAGTATAGCCCAGGTCGAGGATCAGGCAAATTCCCTGCTGAAACAACGAAGACAATTATCTGAACTGAAAGCATAACCGCCGATACCAAGAGCTGCTTCACTGCGGCAATCCTGAACTGCTTCCTGCTTTCCAGCATGAATAAACATTGACTGCTTTACTTATATTTCTAATTAGGAAATGAAACTTCATTAATTCTGATACTCTTCAACTCGGTATGAAATCTTCGAAAAAGTTGAGGAAAAAATGAGAAGTTATGCTGGAGATATCGCCATTTTGTCCGAAGCTACCTCACCTCGGCCACTTTCTGCAAGTGCTATGGAAAAGTATTAACTACCTTTGCGAATGCGATGGAAATAATTGTCTTAATGGAACAAATTGGCTTTTAGCTTTTCAATGAAGCTACCAAATCACTTCGCGCGCGCTTACAAAAGGTTCATATTATTTGATTTCCAAGTTCTAGTTCAAGGTGATTTATTGCCGAAAATCTTAGTTCTTTATTATAGCCGAACTGGAAGCACGGAGAAGATGGCAGAAGCCGTAGTTGCAGGTGCCAAAAGCGTTGGCAACGTGGAAGTTGAGCTAAGCTACCACGTGGAGGCAGAAGACCTTTCAGGGTTCGACGCCATTCTCGTAGGTGCCCCAACGTACAATCATGCAATTCCGATCGACATGGAGCAGCTTTTTGAAGACGCAGCCGCGAAAGACATAAACCTTAAGGACAAGATGGGTGGAGCCTTCGGCTCTTACGGGTGGAGCGGAGAAGCACCAAAATTTCTCCTTGAGATCATGAAAAACAAGTTTGAAATGCAGGTGACCGACCCGCCGCTGCTGGCGAAGTACGCGCCTGACGAGAAAACTCTGGGTATGTGCCGAGAAATGGGGAAGCGTGTTTCCGAAACCCTTATGCACCAAGCTTAACATGATTTAGGAAAGAGGAGAAGAATAACTTGAGCTCAAACGATAAACTGCTTGATTTTATTAAGCGACAGATAGTCATCGAAAAAGAAATCGTGGAGTCGCTGAACAAGGGCATAGCGAACATTAAGAATCCGCCTGTCAGAGGTGTTTTGAAAGGAATATCCTTAGACTCCGTGAAGCACGCAGAACTTTACGCGGCAGCAGTTTCACTTTTAACGGATGTTTCGCAAGCATTGAAACAGGAAAATCTTGACGAACAAAGAGCCTTGGTTGAGAAGCACATAAAGTTGGAAGAAGAACTCATCGAAAAACTGGAGAAGATGATGCCTACAATCGGAAACAGCAAGGTGCGGTTTCTTTTGGACTCGATTTTGGCTGATGAGCGGAGGCATCACTCGTTGCTGAAGAAAGTTTTGGAGATTATTGTTCACGGCGAAACCATAACTGAAGCGGACTGGTGGAAGATGCTTTGGGAAGACGTGCCGTTTCACGGTGCCCCAGGCGGCTAACCAATTAAACCTCTTTTTCTATCAAGTGCTTAATCTTCGCATTAGTGGGCGTGCTCCATTTCATGCTGGGACGTAGCGGTTTTCTCCATAGGCATTTCCGTTTTAGGCTCGTATCTCCGAAGAGTTTGACTGTTTATTGCCACCAAAACCGTGCTTAGCGACATTAGAATTGCGCCCACCGCCGGGTCTATGATAACTCCAAAACTGGCGAGGATGCCTGCAGCCAAGGGAATGGCGAATATGTTGTAGCCGGCAGCCCACCAGAGATTCTGCACCATCTTGGAATACGTTTTCTTTGAAAGGTCAACCACCTTCGGCACATCCCGAGGGTCATTCTTTACAAGAATTATGTCTGCGCTCTCAATTGCCACATCTGTTCCAGCACCAATGGCGATGCCCACGTCAGCCGTAACCAAGGCTGGAGCGTCATTGATGCCGTCCCCGACCATAGCGACGCGATAGCCCTTCTCCTTTAACGACTTGACCTTCTCCGCCTTCTGATCGGGCAAAACCTGGGCAAAATAATCGTCAATATTGAGTTCCTCCGAAACGCCCTTTGCAACCGCCTCAGCGTCACCAGTAAGCATGTAAACCTTCACACCAGCCGCCTTCAAATTTCTAATTGCCTGACGAGATTCTTCTCGGATCTTATCAGCAAGAGCAAAAGCACCAGCAAGTTTTCCGTCCACCACTGTGAAAACCACCGTTTTGCCCTGTTCTTGCAGGACAGTTATTTTTTCGTCATTTACTTCAACGTTCATTTCCTTCAGAAGATTCGGGCTTCCCACAGAGACTTCTTTGCCCTCGACTTTTCCCTGCGCGCCCTTGCCGGGAATGGCTTTAAAATCTCGGGTTTTTGGAACCTTGGCGCCTTTCTCGCTGGCGTAGTCCACGATTGCCTTCCCGATTATGTGCTCAGAATTCTTCTCAACCGAAGCGGTCAACCGCAAAAGCTCATCTTCCGAGATGTATGAGACCACATCGCTCACGCCGAACTGTCCCGTTGTCAACGTTCCAGTCTTGTCGAAAACCACGGCTTCCACATCCTTTACCATCTCAAAGGCTTTTCTGTCTCTGATGAGAATCCCACTTTTAGCCGTTATAGACGTGGATAGCGCGACTACGAGAGGTATTGCCAATCCGAGCGCGTGTGGACACGCTATCACCAGAACAGTTACTGTGCGCGTAAGAGCAAACTGAGCGTTTCCAACCACAGCCCACACGACATAGGTTATTACACCAGCTGAGACAGCAACGTAAAACAGGAGCGCGGAGGCTCTGTTGGCGAGGTCTTGGGTTCTGGACCTGCTTTGCTGAGCTTGCCTCACAAGTGTTATCACCTGCGCCAGATAGGTTTCCTCGCCCGTTCTTTCAATCTTGGTTCTTAGTGCGCCGTCTCCGTTTATGGCGCCTCCTATGACTTTGTCTTTTTTCGCCTTGTGAACAGGCTTCGACTCACCCGTGAGAAGAGCCTCGTTAACGTAAGATTCTCCCTCGGTGACCACACCATCCGAAGGGATCTTTTCGCCTGGACGGACCAAAACTACGTCACCTGCCCGCAACTCGGAAACTGGTACGTCTCTAATGTCGCCGTTCTTCACCAAATGCGCCATCGTGGGCATTATCTTGACAAGTTCTTCCAGCGCTCTTGAAGCACCCAGAACGCTTCGCGCTTCTATCCAGTGCCCGAGAAGCATCACGTCTATCAAGGTTGCGAGTTCCCAGAAGAAATCCTTTCCAACAGGAACAAAGACGGTGGCGGCTGAAAAGAAGAAAGCCACGGATATTGCCGTGGCTATGAGGGTCATCATCCCAGGCTGTGCTCTTCGCAGCTCCTGCGTTAGCCCTTTCAGGAAGGGCCATCCGCCGTAGGCGTAGATTATAACGGCTAGAAGTAGTAGAATGTATGATTGATAGGGTATTGTGAGCGTGTATTGGAACCATGTCTGTATGGCTTCCGAGAGAATCAGAACGGGGATTGTGAGGGCGAGGCAAACGAAGAATCTTTTTTTGAACATTCCAGTGTGCATCATGTGACCCGAAGCACCATGCTTCATTCCAGCGTGCATGCCTTGTTGGGATCCTTTATGTTTCATCCCGTTGTGCATGCTATGATTTTCCTCCTTCGTTTCCTCACCATCGCCTATATGTCTAGAGACTGGATTAGTTTCTTCATTATAGCGGCTGACTTCTGGAACATCTTGATTTCGGCGTTTTCCAGTTGCAACTTGATGGTTTGCACGATGCCGTCTTTATTCACTATTGAAGGGACGCTTAGGCAAACGCCGCTGACGCCGTAATAGTCTTGCAGTAGGCTGGAGACTGTGAGAATTGCGTTTTCGTCTCGAATTATGCTTTCCACTATGCGGGTTAAACCCAAGCCAATGGCGTAGTATGTGCTTCCTTTGAGGTTAATTATTTTGTACGCCGCGTTTTTCACTTGTTCAAAAATCCTGTTCAAGTACTGCTTGTCATATTTCATGCCGCAGATAGGACAATATTCTTTCAAGTTTACTCCTGCGATGCTTGCCGCGCTCCAAACTGGCACTTCACTGTCGCCGTGTTCGCCGATAATGTAGGCGTGAACGTTTCTTGGGTCAATTCTGAATTTTTCTCCTATCAGAGAGCGCAGGCGTGAAGTGTCTAGTGTGGTGCCTGAACCTATTACTCTGTTGGGCGGGAAACCTGATAGCTTCAAAGTAACATAGGTCATTATGTCAACGGGGTTTGTGGCAATCAGCAGGATGCATTGGTCATTATGCTCTTTTATTCTTGGAATGACCTGCTTGAAAACGGCTGCGTTTCTTTCCACCAGATTTAATCGTGATTCTCCCGGCTTCTGAGCTGCTCCCGCGGCGATAACCACGATGTCGGCGTCCGTGCATTCGTCGTAATCACCAGCGTTTATTCTTGCAGGCTGCACGAAAGGCAAGCCGTGTTCAAGGTCCATGGCTTCACCCATGGCTTTTTCCGCGTTGACATCGATTAGGCTAATCTCGGATACTAAGCCGTGAATCATTAAGGAGTAGGCAAAAGAAGCTCCGACTGAGCCTACGCCAACTACAGCAACCTTCGCAGGGCGGGAACAAAATTTACGCTCCATAAACCGCGCCTCAAAACAACTTCCAATGTAATATTCACCGAAGTCTATATAACTCTGTTGAAGGCAACAGTTAAACCTTGGAAGTTTTGACTGGCAACAACGCTCAGTGGCGCTTCGCACACGCCGGAGTCTCAATTCTGGACGGCTTTGGAACAGTGCATCAAACAGCCTTTGCAAAGCTTGAATTAACTAATACTGCTCAAACTTGAAACTATGTATAGTTTATAAAAGGGGGTATAGACTGTACTGAGCATAATAGTCTGCAGGTTCTCGAAAGGTCTTGGCACGCTGGGAAAATCGGTTATGTCTTTGGTTTAGGAGTTCTCGCTGCTGACTACTTGCTCCGACGAGTTCCAAACTTCCTCGATTAAGTCTTGAAGACCCTGCAGTAAGGACGCCAACTTTTCGCCTTTAGCTGTTAAGCCATACAACTTCGGAGTTTTTCTCGTGAACACAAGCTTTTTCCCTTTCAGCCCTCGCAGGTACTTGTAGATTCTTCTCATCGAAAGCCCTGTTTTCTCAGAAAGTTTCTTAGCTGAAATTCCATCTTCAGGAAGACTGTCGTAAACTTTTCTCTCCGTTACGGAAAAAGTCTCCTTGTTCGGATCACGTTTTGACCTAAAGAAAAACACGTAGTCTCTTTCTTCAGGAGCCTCAATCAAACCCCCAGTTTTCAGCCGTTTCAGAACACGCGAAGCAACTTTCGGAGAGATAAGCGCTTCCACCTCTTGAAAAGTCTTTGGTCCATCCAACAGCGCACTGAGAAGAGTTTCTTCGTAACATTCAGAATGCGCTGGCAAAACGTTAACGAATTCGGGGAAGCCATCAAGTAACTCGGTGAGTCTGCCGCCGAAAGTTGTTGCGTAATATTCTTCTCGAGCTTCAGCAGCTAGTCCAACATCCATTAAGGGACGTAAGTACTCTTCAGTGATGGTGTCTTGACTGTGCATGAAACCAGCTTTTTTAAGTTCCTGCTGGAGTTGACTCACAGAATAGCGACCTTTCACGATAGCGTTTAAAATATGCAGGCGTGTTTCGTTTTTCAAGACGTTAAAAAGGTCTTTCATGAAATTCGGGTTATCCATAGTTTCGCGCAGTGTTCTAAGCTCGTTTTTCAACTTCCAAATATTACAGCGGGTCACGCACTCAAGAGGGTTCAGCGGAGCGCAATTCCTGCATTCCGCATCCAACGTCCTGAGCATCTCCGACAAATCTTGTTTCTTTTCCATATTTTGCCCGGACAGAGCCGCTTTCATTTACTATTACCTTCGTTGACATGTGCCTTGACGGGAAAAGGAGTGAGAGATTGGGTGAAAAAGACCTTTTTTAGGAGATATCCCGTCATGACACCCGTCATAAAAATGTATGACATACGTCATATTTATATACATTTCCACCACAAATTAGAGTAATTGGTGAACATTTTGCTAATACCATGCGAAATAGGAGTCAAAACAGTTTTACCCGCAATGAGATCCCTCATGGCAAGAGCCATCGTAGAAAAATATGAAATGAAAGAAAAACAAGCTGCAGAAATCCTCGGATTATCACAATCCGCCATAAGCAGATACACGAAAAAAAACAGGGGAAACACCCTAACAATCGAAAACGAACCCGAAGTGCAAGCCCTCATAGATCAGCTGATAGGTTTGCTCTTGCACGAACCACAACAAAAAAAGGAGATCATAAAACTCTTCTGTCAAACCTGCAAAACAATCCGAGAAAAAGGGTTAATGTGCCACCTCTGCAAGGAAAAGACCCCAAAAATATGGGCAGAAACCTGCACTTTCTGCCTTTAAATCCAACTCAAAGATTGAAGCTTTATTAAAAACGACGCCAAAAATGATTTCTGAGGCTAACAAAGTTGGCGTCGCACGACGAGAAAAACGTTCTGGGCATCATAGAAAAAGTAAGCAAAAGCGTAGTCAACATAAGCACCACAAAACTCGTTCACAACATATTCTACCAGGCAGTGCCAGTCGCAGGCATGGGATCAGGCACCATAATCGACCCCAAAGGTCTCATACTAACCAACAATCACGTGGTCGGCGGAGCAGACAAAATCCGCGTAACACTTTGGAACAACGAAGTCCTAGAAGGCAAAATAGTAGGATCATGCGCCATACACGACATAGCAGTCATAAAAGTTAACCGCGAAAACCTTCAAGCCGCAGAACTTGGAGACTCCGAAAAGCTCAGAGTAGGACAAGCCGTCTACGCCATAGGAAACCCCTTCGGCTTAACTGGAGGACCATCTGTGACCTCAGGAGTAATCAGCGCCATAAACAGAACTATAGAGTCACAAAGAGGCATCCTAGAAAACCTCGTCCAAACCGACGCCGCTATAAATCCTGGAAACAGCGGTGGACCACTTGTGGACCTTGAAGGCAAAGTCGTCGCCATAAGCACGGCGATTATACCTTTTGCCCAAGGCATAGGCTTCGCAATACCTATCAACGGCGCGAAAGCATGCACCACTGGAATAGTAAACGAAGGCATAGCCCGAAGACCTTGGCTCGGCATAATAGGCTTAAGCATAACCGAAGAGATAGCGCGCTATTATGGCTTACCAGTAAATCGAGGGGTTCTCGTGACAAAAGTCGCTGAGGGCAGCCCTGCAGAAGACGCTGAAATGGCTGACGGCGACATCATCTTGGAAATAGATAATTTGGAAACTAGACGGATTGAAGACTTGGTTAAGGAAATACATAAAAGAAAAGTCGGAGACAAAGTCAAAATCTTCGCCTTGCGCAACGGCAGAGAACACTTCTTTGAGCTGAAACTAAGCGAAACACCCTAATTTTACGATTCTTAAACTTCTGAGGGCGAATAGTTGAACCAAAACGAAATTAGAGAAATCCTGACGAAACACAAAACCGTTGCCGTGGTAGGATTATCAAGAGACCCTGGCAAGGATAGCCACGGAGTAAGCGCCTACCTGAAACAACACGGTTTCCGCATTATACCCTTAAACCCTTTTGCAGATGAAGTTCTCGGCGAAAAAAGCTACAAGAGCCTTCTCGATATTCCACCTGAAATCCAGAAAACAATAGAAATTGTTGACATTTTTCGACCTTCGAAAGATGTGCCGCCCATAGTGGAGCAAGCCATCAAGCTGAAAGCAGCCTATGGAAAGCCAAATGTGGTGTGGATGCAGTTAGGAATAGTGAATGAACAAGCGGCTGAGGAAGCTAAAAAAGCTGGATTAATGGTTGTTATGGACAAGTGTATGATGATTGAACACAAACGCTTTTCCTAGTTTGTCATGCAGCCCTTTTTCTATGCTATTCCGCCTAAGACCAGTGATGCAATGGTTGCTACAATGATGATTGTCATGGTTTCGATGAGGGTTATTTTCCAGCTTACCCGAGTCTTCCTTGAACGGTAACGCACCAGAAAGATACCTACAACAGCGCCGACCACAGCTAAGGACAAGATTATGTTAAACGGGTAAAAATCTGCTAAGGTGAGATAGGTAATTATAGGTATGCTGCCTGCTAGAAAAGTTGTGGTGCCACAGATTATCGCCGCATAGATATTGGACCTATGTATCTCTCTGTCCAACAAAACGAAGAGTTTCTTTACAAGCAGCAGGGATTTGTCTCGTTCCTTCTTGTCTGGAATGTCACTTAAACTGAAATTCATCAGGTTCTGCAACGTGATAATATCGGCTAAGTCTTCCGTTATGCCACCTAAGAGAAAACTGGAAAAGTTGGTTATGGCAACCGCACTCAACGTTAACAGAGCCGCGAAAATTGCTATGTTGGGCTCCAATGCAGCAATGAACGCAGAGATAATCACAACTAGTCCAGTTATTGAGCCGTCAACCAGTCCAGCCACAATCTCCATGATGGGTTCTTTCTTTAAAAGCAGGCTTTCCCACTCTTTACCCATTGTTTTGCCTTGCTTTGTTAACTGAACCGTGCCGTCATGTTCTGTGATTAGCCCTTCAGAAGTCATTTCCTTCAAGGCTTTCTCGAGCTCGTTCATTTCTATGCAAGTATAGCTCGCACAGACCATGTCGATTCGGCGCTTAAGTGCGGATTTTGGCATTCGTCTGCCTTTACTGAGGTTCAGCAGGACAATTACTCTAATAACATCAGGTAATTCTTGGATTTCAAAGGACACGCAACATGTCACCGTTGCACACGCAAAAAGCTCCATTCAAACTAATAACTCTTATGCGGCAAATCGAATCCAAATCACCTTTAGAATAATCAGCATCTAATGAAATAGGCCGATTCGGCATTCTTCGTCGAAAGTGGTGAAAAAGAAAGAATGGGCGTTAAGCTGCCTTAATCTATTTTTTCTAAGGCGTTTTCTACTTCTTTGTAATACGGTTCTATTGTTGGGTCTTCTGTTGTCCACACGTAACGGACTGCGCCGTTTTTGTCAACGATGAAAATGGAACGCTCAGCAACCGTGTAGCCTTTGAGTCCTCCGAAATCAGGGGTTTCGATACCATACGTCTTTATGACTTGGCGGTTGTAATCACTCAGTATCGGGAAGGTCAATCTGTTCTTTTCAGCGAAAGCCTTGTTTGAAAAAGGGTCGTTTACGCTTATTCCGATAACTTGAGCTTTCAGGTCGATTAGTCTCGCCATGGAATCTCGGAAAGCACACATTTCTTTGGTGCAGACAGAAGTGAAAGCACCGACAAAAAAAGCTAAAACTACTTTTTTGCCGCGAAACTCCTTCAAGCTTCGCTGTTTCAAGTCTGTGTCGGGCATAGTGAAGTCTGGTGCCTTGTCTCCAACCTTGATTTGGTTTGCCATTTCAAAACGATCCTCAATTTGAATGACACCAGCGTCTTATAAATTGGTACCGCTTCAGTCAAAAGTGAAAGCAGACGGGCAAATCTTGTTCAGCACACACCCAGCGCAGTTAGGCTTTTTCGCAGTGCACACGCGTCTGCCGTGGAAAATCAGCAAGTCCGTGACCCGCATCCACTTGTCTTTTGGCACGATGCTCATGAGGTCTTTTTCTATCTTGTTCGGGTCGCTGTTCTCGGTTAGTCCAAGCCGTTGTGCAAGTCTGCGCACGTGGGTGTCCACGGCTACGCCTGCGACGACGCCGTAAGCGTTGTTTAGAACTATGTTGGCGGTTTTTCGCGCAACCCCTGGAAGCTTAACCAGTTCCTCCATGGTCTTTGGAACTTTCGAGTTGTACTTTTCCACCAGCATTTTTGCCGAGTTTTTCAGGTTTTTTGCTTTGTTGTGGTAGAAGCCTGTGGAACGTATGTCCTGCTCAAGCTCTTTCAGGTCTGCGTTGGCGTAGTCTTCTGGATTCTTGTACTTTTTGAACAGTGTCTTGATTACCTTGTTTATTGTTTCGTCGGTGCTTTGGGCGGAGAGCATGGTTGCCACAAGCAGTTCAAGCGGGTTCGAGTAGTGCAAGGCTATTTTTGCGTCTGAATGCTCTTTTTCGAGCAGTTCAATTATTTTGAGCGCTCGGGTTTTGGGTTCAAGGTAAATTTCAGGTTTCTTCATAAGCTATGCCCTCCTGTGTATGAGAGTTTTCTTTCTACAAAAACTTTTACTGTCTGCGTTTTAAAGCATAGTGTGTGAGGTGATGTTGATTGAAGATGAAGCTTGTGATTGATGGCGAGGAGATACCGCTTAACGACTTTGTTGAGAGCATTCTGACAGGAATGGTTGTTGGCGGTGTAAATGCTCTGAAAGGTATAAAAGAGGACTGGAAAAAAATCGAAATAGAGGTTTCACGCTAAGCGACGTTTAGCCGATGAAGTCGATTCGCGTTTTTATTTCCGCGAACATTTCCCTTTTCGCTTTGCATATGGGACAGATGTAGGGTGGGTCGTCTCTGAAAACCACGTAGCCGCATTGTTTGCAGTACCACAGTTTCGGTTTAGTTTTAAGTGTTTCCTCTGTCTTTTCCTGGGCTGCTGCTGCAGGTTTTTCTTCAGCTGCCGCTGTTGTTTCTTTGAGCTCAGCCGTTGCCGTGTAGACTCTGGACTGTTTCTCAAGTGGTCTGCGTTCGGGGACGGTCGGCAACTGTTGTTTGCCTTCGTAAACGTCTTTGTTCACGTAGAGTCTGCAGTAGCACGCGCCGTATTCCGCGACGTCTGGGTCTCGGTAGTCGCATGGGCAGATTATGTCTCTGTCGTACTCGAACTTTCCCGAGGCTAGCCT
The DNA here is from genome assembly GCA_964548345.1 of uncultured Candidatus Bathyarchaeia archaeon. Lineage (GTDB taxonomy): Archaea > Thermoproteota > Bathyarchaeia > Bathyarchaeales > Bathycorpusculaceae > SG8-32-3. The sequence goes on along the minus strand of CAZJQR010000041.1, from coordinate 3,925 downwards.
GCACGGGCATGAGGGGTAGCCGTAGCGTTCCTCATTAGTTTTCAGCCCTTCGAGAAAGGCTTGAAGAAGTTCTGGGTCGGGAACGAGGTGGTACCCGTAGGTTTTCGCGTCGGCTTCTGCTCCTTTCCGCACCATATCTATGGTTACTTCGGTCAAATTTCAAGAGCCTCCTTCAGCAGGTCCTTGCGGAAACCGGTAATTAGGACGTTGTCGTCTACGATTGTGGTGGGGTAGCTTAGGGGACCGCCTTTGCTCTGGATGTGTTCTCGAATTTTTTGTTTGTCTTCTTCCTCGCACAGGTCTACATCCTTGTATTCATATTCAACTTTGTTGTCTTTCAGAAATTGCTTGGTCATTTTGCACCAGACGCAGGTGCTGAGAGCGTATAAAACAACTTTGTGCTTGTTTTGTTTACCTTGAACTTTTGAAAATTGCATGGTCTCACTTGCTAACCTTTGCGTTAACGCGAATATAACTGTTTAGCTGACAAGGTTTGGCTTCGCGTGGCCAACTGGGGCGCTTGGAAATCTTTAATTGTCGGTTCTGAAGATAGTACTCTTGTGATTTGTTATGTCAGAAGCGAAGAAGGCAGAAGAGGAAAAGAAGAAAAAGTATTATTATTACGGGAAGAAAGAGAAGAAAGCTGAAGAAGTCAAGAAGTAGCGCTGTTGCCCAGAAATTTTGGAAGGCATCTTTTGTCGTGGACAGGTTTGAAACTGTCAAGTTCACCTTTCTCTACTGGAATCACAATGCGTGACACTAAGCCGTGCAGGCTGTAGGGAAGCCGAATCAGGCGCATGTCGCCAGCGGTCACCCACTCGTCAATCTTGTAACCTTTTTCTTTCACCTTTTGGGCAATCTGGCGTCTCTCTTTGGTGCTCAACGCGTAGGCTTCAGGGTCAAAAACGTGAATGTGGAAGCCTCTGCCCGAGTAAACAATTTTCATGCTCGAAAACTGCGCTTCAAGATGCTCGTAGAGGCTTAGTGCTTGTTCCTTAACAAGTTCTAGTTCTATTTTGCAGAAGCTTAAACCTTGATGACGTCGCATCTTGTCCGCGAGTGTGCCGTGTATGGGGCAGGTTATGTTTTCTGGGTCAAGGTCAAACGCGAGTTGCTGGCCTGTTTTGCGGTCGTTGCTGTCGTAGACGTTTCGGTCGTAGTACGCGGCTTCGGGCAGAAACTCGACGAGGTAATCTTGCACTTCATTTAAGCCTTTGTAATCGTCTATGACTATGGTGGTGCCGGCGTCTTCTCGGTACTTTTCTGGGTAGATTTTGGTGTGTCTGCCTATGACCGCGGCGAACTTGGCTTTGCCTTTGTGCTGTTTAAGCCACTCCTGCACTTTTTGGAGGCTGAACTCTTGCGTGTAGAATTGTTTTCGTTCTTCCAGAGTTGCGTATCGCATGCCTTGCGGCAAGTAGTACCTAGCCATGTAAACCAGCATAGAATAATCTCTAATCACGGAAATATGTTTTTGGAGCGACCGCAAGGGTGTTGAGCAGAAAACCTAATATTTGGCTGTAATCACCGATTATGGTTAGGTGAAAGTTTTTGCCGATAGACCCTGATTTTCAAAAGAACAGAAAAGTTGCTGGCGAACACAACGGACATAAAGTTTGGGGACCCGTAGAGCCTCCGAAGAAGCTGGGTATACATGGAACTAACGTTGCTGTCGACTGGGATGTGTGCACTGGAGACGGCGTGTGCATAGACGTTTGCCCCGTGTCGCTGTACGATTGGGCAGACTCGCCTGGGCATCCGACTTCTGAGAAGAAATCTGACCCTGCCCGAGAACCAGACTGCATACAGTGCTTAGCCTGCGAGATGCAATGCCCAGCCTCAGCCATAAAAATAACGCCTCCATAAAACAATCGAAGCGCTGATAACTGCGGCGCTATCCATTTTTTCTCAAGCTCCACTTATTTTTTTAACTTACAGTTTGTTTACAGGAACCAGAGTAGAGGCGTTTTTCGAGTTTCGTTTTTGGCCATACTTGAACTGAATGTATGGGATGAGTTTTTCTGAGACAAGGAAGGCGAGGGTCGCGTAGGCTATTCCGCCTAGGACGTCTACTATGTAGTGTTCCCCGAGGTATACGGCGCTGAACCATACTCCGAATGGAAAAATTAGGATAGGTAGTGCTTTTGCTTTTCCGATTTTAAAGGCGTATAAGGAGATTAGCCATGGGAAAGCTGAGTGTAGACTTGGAAATGCGGCAAACTGGTTAGGCTCGATGAAGTCGTAGATTGTGCGGTATACTGGGACTCCTAAACTTTTGTCAACATCGAAAAGGACTCTGGTGACACCGTTCACTCCGTACCATGGGGGTGCTACAGGGTAAACGAGAAAAGTGATTAGCGCGCTGTAAGTCAAAATTGCAAGGGCGCCCGTGTATTTCCAGTAGTCTTTCGGTCTGGTTCGCCACATAAAGAAAGCGAAAATTGTGGGTGCAAAAAAATGAATCGAATAGAAAACAGCGCCCATGTAATCAAGAATGGATGTTCTGTGAAATTGCTGAAGCATTACTGTGGGAATAGACCCAAACAGTTGAAGCTCGGCGGTTATTGGCTCCGAAACATGAACGATACCTGCTACCGCGCCCACCAAGCCGTACATTGCCTGATACGACACGAAGAGCGTTAGGAAAGGAATCCAGTCCTTCACGAACCTCTTGCTCCATTTGTTGTAAGCAGCGTAAATGAAAAAGCACAGAACCAAAAATTCAGGTCCAGGAATTACGTTGTACCATAAACAGAAAATTGCCACTACTAAAATGTAGGTGCTTGGAAGAGCAATTGCTAAGACGCTAGAAGAACGAGAAGCAAATGCCGGTTTCGGGTCATGGTGAGCCTCATCTTTTTTGTGCACTTGCCAAAACCACCCCTTCCAACTCCTAGGCTTTATTTGCTCTATTTATATGGTTTTCTTAATTTCGCCCCTAAAATGCTCTCCTTAAGTAGATTTACATCATACTCTGGCTATTAAGTAGCAACAAAAAAGTAGGGTTGGACAAAATAGAATTCAACAAAATTTACTTTTCACATCGCAATTTCAGTTTTTTCCACAAAAATTCTTGGCGGTTGAGCTTTTAGTGTTTGACGCTCAGCTGCTTTGCTGCGTGCTTCTGCTCTAAACCCCTTTCCAAAGAAACTTCTACGTGCTTCAATTCCTCAAACTCTTGATTTATTTGAAGCTCCAAGGCATGTTCTTCCTGTAAGTCGTCATCAAGTTTCTTCTGCAGTAAATCACGCTTCTTTTCCATCGATAAATTCCCATTCATTCTCCTTCACTTCCTTTCACAGTTAACTTGTCGGTTGCGAAAGACTTAAAGATTTACCAAAATTAAGCCCAACTAGAGTCCTAATCTTCCACGCCCCTCCTTTTCAGGCGGAGGTTTCGCTGGAAATCGGAAACAATATTAACCGACCCTGATTCAATATTCGAAGGTAGCACAGCACAAAAAGCACTGCTACATGAAAAAGAGTGATTTTATGAAAGTTCAAAACAAAATTGTTATTGTCACTGGAGCTTCATCAGGGATTGGGTATGCGACTGCGACGCTTCTCTCTGAAAAAGGCGCAAAACCAGTTCTTGTCTCACGTTCGAAAGAGAAACTGGAACAACTCAGAAGAAAGCTTCCTGATTCGTTGGCGGTTCCTGCCGACATGACGAAACCCGACGAAATCAAGGAGATGGTTAACCGCACCGAAACGCACTTTGGAAGAATCGACGCGCTAATCAACTGTGCAGGGCAAGGGTATGATGCACCAGTCGAGAAGACCGACCTTAGCATATTCCAGCACATTTTCGACTTAGACGTGGCTGGTCCACTCGTTGCCATGCAGCAGGTAATTCCAATCATGAGGCGCCAAGGAGGAGGAACAATAATCAACGTAAGCTCAGGCACCGCGCTCATGTACCTGCC
>CAZJQR010000040.1:0-18088 GCA_964548345.1 uncultured Candidatus Bathyarchaeia archaeon | reverse complement strand
GTAATTACCTGCTTCAAATATTTTTTGTGAGGCAAAAAACTTCTCAAATTTTTGAGTGTCTTGTAATAGTCTCTCTTTTTGACTGCCCTCTACAAGGTCATGTCTTAAAATCACATATCTTATGCCTAAATTTTTTAGGAATGTTTGGATATAGTTTTTATCATTGTTGTTAAGCGCCCATTCCATATAGGTAGTAAGTGAAGGGTAGTTTGCTAATTCTATCAGGTTTAAAGTTGTTGAACTTAGTTTCGGTACATCAGAATAAATTAGCTGTGAGGTTTCATCAGGATACCAAAGTACATTGTAAGACTTTATGTCGGGTGCAGAGTTTAAAAAACCAATTACTGCATATAGATCTGCAGGATTTTCGCAGAGGCTAGAATTTAGATGCCCGTTTAAATCACCTGTGAGGACAGGCCATCCCCAAATCAACGGAGTAATTGCGATTAATATTAATGATAAACATTTTCCTTTTTTATTAATTTTAACTCTAGTCATAACAGCAACAGTCAAAATGGAAAAGAGGTAGCTTATGCCTATTATTGTAAGTCCTGCATTTTTATATGGGTCTCTAATAACCCACCCGAGAGGCATATTTAAAAAGGTTGACCGATAGAGATCGCCAAATATAGGATAATAAGATCCTGTTGAAATAATGATTGAAAAGGTGAGAATCAGACCGAAATACAAGAGGTATTTCTTGAAATCCTTGCTTTTTGATAAGTTATAACTCAGGAATAGCGGGATACAAGCTATAAAAAATGGCAGAAAGCCTATAAAGTTCCAAATGTCTTTATCTAAAAAGTTTATTGTATAGGAAACGGTGGCAAGGTTTCCGTATCCACCCCATACCCATCCGCCTGTTGCTCTAAATGCTTCTAATATCGTAGCTCTTCTGGATAAACTGTCAACATTCTCTACTACCATGCCATAACCACCTGGTGCTGAGATACCGGATGTAAGGGTAAAAACTTGAGGCAAAATCCAGAACATGTTAAGAAAGAAGACCCCGATTGCAACTAACAATATTTTTCGACTGAATAATTTCTTTAAAAACACTTTCCCTTCTGCAATAGCAAAAAATATTACATAAGTAACCAAGAAAAACCCTAGGTACAACAGAAGGGCTTGAACCTGGGTTGCTGACAAAACAAGCAGAAAAGCAATCGTTAGAGTTTCAAGGTAATGAGACTTCACTCCAACCTGAACTATTTTATCAATTCTATAAGTCAGTGCATAAGAAGACGCGATAGCTAGAACGAGCCAGTAATGGGTATGTATTTTATCTATTGTCCAAGGGTTAAATAACAATACCAAAGTTCCTATGAAGGCAGATAGGCATATCCAAAAATCATTTTTCTTAGGAACACTTCTCCGGATGAAGTGTTTATTTGAAAAGTAGACTAACACTGCGCTGAGGAAAAGGATGAAAACAGTAAAGAGTTTTTCAGCTAGGATATCCCCGAAAAGAAACTTTAGCGGATAAAGAATGATTAAAACTGGCAACTTTGGAGCGTGAACAAAAATGTTATTTAAATGATATTGGATATGCTGGTCAACTGTCAACGCATACTGGTAGTCTCCATGAACTAGCAGGTTTGGGGATAAAATTATTTTATAGAAACAGATTAAACTTAAGATTAATATTAAGCTTATAAATAAAAGTTCAAATATCCTTGGCCTTGGCACTTTTCATCTACCGTTTCCTTGCAAGAATGTACAATCTGCCTTTTGCACTCATATATCGTCCAAGTATGTATCGTAAAGGCTCTTCCAACCAAAAAAGCACGGAATCTGGAAGAAATGCAGCTATGCCCACATAGTATTTCAGAAAGGCGGGAACATAGGCTATTTTCACTTCGAAACCAACGCTCTCTAAAACCTCTTTCCAAAATTTTGGTGGACGAACGCAAACATGAGTAAGGTCATAAATCCAGTCATCACCATGATACGGATTTGGAGTGGTTAATATCAAAAGCCCACTTGGCTTTAAAACTCTAAGAGTTTCGAATAACGCTTTCTTTACATTTTTAGGATCAATATGTTCAACGACATCTATTGCTGAAACCACGTCGAAGAATCCGTCGCTAAATTTTATTTCCTCCATAGAACCATATAATACACGATCTTTAACCACTGCATTGTCTACTGAATACTTTGACACATCTACACCAAAAGCGTCAATCCCTTCTTCTGTCGCATCTCTTACCAAATGACCTGAACCACAACCAATATCCAACCACTTAATATTCTTTTCACCATTTCCTTTTAAAAAAATTATAAATCTAATAATGTGCTTTTTGGAACGAATGATAATTCTTTCTTCGTAATAGTGCTCATCGTAGTTATCGTAAAATTTCTTCCGCATCAATCAACCAAATCCTCCAATATTCCTAAGAGCTTACTCCTATGCCAATCTATATTGTACTTTTGAGTAACGCTCCAACACAATTTGCCAAGTTCATAGCTTCTATTATTTTCCACGACTTCAGAAATTCTTTTAATCCATAGGTCTGTATTGTTCTTATCCAAACAAAGTTCCTTTCGTAGTTTCGGTGGAACTATTTCACATACACCTGAAGTTTCCGCAACAAGCACTGGACAACCAGCAGACATAGCTTCAACAGCGCTCATATTAAAATTCTCATGACCAGGATAAACAAACAACAAAGCGTCTTGATACAATTTAAGCAGATGCTCGTCTGAGGGGGAGAAAACAAATCTAATATCTTTCTTTCTTTTTAATAAATCAAACAATCTTACAATTTTCCTAAAACCTGGATTGTATGGGTGCCCATAACCAGCGACCACTAAAGGAATATCAACCCTTTTCATTATCTTATAAACATTATAGAATGCTTCATGATCAATTCTACCAACAATCAGCATGTAATTCTTTTTCTCCTTCACAAGTTTCTTTTCTGCAATTGGAACATTAAGCGTTGGATACAAAACCTCAATTTTCTTGCTAGATTCCTTAAGATCATGATTTTTCATTACTCGATTTAAAGAAAAAATACTATTCACCAACACAATATCAGATTTTTTTATGTACTTCAATTCTAATTTCCGGTAGATGTTGGGAAAAAAACTCAAGAATTCACCAAAAAGTGACCCCTTAATAGGATAGACCAAGGAATCATGAAGATACAAAACAATCGAAACGTGCTTATTTTGCCTTTTTAACTTTTGCTTGAACCGAAGAGCAACCTGAGCACTAGGATTATTATGTGCAATAATAATGTCAGGTTCTACGGAGGTATTGATGTTAAAAAACAAGCCTGAAAACAATCGCCCAAAAAATTCATTATCAAAAATGTAATTTAACTTAATACGAAGTTCTTCAAATAGCACCCATTCCTGAGTTTTCAGGATAGAAAGCAGTGAAGTCTCATATCCGAATTTCCTCAGAATAACAGTTTCCATTGCTGATAGTCTCTGAACACCTCCGGGTAGAGTGTTATGAACAATAGACATAATTTTTTTCATATGGTTTTACTCTAAACAGAGTTTCCGCAATATTCTATCAGCTTACCCAGCCTTCTTTTTAAAAAAAAAACAAGTAAATCTGTATGACGCAATTATAGATTTAGGGTTACGTAGATTGCTGCAGAAATTAAAACAATTAAGAAAGCCAAGAAAAATGGAAACATAATAGGAACGATTGACGCTATTAAAAGTAGTGTCCACTCTATATCTGCGCCAATGCCTATTATTACATTTTTCCATTTGATGAAAGGCAGTATCTCTTTCAATTTAGCTTTTATCTTTGCTTCGAAATTGCTAATTGTGGATGTATCATGAATGTCCTTAGCATTAATCTTTTCAACGCGCGCTCGTATAAGATCGAAAAATATTATCAGTGTTAATAGTAAACCAGCCATCACAACTATGACATATGCAGAATCCGTGATCGAAAGTTTCACAGCCAAAGTCACCAGTATTGATGAATATCCAGTCCTATCTGCGATAACATCATACAAGCCACCTCTGGCAGAAAACTGTTTTTTTAGTCTTGCAATATTGCCATCCGTACAGTCAAGCACAAAGCCTATGAAAATGAGTATAGCTGCAAAAGCATTATAGTTGAACCAAATTAATACCGCTGACGACAACCAAGATAAGAGTGCCAGCGTCGTCACATGATTGGCAGAAAATTTGGTAAAATTTGCAAAAAAATAAGTAGTAAAATACGCAAATTTTCTATAAATATATAGAGCTAAAATCCCATCTTCCTTTTTTGAAGACGCCATAATTTCATTCCAAGTATATCTCCGGTTTGACATCTTCATAACTTGATTTTGATTAGTGTTTGAATCATCGATGAAACACGCCACTGTTTAGCAACTTACTCTCCAATTCTTTAGCCTTCTCATAATCCCGTGGAGTGTCAATTTCTATCCACGGTAATCCATTAGTATGAATAGCAAAAGCATTTACTTTGTCTAAAACATAGTTAATCGCGTTTTCATACCAGATGTTTGTTTTCCCTTCACACAACAATTTTTCCATACAATCGAAAACTACAATTGCATCTCTCAGACCAAACTTAGCAAACCCTATGTACTCGCCATGTGCGTTCTTCGGGTTTATTTTTTTTCCAAACCTCAGTATTTTGCTACCGCTTAGCAAAACTTTCATCTCCTCCCAACCAAGTTTCTTAATATTATCCACAACAAATGCAGTCTCATGATTCGACTTCACCAAAAATTCCATAATTTTCTGATCAGCAAACGTATCTCCATTAAGTAAAATAAAATCTTCGTCCATAAGGTCCTTTGCCAAATAAAAGCTGTAAATATTGTTGAACTCCTCAAACTTAGGATTATAAATAACATGAATACCTAAATCTTTAAGGTAATCAAATTGTTCTATTTTATATCCTCCAATGATAAAAATATCTTGCAATCTCAAATTACCGATGAATGTCAAGAGCTTTATTTGATAGTCTACAATTGATGTATCTCCAACTTTTAACAAACACTTAGGGATGGCTTTACATAGTTTCTTCAAACGAGCATTGACCCCAGCAGCCAAAATCACAGCTTTCACTTAACAGCCAACTCTACCACGTTCATGAACTCTTCCGCTGTCCTGTCCCAGCTAAACTCGCTTGCATACTTCAAACTCTTTTCGCTTAACCTTCGCCTCAACCCCTCGTCTTGCAAAACACGCATTACTGCCTCAGTAAACGCCTCTATACTCCCGTTTTCCACAAGCAAACCAGTTTCCCCGTCAGCTATGCTCTCCCTTAATCCAGGTACATTATACGCTACGGCGGGAGTCCCACAAGCGTTTGCTTCAGTCACTGTTAAACCCCACCCTTCCCGTGATGATGCAGTAGCGTAGACCCATGCTCTGTCTAAGAGTGCAACTTTCGCTTTTTCAGTTACTTCGCCGAGGAACTCCACGCAACAGTTTATGCCTAAATCAACCGACAACCTCTTTAGTTCGTGGAAATCGCCCTTTCCTGCTATCGTAAGTCTCACACCACTCAATTCTTTTTTATCGATTATGCGCTTCATCGCCTTGATTATATGATCGACGTTTTTATAATGCTTAACCCGACCTAAGTAAACCACATGCGGATAAGGACTTTTTGTGCGGGGACTTGGTTTGTAATTTTCGTAATCTACGCCGCTATAAACGACATTTATTTTGCTGTCAGGTATGCCGGCGTCAAAAAGGGCTTTCCGTGTGCTTTCTGACACCGCTATAAACGGTGTGTTATGATATATTACCCTTATAGTTTTTTCAGCGAAACAACCTACAACAGCCTTATACCAAGGCAACTCCTCGAAAAATATATCCTTAACAAGATGATGCATTATCGCTACTTTCGGACCATTCACATATAATGGTGTGAAAAAGGGTACACCATTTATATCGTCTATTACACAGTCATAACCTCTCTTCCTCAAACGCCGCAAGTACTCTTTTATAGCCTGTAAGTAAACCGTGCAGGGGCTACCCCTTCTTATTATTTCTACTCCATCAATCTCTTCATATTCCTTACAGCCCTCATATTTCCCGCAAAACAACGTGACCTCATGCCCCCACTTAACCCACCTTTTGGCTACCTCATGTATGTGAACCTCTGCACCTCCAGCGTATGGATGTGTAATATCCCTCCAGTTCATTACGAGTAACTTCAACGTCTCCACAGCTTCCCCCGCAGTTTTAGAAGTTCAAAACCCATTCTCGCTCCATCTCTGAAAAGCATAACCTTGGAAGTTCGCCCTTTTGGTTCTTTCCAAGTCACGGGAACTTCGACCACAACGAAACCTCTGCGTTTCGCTTTAACAAGTAACTCGGTATCAAATAGAAAACCCTGAGACTCAACATCATCAATTACTGATTCAAGAAGTTGTCGGCTAAAAGCCTTGAAACCACATTGGTGATCACGTATCCCATCTCTGAACAGAAGCTTAACAACTAGAGAGTAAACTTTGCTGGCTACGGCTCGTGAGAAAGGTCTTTTCACCTGGGCACCTTTAATGCGTCTAGAGGCAACTGCCCCATCATACCCATTTTTGATAGCCAATACAAAACTGGAAAGGCAATCAAGACTTGTTGCTAGATCAGCATCCATAAAAACAACAATTTCGCCTCGAGAAATCTTCAATGCTCTTTTTAAAGCACCACCTTTCCCAAGCCGTTTATCTGAATGTAAATGAAAAATCCCAGAACACTCTGCAGCTAACTGTTTCGCTATAATTGATGTCCCGTCTGTGCTTCCATCCTCCGCTATTATTATCTCACAAGATTCCGCAATTGGCTCAAGGACCCTTTTTATGGAGTTTATATTTCTTTTAAGCATTAAGGCTTCATTGAAAGCCGGAACAATAACGCTAACGCTATCTACCAAAGCAAGTAACTTTCCTTCACTCGCCATAATATACGAGGGGGGGTTTTCAGTTTTCAAGCAACCCATTTCACTGATCCCCATTTTTGCTCAAAAGGAAGAAGTTGGTATTCATGCCATGACTTATCTTCGTCATTCCTTTTATTATATTTCACGAAGCAAACAAGCTGAAGAACACTCCCAACAACTAGGGCGTAATATGCATAGATAGCCACTTCTTTTGCTAGGTCCGCCGAACCCACCGCCAAAGAAGCGGCTGCAACCACTAGAAGCAACAAAAACGCTGCGAAAAAGGGAGCACCCCAATTCTCTTGTGGGTACATTTTGAATCTATCGGGAAGTTTTTTAATTAACTCAATCATTTTACAAGGCATACCACAGTTCGCTTTTTAAAGAAACAGACTTAAGATTTAATACTTTTGGAGTATTCGGAAACCGATGTGCCGTTAAAAGTTGGAGCATAGGTGAATACAGCTATCTCGCCGCTTTCGTAGACCTGTCTAAACATGGAAGACACTGTAGGCTGACCATGCAATCCACTGCCATTAACCCACCAAACTAAATACAACGGGTACTCTAAACCGTTTCTTCGCAATGTCTTCACTACAGTCACAGGATTTTCATATCCATAATGAATTAGCTGATCACCATTAAGAGCCAAAGAACCCCAACCAAAGAATACCCTGTGAACTAGCAAACGTCCATCATCGCCCATGTTACTTTTTACCCATTGCAACGCGTTAACAGTATCTTGACAATCACTTAACGGCACAGTATTCTGCAACATCGATACCGGTACATACAATGGAAAAAGTGCATAATAAGGAAAAGCCACATTGCTCGGCAAAGCAACGAAACTCACACTTAACGCCGCTAATATCAAACCAACACCCACCTTATACTTGTTCAACCTAAGACCTATAAAACCTTCAGCAGCATAGAAAGCAAAAGGATACGTAAGTAACAATATCCAGCGATACGGAAGAGCTACCACAAAAGGATTAATAGAAGCCAACAACACCGCAATGAAAACCCAAGAAATCCAAGTCTTCAGCTGAAGATTACTTCTAAACCGCCTAACACCTAACAGCACAAAGGGCAACAAGGGCAAATAACAAAAAACAAGAAAACCCAAAGTATCAACCACCAAATCCGCATAAGAAGCAAACCCAAAAAGCGTCATCCACCCTTCAGAACCATACGCTGGAAAACCACTCACCACAGAAAATGAGGGAGACACCAAATTCGCATAGATTACTAATAAAAACAAAAAGCCAGCAGGAACAGAACAAATAAGAAGCCTACGCACATCGCTCATCTGCCTATCAAAACCTAGGCGCATTAAGGTAACTAAAACAATAACAAACATAATTACAGCCACAAGCTGATGTGCAAAAACAACTGAAAGCATAGCTAACGAAAGTAGTACGCCATTTTTCAAAGGATTCCCATTTTTTCTGAGAAAAATCAAAGTTGTAAATAGGAATATCAACGCGAGTTCGCTTCGAATCATGTCCCATGAAATCCTCAGCGCCACAAAATATAACGTTGCGAACAACGTTACAAGTAAACTCTTCCGCGTAGACCAAGACAACGTCTTATGCGCGTAGAAATAAACAGTAAGCCCCAGAAAACCAAGAACCAGCGGAGCCATAACCTTCAGCGAAATGACAATTGGAACTCCAACGGTGGTAACGCCCATTAGCAACACATAAAAAAACGGAGCTACTGCCACAAAACTCCAAAAACCAACGCCAGCCCGTAACCACATAAGAGTGGTTGGAACGTAATAACCAAGAGTGTCGAACCCCACCATGTAAGGGCCCATTATGATTTCAGGGATAAAACGTATGACTAATGGTATGACGAAAGCTAACAGCGGAAAAGCTTCAGGCTTAGAGATTCTTTCCAAAAAGCGCTTCTTCATATGTGGCTGCACTGAACGTTTTCCATCACTGTTCAATTAAAGTTCGCCAAAACTAACTATCAATAGGCGGTTGGTTACAGTTTGCACTATTCAAGAACTGTCGCGGAGTCAACAATCACGCCTTTCTTATCGGTCTTAGCCCAGACTCGCGGTCTGCGAAGAACGATGAGAATCATGGCGTACAACGCGATGAATGCTTGAAAGCTCCAGTAGCAGTAAACGAAAGGAAGCCAAAGAAGACTTCGGACTTTGCGTGGTTTAGAGACATAGATTAAGGCTAAGCCGCAAACGAGCATAGTCAAGGTGGTGGTTAACATGCCAAACTTTAAAACTATAGACCACATCACGTCAAGAGACCATAACGTGGAAAACGCCCAGAACGCCGCGAGATAGGGCGCCAGCGAAGCGATCAGGATGAAAGGAGCAAATAGGGTTGTTTCCGCATCAAAGTTTATTCTGTTCAACTTTGTCATTAATCGACCGTACTTGAAGGCGACTTCCATCGTGCCTCTGAACCATCTTGTGCGCTGCTTAAACAAGGTTTTCAGGTTTGAAGGGCTTTCCTGCAAGGCGACCACATCTGAAGCATAGCGGATTTTGTAGTCATTTTCAACAAGTCTTGCAGAAATCTCCATGTCCTCGGACAGGACAGCCTCGTCGAAACCCTGCAGCTGCTGTAGAACGTCTCGGCGTATGAACTGGCAGCTTCCTTTCAAGTGGACGAACAGATTTAGCACATCTTTGCCTCGGAGGTAAGCCTCACACCACACAGCCTCTTCATAAGAGATAAACTGGGTCAGCATGTTTTCTTTAGGGTTAATGGAGGAAGTCCGACCTTGTACAGCCGCCACCTTCGGGTCTTCGAAATACTCAACAACCGCCGATAGCGCGTCTTGAGCGGGAACATTATCTGCGTCGAATATGGCGACGATGTCCCCTTTTGCTTGTGCGAGACCGAAGTTCAGCGCGGAAGGTTTGCCGTTAGAAAGGTTTTTATGCAGTATCTTCACGTTGCCGTGTTCTTTGGCGTAACTAATGCATATGTCGTTGGTCTTGTCGGTTGATCCGTCTTCAACTATTATTATCTCTCGTTTATTCGGAGGATAATCTAAGTTTGAAAGTGAATTCAGTAATCTATCCATCACGCGTTCTTCATTTTTGACTGGCACGATTATGGAAAAAGATGGTTGAAGATCTTCTGGCACGATTTTTTTATGGGGTTTTTGCCGTTTTTTACAGAAATCTTTAACGCCGCTGGCTAAAATAGGTACGTTGTAAAGTGCCCAAATGCACACAGCTAGGAGTACTACAACTAAGACGAAACCAAGTATATCTGTTATCATACGATGTACTCCCTAACGTGTAATTGCGTATCAGGTTTTAAAGGTTTTAGATTCGTTAATATGCATTACAGCTAAGAACCTTATAAAGGATATATCGGAATCCCAGTTTTTAGCTGAGTTGTTGCCCCATTTTCGAGCTATTAAGCTGAGTTTTTGGGCGAGTTTATGAGCGACGCCGCGAAAGGCCCGTAAGAGACTGCTTTCTAGAAGTCCTTCCAGTTTCCTCGTGATGGCTAGGAGGTTCCTTGCTAAAGTGGTACTGCGGACACTTCTTGCTACCTTTATCGTTAAATCTATAAGCGCTCTGTCTATCCTCGGTAACGCTTTAAACCACACGCCAGCGCGCATTGCCTTCGACCTCAGCTTTATCAATTGCGTTTTATTAAGGAAGCTGAAAGTGTTATTCAATGCAGTCTTGGGCATAATTGTTTAGACCTTCTCGATTCTTATTTCTTAATTCTTATTCTATATCTATATACTAACAGACCTTTTATCTTGAGTCAGGTATAATAAAAAATTTTCTGATTCTTAAATACATATTTAAAATAAGTGGCTCCAACAAGAGGCGAAAAGCCAAGCAAGCATCTAAAATAAGTAAACATAATTTTTGACAAATTGGGTCTCCGTCTAAGCACATATAAACAGCTTAATTGGATAATATTACATTCAAAATATGCTTTGCCTTTTAAAGAGCACGCGTGAAATCAGTTCTTTTGCAAATGTACCACTGAGGGAAAGAACGGCGTCAATTTGCTGAAAGCTTAAGAGCATAGGCAGATGAACAGGAAGGTGGAAAAGGCGGGGGGACATCAGTGTTTTTAGGGCTGGTTCATGAACTCGATAAATTCGGCAAGGCTTCTCGGCTTTAAAGTGTAATTCGACTGCTTTTCTTCACCTATGGTGGAAAAAGGCTTTGGTCCATAGTCATGTCCGGGATAAACTTCCAAGTCGTCGTTAAGCTTCAGGATTTTGTAGAAGAGGCTGTCGTACATGCTTTTGGAGTTTCCGCCGGGCATATCTGTTCTGCCACATTCACCTACAAATAGCGTATCGCCTGTTAACAGTTTCTGGTTGTCCACTAGTAGGCATATGCCGTCGGGAGTGTGACCCGGCGTGTGGATGACTTTTACTTGTATGCTACCTATGCGGATAATCTCGCCATCATCTACTTTCACATTCGCATTAATCTTTGAGAGCTTATGGGCAACGATTCTTGCACCGAAAGTTGAGCGCAGCTCTTGGTTGCCAGCGGTGTGGTCGGAATGACCATGCGTGTTAATAATATATTTCAGTGTCAGGTTTTCAGCCTTTAGAATGCGGGTTATTTCGCCCGAGTTGAAACTTGAATCAACAACAGCCGCTTCTCGTGTGGTGTCGTCTGCCAGTATGTATGAGAAGTTGTCCCCGTGCTGTTGAACTTGCCTGAAAAACATAAGCCCCAACCATGAAGATGCTCGGTGTAATGCTTAAAAACATATCTCAAGAAGAAAAACAACCCTTTTATTGAATCGCTGAGCTATTTATGATAGGTGGGAATTTGTGGCTCTTGATTCACGTCACGTCTCATCTGCAGAACAAGCGCTCCAGAAAAAGGTAAATAGAACAAAGAAAGCTTTTGTTTGCATAGCTTTGGCGCTTTTGTTTTTGGTAGCGGTTTTTTCAGGCAGCGCTTTTTATGGAGAAGCCGAGTCCACGGCTACTTCGGGCGCAAATTCTGTAGGGGAAGGGTGGTCTATGTTCCACCACGACTTGGCGCACACAGGCACTTCAGATTCAACAGCGCCTGTTACAAACCAAACGGCATGGATATACAACACTGGCGGACCAGTGGGTTCTCCCCTCGTGGCTGGCGGCTTGGTTTACGTAGGCTCATACGACGATAATTTTTACGCGCTAAACGCTTCCAGCGGCGCGGTGGTTTGGGCATATACAACAGGCAATAACGTTTTGTCGCCTGCTACCGTAGCTGAGAGCATAGTCTATTTCGGCTCTGAGGACAACAACGTATATGCACTGAATGCTGAAACGGGCAGTCTCGTATGGAACTACACAACTGGCTTCTACGTGGATTCTGCCCCTGCGGTGTCCGATGGCGTGGTCTATGTGGCTTCAGAAGACTGGAAGGTCTACGCGCTAAACGCTTTCACGGGTGCCGTGATATGGGAGTACAGAACAGGGGATATGATTATGTTATCTTCGCCAGTTTTTGCCGATGGCATGGTCTACGTCGGCTCAATTGATAACAACGTGTACGCCTTGAATGCTACCAATGGCGGCTTAATATGGAACTATGTAACGGGGGACATTGTGGTGTCCACGCCTGCCGTGGCAAACGGAATAGTTTACGTTGGTTCTGACGACAACAAGATATACGCGCTTAACGCTTCCAGCGGCGCCGTCATATGGAACCACACGACAGGTGGTCCCGTTTTTTCTTCGCCTTCAGTAGCAAATGGTGTGGTGTACGTGGGTTCTTATGACGGCAAAGTGTACGCACTAACCGCTGAAGATGGCGCGTTCATGTGGAGCTACACGACAGGGGCTGACGTGGCGTCCTCGCCCACTGTGGCTGATGGCGTGGTCTATATAGGCTCGGATGACAACAACGTGTACGCACTAAACGCTTCGACAGGGGCTCATTTGTGGAGTTTCACAACGGGAGACATGGTGGTTTCTACGCCAGCGGTTGCAGATGGCAGAGTTTATGTGGGTTCATGGGATGGCAAGGCGTATGCGCTTGACGCCGCCAGCGGTGCTCTTGTCTGGGAATACAGGACGGGTGGCATGGTGGATTCTTCTCCAGCAGTTGTTGGGGACAAGGTTTACGTGGGCTCGTTCGACGGCAAAGTGTACGCTTTGGACGCGTTTGCTGGCACGGTTCCGTTGGATGAGTTTTCAAGCGCTGCCGTATGGAGCTACAAGACCGGGGATATGGTTATGTTGTCTGCGCCTGCCGTTGCTGGCGGTGTGGTTTATGTGGGTTCTTATGACGGCAAAGTGTACGCACTAAACGCTGAAGATGGCGCACTTGAGTGGGATTTCGCAACAGATGCTCCAGTGGTGTCTTCGCCTGCGGTGGCGAATGGTATGGTGTACGTGGGTTCGGAGGACTTCAAGGTTTACGCGCTGAACGCTACGGACGGCGCGTTAGTGTGGAATTACACGACGGGGGACCAGATTCATGTGTCTTCGCCCGCAGTAGCTGATGGTGTGGTTTATGTGGGTTCAATTGACCATAACGTTTACGCTTTGAACGCTACCAACGGCGCGTTGCTCTGGAGTTACACGACGGGCGGTTTTGTGGTGTCTTCGCCCGCAGTGGCAGATGGCGTAGTGTACGTGGGCTCGTACGATGACAGACTTTACGCTTTGGACGCTTCAAGTGGCGTTGTGGTGTGGAATTTCACGACGGGCGGAAGTGTAGCCTCTTCGCCTGCGGTAGTTGATGGAGTGGTTTATGTGGGTTCGGCGGATGACAGGGTTTATGCTCTAGACGCTTCCGACGGCGCCGTTATATGGAGTTACACCACAGGCGGTGATGTAGCCTCCTCGGCAGCCGTGGCAGGCGGCATTGTGATTGTGGGCTCGTATGACGGCGGGGTTTACGCGCTGAACGCTACGATCGGCTCGGTTGTCTGGAGCTACATGACTGGTGCGATGGTGGTGTCTTCGCCCGCGTTGGCAAACGGCATGGTCTACGTGGGCTCGTACGATCATCATGTTTACGCTTTTGGTGCTTCATCCAGCGAGCAAACATATTCTGTGGCGTTCATGGCTTCAGGGTTGCCTTCGGGAACCAGCTGGAACGTGACTTTGAATACGGAGACGCAGAGCTCCACTTCAGATGCCATCGTGTTCGATGTGCCGAACGGCGTCTACGCCTTCACCGTAACCTCGCCAAGTGGGTTTGAGGCTTCGCCCTCGTCAGGGTCGGTTACCGTGCACTTTGCTGACGCAGACCAGCTGGTAACGTTCACTTCGACTGGTTCAGCCGGGGTGCCGCCTGTTGAGCTTGCAGTCACGCTGGCAATCGCGTTAGCAGTGGCAATATTAGCAATCATACTCTACATAAAGAACCGTTAGGTAAGCCTCTGCTTTTCCTGAAAAGCGAAATGTCACGCGTGCTGTTTTTGCAGGCAATGTTGAGTCGTGATTAGTTAATGATAAATACTCTTTCGGAGTAGTTTTCATTTGAAGTTTAATACCCGCCAAAAAAAAGGTCTGCTTCTTTATTGTCTTGCTGCTCTTGCTCTCTGGATTAATGTGCACCGTGGGCGCTTCATCAGACCCTACTGCAACATTTAGCGGTGCGGGTGTTACAATTGATTTGACATACCCTGAGGAAGCCCATCCAGAAGATAACTCACAACGTAACGATAACTGCAAACACTGCACTTACGATGAACTTCACGATAGCTATCTACGCTCCCGTAAACTCAAGTTGGGAAGAGGTTAGAAGTCAAACTATAACTGAGTTTGAATTGCCAGAAAACGATACCTTTACGAGCAAGCTTGGATTTACGTTACCGCAACAGGCTAACGGCACACTTCAGTGCTTCCTCAACGTTAGTACCGATGTAAATAATGTTACTTGGCCGCTACGCTCTATACTACTCATGTTAGTGAATTGACTTTTAGTGAAATGCAGATCTTGTACGATGAGATGTTGGCAAACTACACTGCGCTCCAAGAAGATTACGCAACGCTGCTGAACACACATAGCGGCTTGTTGGCTAACTACAGCATTCTCCTCAATAATTATACGGCGCTTCTCAGCGAATACGACTCGCTATCCGACCAGTACGATACGCAACTCGCAAAGTATCAAAAATTGTTAGGCGACTACAACAATCTCTTAATTGATAAGAATACCCTAGACGACGCTTATGGGTCGAAGATTAGCGAACTCATCGATTTGCAAGCGGATTACAACGCACTGAACGCTACCTGCTACAGCCTACAAGGGAACTTCACTAACCTTCAAGGAAACTACACCAGCCTCAAAACAGATTACGACGCGCTTAATCAGGCTTATAATGATTTGCTAGCAAGAAGTACTCGTTCAGAAAGTGCGCTGGACAGCGACAGGATTATGATGTTAATATTCATTGTGGCGGTTGCGGCTTTGATCGCGTTTATCGTTTACCTCAAGAGGAAGCAACAGGAGCCGTATGTGGTTATTCGGAAAGAAACGGTTAGTATGAAATCGGAAGAGGAATCGTGACGCTGCAACCCAAAGTGTTGTTTTTCAAGTGAGATCCGAGTGACGAGAAAAGAGCGGGTTGGCGGGAAAGTTTATTAGCCGAGTGTAAAAAGTTACATTCGAATGAAGCATGAAGCGCTCATCAACCGCAAACACACCCGTTGGTTTCCACATTTCCATTCTCAGACCACGGACAGCTGAGCGTTTGGAGCGGGTTTCATGACCACGTTAACCGATTTGGGCTTCTCAAAAGGCGCCATCGTAGAAACGGTCGTCTCCACCTACAACACGGATGGGAGGTCTAACGCCGCACCCATGGGCACAACAATGGAAAGCCCTCAGCGCTTGGCGTTCAGGATTTACACTTCATCGTTGACCTACAAGAATATCCAATCGAAAAGATGCGCCGTGGTGAACGTGACCTCTGACCCTGAAGTGTTTTACAGGACAGCGTTTAAAGAAGCCAACCCAAACGGCAGGCTGCCGCTGGAGTGGTTTGAAGAGGCTGCGAGGGTTGACGCGCCCAGATTACGCGCGGCGGACGCGCACATAGAAGTTGCCGTTGCGGATATGGCGCCTTTTGACGCTGAGAGGGCAGAGGTCTTTTGCGATGTTAAGCTTGTGCAAGCGTTGACCGTTTTGCCTAAAGTTTATTGCCGCGCGCTGTCCGCCACCCTCGAAGCCATCATTCACGCAACGCGGGTTAAAGCCTTCATCGCACATGCGGATAGGCAGAAGCGAGAGCAAGGCTTAAAGTTGTTAGATAAGATTAGAGAATACCGCGAAGTCGTGAACCGTGTAGCTCCACGCTCGCGCTGCTCTGAAATCATGGCAGACTTAACCCAACGCGCCGATTCATGGAGGATTCAAAGTGAAAGTCTACGTTAAAACTCCTGCGAGGCTTCATTTCGGATTAATAGACTTAAACGGCAATTTAGGACGCCTGTTTGGGGGATTAGGCGTAGGCATAGACCGCCCAAACGTGGTTCTCGAAGCCCAGGCAGCAGAAAAGTTAGTCGTGGCAGGCGAGAGAATTGAGCGGGTAACATCGCTGGCTACACGTTTCCTCGAAACCTACGGCGTAAAGGCAGGCGCCAGAATCAACGTCAAGCAGGCAATTCCCGAACATTCAGGTTTGGGCTCTGGAACGCAACTGGCTTTAGCCGCAGCCACGGCGCTTTCCAAACTTTTCAACGTGGACGCCTCGACTCAAGGGCTCGCCGAAGCCATGGGAAGAGGACAGAGAACAAGCGTGGGCACCACAATTTTCGAGCAGGGCGGGTTCGTGGTTGACGGAGGAAAAAGCAAAACCGGCTTTCCCGCCACGATTATTCGTCAGCCGTTTCCTCAGGACTGGTTTTTCGTGGTGGCGGTTCCCAATGTTAAGAAGGGATTGGCGAAAACCGAAGAAACCGCCGCGTTCAAAGCGCTGACGCCTATGACTGCAGAAGAGGCGGGTAGGATGTGCCGCTTAACAATGATGAAGCTTCTTCCCTCGCTGGTTGAAGGCGACATCAAAGGTTTCGGGGAAGCCCTAACTGAGATTCAAACGGTCATCGGAGACTACTTCGCCAAAGTGCAAGGAGGAACCTACTCCAGCAGGGCAGCTGCTGAAGGCATAGCGCTCCTGCAGAAACTCGGCGCGTACGGCGCAGGACAAAGCTCTTGGGGACCAGCCTTTTACGGGTTAACCAGGAAAGAGCAAGCAGAAAAAATCAAAGCGAAGGTGCAAGCTTTCCTTAACGAAGGCGTGGGCGGACAGGTTTTCGTGGCAAAGGCAAACAATCGAGGCGCCTACGTCAAAGTCGCCAAGTAGCAGCGGTGTGCAATTTGAGAGCGCTTCTGATAACGGGTTTGCTTGCGGAAAAAACTGTGGAACAATACGCCAAAGAAAGCAGCGTTGAAACCGAAGTTTTCGCGTTGAAGGTTCCAGTCGCCGCATTGCTAAGCCCACAGCAAATCGCCAAAGCCATCAAAACAACCCGTGCAGGAGACTTCGACGTGATTTTGGTTCCAGGGCTCATTCGGGGCGACACTTCTGTTATCGCGGACGCCGTGGGAACCCCAACCTTCAAGGGTTCAAGGTACGCCGCTGACCTGCCCACAGTGTTAGGCGCCCTCGGACGTGTTAAGCTTTCTACGGTGACGCCTGCGTGCGACCTGCTCAGGGAGGAACTGAGGCAGAAAGCGCTACGAGAACTGGACGCTGTTGAGAAGAACAGAGATGTCTTGTTGAAGAAGCCGGGCAACATGCTGGTCGGCGGGTTGGCGGTGGGCAGGGATTTTCCTATGCGGGTGCTGGCGGAAATCGTTGACGCCGCGTTAATACCGACCGATGAAATCCAAAGGTTGGCTAAGCACTTCGTGGAAATGGGCGCGGACTTAATCGACGTGGGCATGGTAGCGGGCGAATCCAGACCCCTAGATGCAAAACGGGCGGTTGAAGCGGTAAAGAGCGTGTTGAACGTGCCAGTCAGCATCGACACGCTTGACCCAGACGAGATTAGAGAGGCTGTTGCGGCTGGGGCAGACCTGATATTGAGCTTGGACGCTGGAAACGTTGAGCAGATAGCGCCCTTCGCCTCTGATGTGGCGGTGGTGGTTATTCCCACTAACCAGCGTGAAGGCATCTTCCCTGCGAAGGCTGAAGACCGCATCCGTTTTCTCGAAGAAATCATGGAAAAGGCTAAGCGGTTGGGAATGAAGCGGCTTATGGCAGACCTGATTCTGGAGCCGTCCAACGTGCTGGA
>CAZJQR010000039.1:0-18169 GCA_964548345.1 uncultured Candidatus Bathyarchaeia archaeon | reverse complement strand
GCCAGAATATGCAATCTTATGCGATAGCTTTAAGAGCGACTTCAGCATGTGAAGTTGGAAGTGTTTCAACCATGTCAAGAAAAACTCAAGTTAAAAAACAAATAATCCTAAAGCCAACTATCGTAAAGCCTCTCAGAACAGTTCCCTTCGAAAACGGTTTTCACTTCTACACAGCCATTGGGCAATATACGGAATAACCGCAACCAACCTCAGCGAGTTCGCCACTAAGCTACAAACCATCCCAATAGAATCAATCAAATTCCATTTTAAACGCAAAGACTCCCAAAATTGGATAAAGCACACATTGAAAGACGCTGCACTAGCTGAAAGAATAAGCAGGCTAAGAGAAGAGCAATCCGCGGAAGGCTTGAGAAAGGAAATCGTCAGGACCGTAGAAGCAGTTCTACTCACATTTAAGCTTCCAAGAAATCCGTAAGAATATAGCGCGCGCGCGCAACTACGTATCCTCGTCTTGCGCGTCTGATGTGAAAAAAGTAGTTTCAACCTGAAAACGCGCCACTGTTTATGTGTAAGCCTATTGCTACTGCGGGTTAGGCTTCAGGCAGCGTTTCTGTACTTCTTATTCCTTCAACACCGTTTATTTTGGTGGTGACCGCTCTCAACTCCCTGTAATCCGCCACCTCAACGAAGACGGCTATGTCGAATCTGCCATACGTGAAATACGCCTTTCTTACGCCACTAATCTTCTTGACCGCGGATAGGATGACTTGGGCTTTGGTTGGCACAACTTTCAACAGTATGCAAGCGTTCAAAATCATTCTTCACCTCTGCTTTTTATCTCCACGAGGGTTTCGGTGAACACCACACCAGCAAATTTTCCCATTTTCAACACTTCGGCGTCTAAAGCCTTAAGGTCAGAAGATTCAAGGTCTACCACAACATCGTACCTTCCCAGAGTCGGAAAGATTCGTTTAACGCCTTCTAGTTGACCCAGAAACTCGACAACGTCTTCGTATCTGCCATGCGTGGTCCTTATTAAAACACATGCGGAAAGCAAAGAATCAACCTCAACGGTATATAACGCAACGATAATTTATAAACAAACCTTACGCGGAGGCTCACGTGCTTCCTATTCCGCGAGGGTCTTTTCTCCGTTCTGGAATAGGTACACGTCGCCCATGAATGAGAGGCAGCCATCGTCGTAGAGGAGCGCGGAGCGTTCAGGTATGGCGTATATCGTTTCTTGTTTCGACAGCTTTTTCAGCGCGGCGTCTTTTGAATGCTTGTAGTGTGCTTTTACGCTGAAGCCCACAAGCCCGATGCCTCGGATCATCTTAGATGTTGGGTTGCGCCTGTTTTTTGTGACCACGCATTTCTTGCCCAGCGCTAAGGCGCCTGCGCTTCTGCCAACCACCACGCCGTCGTAACCGCGCAGCAACGTGTCTACGTTCTTGTTTTTCAGCCGCTCAACCAGAACGCTTGCAAGCCCGCCTGGCAGGTATATCAGGTCGGAGCACTCGACTTTCCTGTTAATCTCCTCGTATGTATCACTGTAATCTACAAAGTCAACGTTGCATGCGCCGAGGCTTCTGAAGTAGTCAAACAGCCTTTTCCTGCGTTTGTACGCTTGTTCGAAAGATGCTCTCGCCCAGGGAAAGACCACTACGGCTGGTGTTTCGCCTGCGTCGCGGAAGGCAGCTTCGTTGATTTCTCTGGAATCTTTTTTTGCTACGTTTTCTCCGCCCAGGAAGTACAGTTTCGTCATACAGGTAATATTGTTGTGCATGTACTTTAAGGCACTGGGCTGAGTTCGGGTTTTTTCCAGTTTTTCTTCAGGAAAACATTTATGCGCTATCTCGCTGCAAAGAGGTGTCAGGTGCCCTGTTTGGCTGAAGCAGACGCGTATGAAGAGATATTCGCCGCGTTGAAGCATCCGATGCGCCGCCAGATTTTGCTTTTTCTTGAAGAACTGGGTGAAACACATTTCACGCAGGTTCAGAGCGCTGTGGGCATTGAGGACACGGGTTTGATGAGTTACCATTTGAATAAGCTTTCGCCTCTTGTTGAGCAATTTGAGAGAGGCAAGTACCGGCTTTCGGAGGTGGGTCAGGCTGGAGTGGCGCTTTTTCAGCGGGTTGAGCGGGAGCAACACAGGCACGTGTCGCCGTTCGCGGAGATTGAGAAGGTGCTGGGCGAAACAATCGTGAAGAGCGTGCTGTTGGCGCTTCTGTTGGCGTTCACGTGGGGCGTTACTGCTATCGTTGATATCCTCTTGTCGGTTCAGAGCGCGCGCGCTTTGGGTTTGGGTATTGTTTCTTTATATAAGCGGGCTATAGTCTTTTCCGAGTAGCTAGCCCAACGCCAGCACAGTCAACTAAAAGTTCAACCTATTTATAGAGGGGGTATAAGTCTCCGTGAGCATATCAGTCACAGACTAGAGTTATTAAGTGCGAACACACAAGGTAAACTCTCAAACCTGAAAAGGAAAAACGCGCATGACTAAACCGAAGATTGGTCTCTCCATGCTTTACTGCCTAAGTCAGCCATTCGCCAAAATGGTCAAACGATTAAACAAGGTTGAAACGCGCTACGTTGAAGTTATGGATGATGGTTTGCACGCGCTTAACAAGAAAAGAGTTACCATGCTCAATCAGGTCGCCAAATCCCGTGACTTCCAGTACACAGTTCATGCGCCTTTCGCAGACATAAACATAGCTTCACCGTCAAACCCCATCCTAACCGTTTCGCTTAAGCGGCTGAAAGAGTCAATGGCGTACGCCAACGCATTAAACGCCAAGCTCTGGGTTTTTCATCCAGGAAACAAGACAGGCATCAGCATGTTCTACCCTGGAGAAGATTGGAAACAAAACATCAAAAGCCTAGGCCAACTGCACAAAACCGCGGAAGAATATGGATTGAACATAGCCCTAGAAAACCTGCCTGAAAGATACGGCTTCCTCATGAAACAGCCACAAGACTTCATAAATTTCTACAGGGAAACCGGCTTAAACGACATAGGCGTCGTTTTAGACGTTGGACACGCAAACCTCGAAGGGCAAACAGAACAATTCTTGAAAAAGATGCCCGACAAAATCGTGCACATTCACGTCAGCGACAACACAGGAGAACACGATCAGCACCTCGGAATCGGCTACGGCAAAATCAACTGGCAACAATTCGCAGAAACCCTACGCGAAATAGCCTACGACAAAACTATAATAGTCGAGTCCGTGCACCACGTGAACGAAAGCCTACAAAAACTGCGACAGCTGATAACCTAACTGTCCAGAAGCGGCAACTCCAATTCCATGAAATCTTCAGCTAACAGCACATTTTCGTAAACCCTTCGCGCTTGCTCCAAAAGCAGCTGTCCATTAGAGTACCTAGCACTGATATGCGTTAAGATTAGCTTCTTCGCTTTCGACTTCTTAGCCTGCAGCCCAGCTTGACTAGGCGTTGAGTGCCCATCAACCTCAGCTTTTTCGCAAAGGGCATCGTCAAAAGTGGAATCGTGAATCACCAAGTCTGCACCTGCAGCGAAACTTGCAAAACCCGCAAAAGGTCTCGTGTCGCCAGTGTAAACGATTTTTCGCCCTTTCCTCGGCGAACCCAGCACTTCGTCAGGACTAATAACTTGCCCGTTTGACAACTTGACGGTGTCGCCGTGTTGAAGTTTTGACCAAAATTCGCCTTCAGGAATGCCTAGAGCTCTGGCTTTTTCAGGATAGAATTTTCCCGGTCGAAGCTTTTCCATAAAAGCGTATGCCAAACCTGGAATCACATGGTTTGATTCTGCAGCTTCAACAACATAGTCTTTTTCGCGGCATACGGTGCCAGCGCCGTAAACCTCGTGAATTTCAACCGGAAACGTCAAGCCAAACTGCAAGCTTTCTCTAAGGCACTCTAAAAACTGTTTTATGCCTTCTGGACCGTAAACCTCAAGTTTTTTCTGCCTATCCATCAAAGCCATAGTCTGCAACAATCCAGGCAACCCAAGCACATGGTCCCCGTGCATGTGCGAAACGAAAATCTTCATTTTCTTGTGGAACCCAACTTTAGCTTTCACCATCTGCCTTTGAACGCCTTCACCGCAGTCAAACATTAACTGCTCGTTCCCACGTTTCACGAGCACGGCTGGCAAACTCCTGTCTGGAGTTGGAACGCTACCTGCGGTTCCCAAGAAAATCACGCGCATACTCATCTCAATTTTTCACCCTTCATGGTTTTTCGAACACCGCTATCTCTCGTGTCAGAGTCCTGTGAACATAAGCGAAATGAGACTCCAAATGCCTGTACCCCAATTCCACGCCTATTCGCGAGATGTTTAATGTTTTAGGTGAAGCTATACAAATCAGTTGCCCTGCCCCAAGCAGAGGAAACGCGGAACTCAGAACGCCTTTAACAATCTGCTTGGTAGTTGATTTCATGGTTGTTGCTGACCTGCCATAAGGAGGATCAGTGACCACATGGTCCATTCTCGTCAACGGCAACCGTCTGGAATCAGCCATAACCAAGCCCTCAGATTCCACGCTGAAATGCCCAAGGTTTTTTCGACACCCCACAATCATACGCCGTTGAACATCCAGGCCCAGAACACGGCAACCCACGAACGCGGCTTCAACCATCACGCTTCCAGTGCCGCAGAAAGGATCCAACACCAACTCGCCAGCTTTTGCACGCGCCAAGTTAACCATGCACCGCGCAAGCTTCGAAGGCATGGCTGACGGGTGAAAAAACGGTTTCTTTCGCGGTCTTCTTTCGGAGAATGTTTTAGGTGTGATTTCTGCGAGTTTTATGCCGAAAACCAGTTTGCCGCTGGTTAAGACTCCGAAGAAAGTTTTGTCAGGCTGTTCCAGGTTGACTTTTGTGGCTGTGGAGTTTTGAAGTATGTGTTTGCCGAGTTTTCTTTCGAGGCTCATGGTGCCGCTCTTCGCGGAGTACTCTTTAACGCGTTTAATGCGAACCGCAAAGCTTTCATCTTCATTTAAAACGCTTCTAAAGTCCGTGGCGTTGGCAGCTTGGTTTACCGCACTGTCCTGTGCTTGGCACGTGAACAGTTCAAGAGCGCTTGCCATGGTGTACGCTGACCTGTGATGCACAGCTTCCACGCTACGTGAGTCTGCTTCAAGCCTCACAAGCTGATCAAGTTTCTCCGTGATGGAGTAGGCAAATCCTTCAGCTTCTAGGATGGCGGTTAACTCGGCAGCAGGCAAAGTCTCGTTTTCGCCAGACAGCAGAAAAAAGAGTTTAGCCACTTTCCTGCGCCTTCAAAGCCTTGGCGATTAACGGTGCGAGCGTGACTTTGGTGACGTGGCTGGGAACGCTGTCGGTGCCCACGATTTCTTCGACACCAGCATCCAGAATGCGTTTTTCAGCGTCACCTACGAGAAGCGGGTGTACGCAAGCGGCGAAAATTTTTTTTGCGCCTTGTTCCTTGAGGATTTTTGCTGCGCCTGCGATTGTTCCGCCTGTGCTGATGATGTCGTCGAAGATTATCACAGTTTTCCCTTTCACGTTTAAGCCTTTGGCGGTTTGGGTTGTTTGTCCCGTGTGCCTGTCGCGTTGCTTGTCGAGGTGTCCAGCTTCACCGCCTAAAACTTCTTGCGCCTGTTGTGCGATGTACATTGCGCCTGTGTCTGGTGAAAGTGCAAATGCTTTCTTGCAGCCTTTCTGAACGAAGTATTCGGCTAGTAGTGGTATGGCGCTGAGGGTTTTGGCTGGAAACGGGAACTTGTTCAAGGCGTTTTCGGCGTGGATGTTTACTGTGATTAGTGCGTCAACTCCTGCTGCTTTCAACATGGCTGTGACGGTTTCTACGCTTATGTTTTCGCCTTGTAGGAACATTTTGTCTTGACGTGCATATGCGAGGTATGGTACAGCGGCTGTGACTTTTTTTGCGCCGTTTCGTTTTGCGGCGTTTGCTATGAACGCTAGCTGCACGAGCCGTGTGTCCTGTGTGGTGCTGGTGGTTTGCACGATTACTGCGTGCTCGTTTTGTACGTTGCCTTCTAGTCGGATGTAGGTTTCGCCGTCTGGGAATGTTCTGTGTGTGACAGGGACTTTTTTGTAGTTGGTTAGTTCTGCGATTTTTTCGCCAAGAGTGGTTGATGCTGGACCGAGGATAATTTTCATTTTTTTGCCTCTTTTTACGGGTTGGTTTTGGGTTGTTTGGGTTTTAGTTTTAGATGGTGATGTCTTTTTAATCTTGTTATGTGTGTGGGGTTTGGTTTTGTTTTTGGTTGGTTGAGGTTTCCAGGTTAATGTGGAGGTGGGGTTGGAAAGACTTATATTTAATTTGGGTATTCCATGAGGCAATGTTTAGAAGAACAGAGGGGTTTTGTTATGGAGTTTTGCCCTGAGTGTGGTTCGATTCTTAGGCCAGAGAAAGTTGAGAGTGATGAGGGAGTTGTGTTGATGCTTGTGTGTTCCAAGTGTGGGTTTAAGAAGCCTGCGTTGGATAGGAGGGTTAAGCCGAGGGTGAGCAGGGTTATCAAGCATGATGTTAAGCAGCGTGTGACGGTTATTGGTAAGGAGGAGCAGAAGATTAACACGTTGCCGACGTTGAAGGTGGAGTGTCCGAAATGCGGGAACAATTTGGCGTACGTGTGGCAAGTGCAAACTCGTGGAGGCGATGAATCTTCAACTCAGTTCTTCCGTTGCACGAAATGTAACCACACCTTCAGAGAATACACGTAAATCACAGATGAAAGGTTTCACGAAGTCACTGCATGCGTTATTTCAGTTAACAGCCAATACGCTGAACGCTAGTGCTCGGAAAAGACTATAGCCTCTTATATATACTAAACTGCATAGAATCCGGCGAAGCGCTGGTTTTCAACATGCTATTGACAGCGGAAAACGCCAATACGGACCGGCTCCCCCTCGTTTTTTGGCAGAACACCTTGCCGATAGAGCCTCTATAGTTTCTGCAATGAACCACTGTTAGGATCCTAATAGACGGCAAATATGCGGGGTTGCCTATTTCTTGAAGTAAACCCGCGCCATTTGCTATACTGAGTCAATAAACAATCGGTGTGCAATTTCATCATTAACTATAACTTTAACCCTATAGCTACGAGATTAAATAGAAGAATTGGGGAGTTATCCATGAGTCTTAAAGTATAAACCTAGAGTATTCCTAAGCCGTGGAGTATGTGGATGACTATTATTAAGTAGAATGTTACGGCTGCACCGGTGTGCAGGAATCTATATGTTTGAGGCTTAATTTTTTGTGTGAGGTGGAATCTCTGGGAAATTCCTGTTCCAACCAGCAAAATTAGAGCAACGTATAAAGCTAAGCCTGTCCCGAGGTTCGGGTAACGTGCTGCTGGTCTGCTGATTTGGCTTGCAAAATGCACTGATATCAACGCGAAAGCGAGCAGGTTGCCAAACATGTGAATGCGAATCAGGGACCTAACGCTGTTTGGATGGTGTCGTTTTAAGGTGACGATTACAGGTACAGCAAATGCAATGTAGAATGTTCCTATCAAAACAAACCAATGATTTAGGCGAAAAGGACCAACGAAGAGACCGAAACTAACCAGATCAAGAATATTCAGAAGGACTAGAAAAACAGTTGCAGTTAATATTAGCGCGCATACCCAGAAGTCCTTTTGTTGTACAACCCCATTGCGTTCACCCCCTCGCGAGTATAACACTGTTATATAAGTAAAAACTACCCTATTAACTTTCCCATCATCCACAACGTCTGCAACAGTGATCTAACGCAACGCCCAGTTTCCGATAAGTTTTCTTGACAAACTCGCTTGCTCTGTGTGTTAGCTTACTTTTCGAGAGAACGGACGTAACAGACAGCCACGTTTGGAGATGCAAACATGAGCAACACATTGACAACCATTTCCCTTTTCCGTTTTGGAACACCTCTGCTGATCTCTGCATTGGATTTAAAAGTCTTTGATTCCTAATTATAGGTTTATTCGACAAAAGAGCGTGGACTATGAAGCAGGTGTGCGAGTACGGTTGCTAAGATTGAGGATGCTGAGGGTCAACTGAACGCTTCTGCTTTTCACACGTATGTTTATCTGGTTAAGGCGGGGAAGCCTGTTGGACCACGAGAGGTTATGCGCGGGGCGAACCTCACTAGCCCGAGTGTGGCGTACAGGAACCTGCAGAAGCTCATGGATTTAGGCTTGGTTATCAAAGACGAATACGGCAACTACGTTGTGAAGGAAAAGGTGGGTCTCAAAGGACACGTGTGGATAGGAAAAACCATTATCCCACGATTTCTCGTCTTCGGACTCGTCTTCATAGGCGTCCTAATCGCCGAAGTCGCAATACTGATCCCCCACCTGCTGCTCGGCGCTTCTGTCGAAGGCTCATTCTGGCTCCTAACCACCATAACCATAATCGCCGCCGCAATCTTCCTCATCGAAGGCTCACGATTCAGAAAAAAGAACAAATAACCCCCAAACGCCAAGCTTATCGCTATAGCTGTTCCAGTAGTGGAACATTTTGTTCCTTGAATAGAACTAAAAGCACCCACACCAACCAATTCTCATAACAGTCAGAGTTGGTGGCTCAGATGGGAAACAGACTTGAAAAACGCGAGGGCTCCATAGAATTCTGGATTTTCATCGTTGTCTGCACTTATCTTGGATACGCCATCTACTTTGCCGTTTACGGCTTAAACTTCAGCCTCGCCACAGCCACAAATCAGTACGTCTACGACATGGTATCACAAAACCCGTGGTGGTGGGCAATCCTCTACTACGGCAGCGAAGGCGTCTCCGGCACAGTCGGACTAATCCTCCGCGCCGCAGCAGGCATCTTCGCCCTACAAGCGGCTTACCTCTACTGGAGAAAAAAAGACACCGTCCAACCACAAATCAGACAAAAAGCCGGCACAGCCTTGCTCCTCGAAACAGGATTCTTCCTCGCCATGATCCCATCCGTAATCGCAGCCTTCGCCTACAACGTCTCAACCGAGTACCTGTACTACTTCGACCACACCCCAGGACCGCTACTACTGTACGGCACTGCCATACCCTGCCTCGCCATGGTCCTAACAATCCCCCCACTCCTACTCAAACTCAGAGCAAAAATCACACACGACGCTTTAACCCAAGAAATCATCAAATGGACCAGCCTCACCGCAACAGCATACCTGTTCGTGGTGTTCTGGTTCAACTATACCATGCTCTGGGCAGCCGCCATGGTACCCTACCCTCACGCGCAAGTCCAATACGGCTTAAACTTCCTGCTCGAACCCGCCAACCTCCTAAGCTTCACAGTAACCGCAATCGGACTCCTCCTCACAGCCACACTCGCACTGCTATTCACCCTCCCCGCCATCAAAAAACAACCCAACAAACCAAACCTCACAAGCATAGGCGCCGTCATCACCGCTCTTGGAGCCTACTTCGTATTCACCACAATCAGCTATTACCTCACCGGAGGCTACCAAGCCCACCCAAGCGTATGGTACGAAGTCATAGGACCACTCCACAACCCCAACCTATGGTGCATAGCCTCCATCCTCCTAGGCATAGCCATAATAGCCCACAGCAAAACCAAAAAACCAAACTAAACGCCCACAAATTCTGCCAAACCCAGCAACACACGAAGTTAAAACAACCATGGCGACTGTTCCAAAAGTGGAACAAAATGTTCCTTGAGAAGAACTAAAAGCGGCTTTTTTCATAATCACGTAATGGTGAAAAAATAATTGCGGCATATCACCGCCTTGCTGCTCGTCTTCAGCCTAACGCGCGCGCGCCTTTCCCAACGGCGTTGGCTGCAACTGCTGCGGCAGCGGTCGCCGTCAGTATGGGTGCTGTAGTGTACTTTAAGAAACGTAAACATTAAACGTATTCTTGCATATAGCCAGCGTTTTTGATAAGGCTTAATAGCTGCTTGCTGCCTACTTTTCCAATATTAACCGTGTGAACCTGCCATGGTAGATGTTTGGCTTCCCTACGGAAAAAGCGACGTATGCGTCAGAATCCCAGCCCGAAACTTCCTCGACTCCATAGAACCAAAAAAGGTTCCCAGCGCCGAAGACGTGAACGCTGAAATAGAAAGAGCCCTAAGCGAACCCATAGGCTCAAAACGGCTAAGCGAAATCGCCCAGCCACAACACAAAATCGCCATCGTCGTAGACGACTTCACCCGAAACACACCCAGCCAAGCCATGCTCCTACCCGTGCTTGAAGAGCTGAACGCGGCAGGCGTCAAAGACGAAAACGTCACAGTCATCTTCGGCTGCGGCACCCACCGCGCAGTCAAACCCGAAGAAGCCAGGCGGCTGCTCGGCGAGGAAGTTCTTAACCGCGTGAAAACCGTCAGCCACGACTGCAACGCCCAAGACCTAGTGCCAGTGGGCAAAACCAAGCACGGAACCAACGTTCGCGTGAACCGCGTTTTCGCCGAAGCAGACGTGAAGGTGCTCTTAGGCGATGTTAACTTGCACTATTACGCGGGCTACGGGGGCGGACGCAAAAGCGTTATGCCTGCCATCTCATGGAAAGAAACCATCAGCCACAACCACGCCATGCTCCTAGACACCAACGCACGCACCGGAGTCTTAGACGGCAACCCCGTGCACGAAGACATGACCGAAGCCGCGAGGCTGGCGAAAGTGGACTTCATCCTCAACGTGGTGACCAACAGCAAAGGAGAAATCGTGAAAGCCTTCGCCGGCGACCTAGAACAGGCGTTCCTTGAGGCGACGAAGCTTGTGGATGACATGTACCGCGTAACAGTGGACCGCAGAGCCGACATCGTGGTGGTCAGCCCAGGAGGCTACCCCGCAGACATAAACCTGTACCAAGCCTACAAAGCGCTGGACAACGCTCTGGAAGTAGTTAAGCGCGGAGGCACCATAATCCTCGTAGCAGAATGCGCCGAAGGACATGGAAACCAAGTTTTCTACGACTGGATGACCCGGCTGCAAGAACTGAAGAAGGTTGAGCGGGAGGTAAAGCGCCACTTCGAGCTGGGCGGGCACAAAGCGTTTTACCTGCTGAAAGCGCTGAAAAACCACCAGATTATCCTGGTTTCTTCACTGCCTGAGTACTACGCGAACGGCGTTTTCAAGTTGAAGACGGCGCGGGCGGTTAACGACGCGTTGCGCGAAGCGTTGAAGAACTCCGGGTCGCAGGCTAAGGTTTGGACTCTGCCGCAGGGAAACTTCACCTTGCCCGAAGTTAAATCAGCAGAACAAGCCTAACCCAACGGCCAGGTTATCAAGGTCAACTAAGTTTTATGGCGCATTAAGCGTAAGCTTTAAGTTTGATTCTTAAACTTTCGTCTAAGAAGGCGAAAAGATGCAACAGACGTTCAAGCTACGCAAGTTTACGCCAGACGACCTGCAGAGCGTGATTCACATTAACCGTTATTGTTTACCAGAGAACTACATGGACTTCTTCTTCATGGACCTGCACCAGCGGTTTCCCGAAACCTTCATAGTGGCGGAGCAAGACGGAAAAATCGTCGGCTACATCATGTGCCGCATTGAAGTCGGCTTGGCAAGTCTCGGGCTGGGCGGCTTAATACGGAAAGGACACGTGGTTTCCATCGCTGTTTTGCCACAAGGCAGACGCAAAGGCGTGGCGCACGCGTTAATGGCTAGAGCGATGGAGGGCATGCGCCATTACAAAGCTAAACTGTGCTACTTGGAAGTCAGAGTCACCAATGACCCGGGCGTCGCGCTTTACAAGAAGCTGGGCTTTGAGGTAAGCCGGACGATTAAAGGTTACTACTCGGACGGCGAAGACGCCTACGTCATGACCAAAAAAACTCTGAATTAGACTTATGTTTTTTCATTTTGTTCATGTTTTTCCAGTAAGTGACTCTGATCATATCGTTCGTCTAGTAGAACAGCAGTGTTCTATGACCAGAGCTAATAGGCACTTTCACGATAGGGTAGAGCGAGGAAAAAGAATGAAAATAGGAGCAAAAATGCTAATCGCCGCAATACTCTCGTTATTGACAGGAATCGCTTTTGCATCGCACGTGGACAGCAACAATAATAGCTCTGATAGCAGTTGGCGGGGGCGCCTTCCTATTCCATCGTAAAAGAACCAATAAAGCAACCAAAAAAACCGAACAGTGACAACGCCAGACTACAAAACTGCAAAAATTTGCGTTATCCAACCAATGTTTTGGCGAAATTCCAGATTTTATCACTCACGAAATGAATGTTCTTGACAACGGCGCCTTGCTTGGTGTTGCGGACGCTTACCGCGTCATAAAGGCTTTCTCCCACGGCTAGCGATTTTCCATGCTTCTCATCCACAACCAGAACCACGTCACCCTCGCCGAATTCGCCTTCAACACGCACTATGCCGGGTGCCATGATATCAGCGCCGTTGCACACGTAAGGGACAGCGCCCATGTCCACTACGATTTTCGGCGCATGTGAAGTGAAATCTTGGAAAAGCAGCGTCGGCAGAACGCTATCTCCGACTTTGAAGAACAATGGTTTGCCGTCTACAAGATAAACATTGACGATGTCCGCTTCGACAACTTCAACGTTTGCTTCCGCTCCAAAAAGGGAGTCCACGTTAACCTTCAGCCTTTCCGAAATCTCGTTTAGGATTTGCTTGGCTTGTTTTGATTTCAAAGCGTATCTTCGGTGTTTCGTCGGCATGACAACTCTCTCAGGCACTTCTAATGCGTTATTCGATGTAGATTGCAGGTTGACCAGGAATAGCCAACGGCGCTCGCTGTTTCGGGTCATAACGCGCTTTTTCCTCTTCGCCGTAAACAGCTACTTTGGCACTAAACCTTTCCTCTAAAAAGTCCAAGGCGCTATCGATAAATTCTTTTTCGCTGGAAAGCTCAACGCTTGCGAGGCGCCTTTTTCTTTCGTTTGGCAACTTGTTTAAAGCTTTCAGCACTTTAGGAACGAAGCTGGCAACCGCTTTCATGTTTTCCCTTAAGCCGTGGTCTTTTGCAAGCTCCTTCATGACTTCGCCCACTTTGACCTCGCCCTCTATTGCCCTCGCTACTAAGCTGCGGTACACTTTCCACTTCCAAGCGGCAGCGGTGTAATAGCATATCCGCGAAGGCGTAATCTTCGTGGCTCTCAAAACGTTCAACGTGTCTTCAACCAAATCGGTGAGCAGGTTCTCCAGTTCCTCGGCAAGCACATCCACCTTGTCTTCATCAACTCTTGGCCACTCAGCTAAAGAGATAAACGTGTCTTTTCCCGTCGCACTCCACAGCTCCTCGCACACGTAAGGCGCGAAGGGCGCCAGAAGCCTAAGCCACACTTCCAAAGCTTCCTGAACCGCCTTAGCTTCCGTTTTGCCTTTCCTGCGAGTGTACCAGCGAAAATCATTCCAAACCTCAAACAGCGCAATCTCCAAGGCTGTTCTCGTCTTCAACTCCTCAAGGTTTTGAGTAACATCCGCGATGCGCTGCTGCATCTTGCTCAGCAACCACCTCTCCAAATGCCCGGCCGCGTTGCTCTTGGCTTTCTCAACTATGCCCAGAGCAAGGTTACTTAGTGACTGCAGTTTGCCTTGAATGTCTGCGGCGGTTTCGCCTCTCCAGTCAGGGTCATCCATACTCTCGGCGCCCAGCAGAAGCACGCATCGGGTGGCGTCTGCACCGTACTTTTCAACCGCGCCTTTCATGGTTATGAAGTTGCCTTTTGACTTGTGCATCTGCTTGCCCTCGATCATGAGCATGCCGTTCACGCCTATGGCGCGTGGCCACTGCTTCCGTGGGAACAGGGCGGCGTGGTGGAATATGCAGAAGGTCAGGTGGTTCGGCACGAGCTCTTTTGCTGAGACGCGGAGGTCGAAGGGGTACCAGTACAGGAACTCGTTGCGCATGGATTCAAGAATGTCTGCGGGTATGTCTGAAGCTTGGCAGATTGGTGTCGTTTCTCCGTTGCCGTAGAAAACGTAGTCGAACACTTCTCGTGTGAGCGCCTCAGGCTCAATTCCGTATTCGCGTATGTGCTTGTTTATCGTGTAGAACGCCATGTAAATAGTCGAATCGCTCAGTGTCTCAACAATCCAGCCTTTGCCCCACGGCAGCGGCGTCCCGAATCCCGTTGTCCTTGCGCAGGCCCATTCTTTTAGCCAGTCGATGACCGTGAGGAAGTACTGTCGTGCAGCTTCAGGGTAAATCTGCATCTGTGCAACAACTTCTTTGGCTTTGGCTTTCCATTCGGCGTCGCTGTAGTTCAGGAACCACTGGTCCGACAGGACCTTCACGATGCACGGCGTCATGCAGCGGCACACGACAGGTTCAGGTAAATCGTACATGCTGTCCGCGTAGCCCAAACGCTTGAAATCAGCAATCAACACTTCTTTGACTTCCCGAACCGTTTTCCCAGCGTACGCACCGCAATTAGCCTTGAGCACGCCACCGTGAAACTCCTTCTTGTACAGCGCCTTCGTGGCTTCATCTGCCCGTGGGTCATGCTGGTCACGTATGCCCATCTCCTTAACGATTTCGACCGCGGGAAACTCCCCGTAACCCTCCACCTTGATTAGCGATATGGGCTTAATCGCCTTAACCATCTCGGCGTCCACGCCGAATTCACGAAGGGCTTCTGGTTTCTCCTGTAAATCCTTCAAAGCCAACCAGTCATATGGTGCATGCGCGGGCACGCTGTAAACCACGCCCGTTGCCGTCTTCGGGTCAACGAACCAGCCTGGCAGAATCGGAAACTGTTTTCCCGTGACGGGGTTCGTGAAAGTTTTGCCGATAAGCTCACGCCCTTTGAAAACACGTTTAACCTCGACCTTGCGCTCCTGTTCCTTTAGTTTATCTGCGGCTTCTTGGCTGACTATCCATTTTTCGCCGTTTACGATGGCTTCTACGTAGTCTGCGTCGGGGTTAATCCACATGTTTGTCACCCCGAAAATCGTTTCAGGACGGAACGTTGCCGCAGGCAAAAATGTCTCCTCGTCCAGCCTGTATTTTATGAGGATGTATTCTTCAGGTGTGACGCCTTCGCCGACTTGGCGGTCATGGTCTCCTGTCGGACTCTTGTCTTTTGGGCACCATACCACGGGGTGTGTCCCCCGCGTAACGTAGCCCTTCTCATGCAGGTTCAGGTACTGCCATGTAATAAACCGCTGATAGGTCGGCATGAGCGTGGTGAATTCGCGTCGCCAATCCACCGAAAAACCAATGCGCTTGGCAATCTTGCGCCCTTCATTCGTGTAATACTGAGCCATGTACATTGGGTCTACAAACCGTTTCAGCTCCTCCTCGGGCACGCCATCCATCTCACGCAAAACGCGAATGTACGCTTCATCGCCCCTTGCCACACGTTCGCTGGCACCCAGCAACGGCTGTCCCGTCCAGTGCCAAGCCCACGGCCAAAGTACATTAAAACCCTGCATACGCTTGAACCGCGCGTACACGTCAACTCGCGTAGCCGTGAACGTGTGACCCACATGTAACGGACCATTCATGTAAGGATAAGGAAAAGTAACGAAAACTTTCTTTCTTTTCGGGTCAGGATCAGCCTCGAATATGCGGGCGTTTTCCCACTTTTTCTGCCATTTCTCCTCGATTTGCTTCGTTTGGCTCATGAAACTTTTGAATTAAGCCGTAGGCTATTAAGAGTTTTGCTTTCGGTTGGAAACATCAACCCAAAAAAAGAAATACTGAATGAGCTTACAACATAAGAGCATGCGCTCAAAATCGGAACAAACAGAGATGGCTTTATCCATTATGGATAAAAGAGGCGGAAGCGTCATGGAAAAAACTAGACAGGCCATTTTAGCATTACAATACGATGGTGGGGTTGTCTCTTCCGCCTTAAGATATTATGCTAACGTAACTCTTCCTGGTGTGCTACCGCTTTTTCCAGCTTTAATTTCCATTGCATGCGAAGCCGTTGGCGGAAAAAACGAAAAAATAGAAGCCATAAGCGTAGCAATGATGCTCATAACAGCCGCAGGTGACATTCACGACGACCTCATAGACGAGTCAAAAACCAAGTATTCTAAGAAAACGGTTTTTGGAGAGTTTGGCAGCGGAATCACACTTCTAGCGGGAGACACACTTCTAGTGCAGGGGTTAACACTCTTGCATAGCGAATGCGAGTCCCTCACAGAAAGGCAGAGACAATCAATCACAACTTTGATACCTGAAGCTTTTTTTGAAATAAGCAAAGCAGAAGCGGATGAAATACGGTTAATGGCAAAAACCGCCATAACACCAAGAGAATATTTTGAAGTAATCAGGCTGAAGGGAGCGGTTGCCGAAACAATGTGCAGGATTGGAGGCATCTTGGGAGAGACTGACGAAGAAATTCTTGAATCCCTAAGCAATTATGGAAGAACCATTGGCATCTTGTCCACGATCAAAGATGAATTCGGAGATATTCGTGACACTTTAGAATTGCAACATAGAATTTTGAACGAGTGTCCGCCCCTCCCCATGCTCTATGCTCTTCAAGACCCACAGATACGAAGCAAAGTCAAAACGCTTATTAAAAATTCGAATTTGACAAAAAAAGATGCAAAAAAGATAGCCAAAATGATTTTAGATTCTGAGAAAGTTCAAGAACTCACGAAAGAAATCCACCAGCTGGCCAAAAAAGAACTAGATAGATTTTTAATAAAACGAAGTAAGGCGAAAACTGATGCAGAGCTACTGCTACGTGTAATGTTAGAGTGTGTATAAATTACTGGCTAACTACCAGCCGCCCCAGCCTCTAACTGCAGGTCTCTTTCGCTTTGCCATGTCCTTTCCCTTCTCGAACCTGTATATGTGTACTACAGTTCTGCTTAAAAATTTTACTGTTTGCGTACGTGAAATCTTGTTTCAGGATTCTTAATGCTTAACTATAATTTGAAAGTAAGTCAATTCATGCGATAGTAATGGGTATGAAAGGATTTACTGAAAGACTCGGAGCCACCCCAAAGGTTGCAGCGGTAGCCATAATTTTAGTAGCAAACGCTTTTGTTTGGTATACTTGCGCGTTCAGTTTTTTAGCAGACACTGTTACTAACATGGTTACTAACATGGAACTCTCCATCGCTGAATCTGCGGTTATTTTTGGAATCAATTTCTTGGGAATAGCAGCATCCGCGTTTCTTGGTTCTTTTTTGATAAGCAAGTATAAGCGCCGAATGAACTTTCTACTTTACTGGATGTCTGCAGGAATAATCTTTTCCTTATTACCCATATTAATCGACAACACATCATTTACAGGACTCGTTGTTCTGGCGACTTCTCTAGGCGTTTACTTTGGGTTAGGCATGCCCACATGTATGGGATATTATTCAGCGGCCACAGAAACAGGAAATCGTGCACGGTTAAGTGGATTGATTATTCTTTCGATTGGCATCGGGTTCTTCCTGCTGCACAGCATAGGCGGCGTTGATGTCACGCTCATCTCCTTGAGTCTAGTAACATGGCGAGCTCTAGGTCTAATAAGCCTCGTTTTCTTGAAACCAAAGGAAAAACCAATTGACCAGAAGGCTGGATTGTCCTATCGCTCTATTATATCAGATAAACCGTTCCTTTTGTATTTCATCCCTTGGCTCATGTTTTCGCTAGTGAATGACCTGACTTTTCCAGTTAACCAGAACTCCTTTCCAGAAACATTCATTAGTTTTTCTACGATGCTCGAAAATCTATTGGCAGGAATAGTCGCTGTGATTGGCGGATTTTTCGCTGATTCTGTGGGAAGAAAACGTTTGACTTTAGCGGGTTTTACCCTTTTGGGGTTAGGGTACGCTATCCTAGGACTTTTTCCCAAGAACTTTTTAGGATGGTGGTTTTACACAACTGTTGATGGCATAGCTTGGGGAGTCTTTTCCACAATATTTTTAATTACCGTATGGGGCGACCTTGCACAAGGACAAAGCAGCGAAAAATATTATATCCTCGGCTCTTTACCATATCTCCTCTCAAACTTTACACGCGTCTCCCTCGGCTCTTACGTAGCTGCAACTGTGTCTGATCCGTTTGCAGTTTTTTCTTTCGCAGCATTTTTCTTGTTTTTGGCTGTTTTACCTGTGGTCTATGCTCCTGAGACCTTGCCTGAGAAAACGATGAAAGAGCGTGAACTA
This sequence comes from uncultured Candidatus Bathyarchaeia archaeon, assembly GCA_964548345.1. Taxonomy (GTDB): domain Archaea; phylum Thermoproteota; class Bathyarchaeia; order Bathyarchaeales; family Bathycorpusculaceae; genus SG8-32-3. Next base: position 194 of record CAZJQR010000039.1, on the reverse strand, counting down.
AAGAAGTACGTTGAGAAAGCCCAGAGAGAAGCAGAAAAAGCCCAGGAAAAGGAAGCTGAGAAAACCCAGCGGGAAAATGGGGACGACGGGGTAGAAATCGAGGCGAACCAGAACCTCGAGGAAATTTTGAAGGAAGCGGAAAAATACTATTAAGCAGCTTTTCGCTTTAGAAGCAAAGCATGTTCTTTCACGTG
>CAZJQR010000038.1:0-18460 GCA_964548345.1 uncultured Candidatus Bathyarchaeia archaeon | reverse complement strand
AGCGTAGAAGTGAAGTTCGTTCCAGACAAAGAGGACCTGAAGAAGTGCTTTGAGTTCGGGCAGCAGATAGCCGCGAAAATCAAAGCCTAACTTTTTCTATTTTTGTTTGTACATCAGAAAAACGGGTTAAAGGCGAATAGCCCGAGCTATTCTTTCGAACTATATATAACAACCACGTTCTAATCGTAATTTTTCATAAATTTTATATTCTAAACGATTAAAACGTAAATCAATAAAGTGTCTTGTGACCACAGATTTGACACACATCTATGAAGTTAAGCTTCTGTACTGACAAGAGGTCACGCGCTCTTATGGTTGTAGAGTTTGGGTTCTTCCATTGAGGTAAACCATAGAATTTCAAAGTGATCCTTTGCAAGACCGACTAAACTAGGATTTTTTGACCAGAGAGCAGGAGAGCCCGGCAAATCAGTTTTCGACTTTAATACTATAAAAATCTCCTTTCTGTCATATATTCCAAAAATTGCCTCAGGGTAATGAGGGATAAATCTTGCTTGGCAAAAACGCTTTTCTCTGCAAAACCGTATCAATTGCTTCCCCGTTTTACTTTGCGGATGGCTTTCTATGATGAAGCGAATTTTCACATTTTTTGCCCAAGCAATCTCCATGCTTTCAGCAAATATGCTGGCTATTCCCTGCGAGAACCTCTTCCACGAGAGAACAAGATCAACGCTAAACTCAGCCTTTTCGATGGCAGTTTTAATTTTCTCAATAAGTGTCTTTCCTTTGGGAATCAAAACAAACTGAGGGGTTTCTGCTTGTTTCTTTCTATTTGACTTCTCTATTGTGGCTGTATCAAGCAACATCAGAGTTTCTGCTCTCACTTTTTCATAATGCTATGTTTTCGTTTCCAACAACAGCGAGAGCCCTTTCTTCATTGGAATTGCTCGGTACTCGACTGGTTTTCTTATTATTTTTTCAACTAAGCCTATCTTCTGGAGCTTTGAGAGATTTCGATATACGTCTGGTCGAGCTACCTTGGAGATTTTTGCAATCGCAGATACTCTTAATGGTCCAGATTCAAGGAGAGCTGTATACACTCTTGCCTGTAACGACGTCAGTCCGAGATCCCTTAGGACAGAAGCTGTTTGAAAAAACTTGGACTGCGCCTTCTGAATGGGCTTCAGGCGGCGTAAGCGTAAGTGCGAATGCTAGGAGCTTAGCGGAGGAAGACATGGTCAGTGTGCTGTGGGTGAAAGAGACCAGGATGCTTTATGGTTTCAGCTTGGAAACTGGTGATTTTCTATGGGCATCTGCGGAGCCAGAGGATTACTTGAACATATACGGTAAGGACACGAAAATCGCTTACGGCAAGGTCTTTTCAACAGGCGTCAGCGGAATAGTGTACTGTTACGATGCTCAGTCAGGTGATTTGCTGTGGACGTACTATGCTTCGGATCCGTATACGGAGATTTTGTGGGCGAATCAGTGGTGGATGGCTGTACAGTTCATTGCTGATGGGAAACTCTATTTGGGTCACGAGGAGCACTCTCCGATTGATCCTAGGCCTCGTGGTGCACCGTACGTCTGCCTCAACGCTACAACTGGAGAGGAGATCTTTAGGGCAGACGGCTTGTTCCGTCAAAACCACTGGGGCGGGAGTTCAATCATGGGTGACAGTATTATAGCGACCATGGACGCGTTCGACCAGCGCGTATACGGTATCGGTAAAGGACCAAGCGCTACTACGGTTTCTGCACCTGACGATGCTCAGCCATTTGGCACGCCTGTACTTGTTAAGGGCACGGTAACTGACGTTTCTCCGGGCACTGAAGAGTATGCTTTGACGGCTCGTTTTCCGAGTGGTGTTCCGGCTGTTTCTGACGCGAACATGAGTGCGTGGATGCTGTACGTTTACAAGCAGTTTGAGCGTCCGGCAGACGTTGTGGGCGTTGAAGTGGTTGTGAGCGTGGTTGATCCGAACAACAATGTTTATGAGGTTGGCAGAACGACGAGTGACGCAAGCGGCTTTTATTTGGTGTCGTTTGCTCCTGAGGTTCCTGGTGACTACAATGTTGTCGCTTCGTTCGCTGGTTCTGGTGGTTACTATGGGTCTTTCGCTGAGACTGGCATAACCGTGGTGGAATCGCCTGCTGCTACTCCAGAGCCGATGCCAACTCCGGCATCAGCTGCTGACCTGTATTTGGTTCCAGGAATAGTTGGCATAATCGTTGCAATAGCAGTAGTGGGCGCTATACTAGTGCTTATGCTCAGAAAACGGTAAGCAACATAAAAAAACGCAAATCCCATTTCCCCTTTTTATTTTAGCCAAAGGCGACCATGAATTGAGTGTGATGAGAGGGGCTGAAAAGGACTGTGAACGAAAAAGCAATTGCAGTAGCCTTAACGCAAATTGCCGTTTTCTCTTCTCCTTTAATTTTCTTCCGTTCAGAGCCTCAGCAAACCCTCAATATCAGCCTTGAACGGCTTTAAAAAGTCTTACTAAAAACCCAGTTTTTTCAAGTTAAGAGTTCTCTCTCTCAATCCTCTAATTCTTCACCACATGCGGGTTCACTTCGCTGGAAACTCGTTTGAGCTTGTCTCTAGAAGGCATTCAAAATAATAGCATTATTCAGGAGGTTCTAAAGGCAAACCAATAAGCCCTCTATAGATTTTCTCAGTTTCAACCAAGAAATTCTTGTCGTTAGCATTCTCAACTTTAGCTCCGAAATAATCACTCATATATGGAAAAGCTGTTCTAAACTACCAACTTTTAAGGGTGTGTAGATTTTGTCGTTCTAAACACTTTGCGTTAGGGTTGAGTTAATTATAGGCGTAAGTTGCATATAAAATCATTCTTAGAAGCACATACTTTACAACAGGTGGGGGGATTAAATTTTAACCCATAAATTCAGCGCGCGCTACCAATAACCCATCCAAGTTTTGATAGAGGTATTTCATTCGAAACCATTCTGCTCACTGATAAGAGTTACTTCAATATAGTTTTTATTTAATCCTACAGACAAGCGCGCCAAAACCTACCTTTTCTTCCACTCCTCCAACAGCTTCATTAAAGCCCGCGCCTTCAAAGACTTTGTGAATCTGAAAAATCGTGTTTTTCCACTCAAACGCTGCGTGACTACGCCCTCTAGGCAACTCGGCTCAGCCATAACATCCATCCGCAATAGGCAGCGACCAAGTGTTTTTCGGCAAAACTATAAAAGTCAATAACGGAACCTATAAACTGTACACCTCACGTTCCGAACGGTCCTACACAAGGGACTTACACACTTTAGCGTAGCTCAAACTAGTTTTGATACGGAAAGCCATATAAATCGCCAATACGCTGTTGAATTGCGCAATTGGAGAAATTAAAAAATGCCAAAGTGGGGATACTCCATAATCGAAGAAGAACTAGACCCTGAAAAAACAGCGAAAGCCAGCGGCAGAGAAATCAGAGTATCCCACAAGTCAGCCCGAGAAGTGTGCAAAACAATCAAGGGCATGATGCTTGACAACGCAAAAGCGTATCTCAGAGACGTTATAGAAAAGAGGAAAGCGGTTCCCTTCCGAAGATACACAAAGAAGCTGGGACACCGTCACGGCTTGAAAGAAGCTTTTGCGGGAAGATACCCGGTGAAAACAGCGCAGCAAATCCTGCGTGTTGTTGAAGGGGCAGAAGCCAACGCGGAAAACAAAGGCTTGGACGTAGACAGGCTCCGCATACTTCACGCTGCTGCCTATCCCGGAATGAAAATTAAACGGTTCACACCAAGAGCTCACGGAAGGTCCTCACCAAAATATGAGACCACAACGCACATTGAAATTGTTTTAGAAGAGAAGCCCGGTCAAGGGGAAGTATTTTAATGTCCATCGTAAAACGTTTTATAACTGAATCCATCAAAAAGACGGAAATCGACGAGTTTCTGCAAAGAAAACTTGAGCGCGCAGGCTACGGCGGAGTTGACATTTCCAAGACTCCGTTGGGAACCCATGTAGTTATCTATGCCATGCGACCTGGCATAGTTATTGGACGTGGTGGAGAAACAATAAAAGATCTCGCCACGACTTTGGAAGAAAACTTTAACGTTTCAAACCCGCAGATTTCTGTTTCAGAAATTGAAGTTCCCGAATTCAACGCTTTTGTGGTTGCGTCCCGCATAGCCTCCGCTCTCCAAAGAGGCGTTCACTTCAGACGCGCTGGATTTTGGGCTCTGAACCAAGTTATGGACGCAGGAGCTTTAGGCGCAGAAATAGTGATAAGCGGCAAGCTGCGAACCGAAAGGGCACGTTTCGAGAAGTTCCGAGCAGGTTACTTCCCAAGATGTGGCGACGCCGCGTTAAAGTACATGAAAAAAGCCGAAGCTCATGTTCAACTTAAACCAGGCATCATCGGCGTAAGAGTTAAAATAATGCCTCCGGACGCCCAGTTCCCAGACAAGATCCAAGTTGTCGAGGAACTGCCGCCTGAGGAAATCGAGGAAGAAGTAGCGGAAAAAAAGGAAAAGGTAACTGAAGCTCCGCCAGAGCAAGAAGTAAAGGTGGAAGAACTTCCTCCTGAAGAGCCAGCTGAAGCAGTTGAAGCAACTGAAGAAAAAGCAGAGGAAAACGTGGAAGCAGTAAAAGAAGCTCCCGTTGAAGAGACCGCGGCAGCGGTAAAAGAAGCTGAACCCTCAGAGCAGGTGGAAGAGGAAAAAGCTGAAGAAACAGCTACGGAACCGGCTGGAGAAACACCTGCAGAAACCGTGAAAAAACCAGCTGAAGAAAAGGAGGCAAAAGAGTAAGTGCCCATCCTTCGACTTAAAGACATCAAAGGCATGTCTGCCGAAGACCGTGATAAGAAGCTCTCCGAACTCAGAACCGAGCTGGCTAGGCTGAAAACCATGGTCAGAGCAGGCGGCGCCGTTGAGAACCCTGCGCGAATAAGAGAACTGCGCAAGGCAATCGCCAAGCTCCTCACAATAGAGAACGAAGACAAACTGGGGCTTAGAAAAACGGAAGAAAAACCCGAAAAGAAAACAGGTAAAAAGGAGAAGAAAACCAAGTGAAAGTAACCCCAGACATTATACGTCACGAATTCATTGGAACGGAAGGAAAAATCGCCGAAAGCCCACATACAGGTTATGTTGGAATACACGGCGAGGTAATTGACGAAACAAAAAACACCTTCACCATTCTGCATAAAGGAAAAGCGAAAAGTGTGATTAAAAACTCGGCGGTTTTCAATTTCAAGTTTTCCGACGGAACCATCGTAGAAATCGACGGCAAACTTTTGGTCGGGAGACCTGAAGACCGTCTCAAAAAAACCATAAAGAGGTTATGGTAATGTCTCTAACCTTTAAGAAACCTAAGAAATCCTGCGACGACAGAAACTGCCCTTTCCATGGTACACTGTCGGTAAGAGGCCGCGTTTTAGAAGGCGTCGTCGTCACAGCAAAAATGGACAAAACAGTTGTTGTGGAACGTGAATACCTTCAATTCTCACCTAAATTCGTGAGGTACGAGCGAAGACGTGGTCACATTCCATCCCACAATCCACCGTGCATCGACGCAAAAGAAGGGGAACGAGTAAGAATCGCAGAATGCCGTCCCATAAGCAAGACAGTAGCCTTCGTTGTCATGGAGAAACTGGAGGCGAAGTAACGTGGCGGCAAAAGCAAAACAAAGGGCACTCATCGCAAAAGGCATGCTTTCCCACGGACAAAAAGTCACGAGAGGCCTTTTAGCCGGCTCTGCCCTAAGGTGCACCGACAACACAGGCGCACGTGTCCTGCGCTTAATCCAAGTCATGGGCTACAAAGGCCGATTAAGACGCTATCCTTCGGCTACGGTGGGAGACAAAGTGACTGTTTCGGTTAGACAAGGGGCACCAGACATGCGAAAGAAGATTTTCCAAGCGGTGATTGTAAGACAGAGGAAGCCTTACAAACGCATTGATGGCGTATGGGTTCAGTTTGAAGACAACGCTGCTGTGATAATCACTCCTGATGGTGAAATGAAAGGCTCCGAAATTCGCGGTCCCGTGGCGAGAGAGGCTGCTGAAAGATGGCCAAGAATAGCCAGTGCCTCAAGCATAATAGTGTAGGTGAAACTGATTGCAAGCAACAAAACCCGTAAAAGACCCGCGAAAACAGCGAAAACGTCTCTACAACGCACCCGCTCATTTACGCCACAAGATGATGGCGGCTCCTCTCGCGCCCGAACTCATCTCAAAAGGCGCCAAGACCCTTCCAGTCAGGAAAGGCGACACCGTTCGCGTAGTGCGCGGAGACCACATCGGATTCGAAGGAAAAGTTAACCGGGTAGACTTGAAGAGATACCACATATTCCTTGAGGGCTTGACACGCGAGAAGGTTGACGGAACAAACATCTTTGTTTCAGTACATCCATCAAAAGTCATGATAAAAAGTCTGAAGCTTGACGACAAATGGCGAAAAGCAATTCTCGAAAACAAGAAGGAACTGGTGGCAACAAAAAAAGAAACGAAAGTAGAAAAAGTCGTGGAGAAGCCTCCGAAGAAAACAAAAACCGTGAAAACTAAAGAAAAGGAAGAGAAACCCGTCGAGGAAAAGGCGGCGGTTCAAGAGAAACCTGCGGAAAAAACGCCAGCAGCTGCGACGAAAAGAGTGCAGAAAAAGCCCGTTGCACAAAAGAAAAAGGAAGAGAAACCCGTAAAAAAGAAAGCGCCTCCTGCGGCTAAAAAGGCTCCTCTTGAAAAAGAAAAGAAATCTAAGGCAGTGAAGAAAGCACCAGCTAAGCGAAAGACTGCAGCTTCGAAAAAGAAAGGGGGAACGTAGCTTTGGGCAAGAAAGGAAAAGTAGGAAGATTGAAACGCAAGCCCGCTCCGAGGTTCTGGCCAATTCACAGGAAAGAAGCGGTTTGGATAGTGAGACCTTCATCTGGACCTCACTCCCTCGAGAAGTGTTTGCCTCTCTCACTTGTGTTACGCGACATTCTTGAAGTGGCTGAGACGAGGAAAGAAGCCAAAAAGATAATCTCGCAAGGCAAAGTTTACGTTGACGGAAAAGTCAGGCTCAAAGACGATTTCCCCGTGGGTTTGATGGATGTCATTTCGATGCCTGACCTGAAAAAGTTTTACAGGGTGCTGCCTTCCCATAAAGGCTTGTTTCTTAATCCAATCAGCAAAGAAGAAGCCAGTTTCAAACTGCTCAGGGTTGAAGGTAAAACCATAGTCAAGAACGGAACCTCGCAAGTTGCTCTTCACGACGGGTCAAACATGCTCGTGAAAGTGGAAGACACCAAAAGCCCGTCAGAAGTCGGTTACGAAACTTTTGACACTTTGAAACTTGGGCTTCCAGAAAAAGAAGTGCTTGGCCAACTGAAAACCAAGAAGGGCAACATGGCAGTTATAACAGGCGGAAAGAACATTGGAAAAAAGGGCAAAATAGTGGAGATTGAGAAAACTGAGGCGAAGAAACGTAGAAACGCCCTTGTTGTTATAGAGGATGAGAGCGGTAATCGTTACCAGACAATTTTAGACTTCGTCTTTTCCGTAGGCGGAGCCAAATCTCTCATATCTTTACAGGAGGCGACTGCCGCTGTCTGAGGAGGAGATGTTTAAGAAGTGGGAGGAGCAGCCTATGCTTAAACCTAGAATCGAGAAGGTTGTCGTCAACCTTAACGTTGGAAAATCAGGTGAGCCACTGGAGAAAGCCTCTAGAGTGCTGAAGGAGTTGACGAATCAGACACCTGTTAAGAAAAAAGCCAGGAAAACCATAAGAGACTTTGGTTTACGGAAAGGCGAGTCAATCGCGTGTGTGGTGACGCTGAGAAAGCAGGCTGCGATTGATTTCCTTAAGAAGGTTCTGCCTGTTGTGGATAACAGGATTTCCCGCTCGTCTTTTGACAGGCAAGGCAACTTTGCTTTCGGCATAAAAGAACATATTGAAATAGCGGGTGTAAAGTACGACCCTGATGTGGGCATCTTCGGCATGGATGTTTGTGTCTCCGTGAATCGACCGGGGCACCGAGTGAAAATCAGAAGGAAACAGAAAACGCACATCGGTTCCAAGCACTTGTTGATGCCTGACGAGTCAGTTATCTTTGTCAAGCAAACTCTAGGAGTTGAAATCGTATAAGCGGGAGAGGAATGTATGGCTAAGCAGAAAATGAAGAAAGAACGGAAGTATGGTAAAGGGGCACGACCTTGCGTTAGATGCGGTTCTTACGGACCAATTATCCGACGTTACAATTTATATTTGTGCAGGCACTGTTTTAGGGAGGCAGCGCCAAAGCTGGGTTTCAAAAAATATGAGTAGCGAGGAAAAACGATGGATACGTTGACAAATGGTTTGATAACAATCATAAACAACGAGATGCGCAACAAACGCGAGTGCATAATTAGCCCTGCCTCCAAGCTTTTAGGTCGCGTCTTGAGAATTATGCAGCTTAACGGTTACATTGGTGAGTTCGAGTTTATCGATGATGGTCGCTCAGGCAAGTTTAAAGTGCAGCTTTTGGGCAGGATAAACAAGTGCGGCGCTATTAAGCCACGGTTCTCCGTGAAAGTGGGTGAGTTTGAGAACTGGGAGAAAAAGTTCTTGCCGTCAAGAGACGTAGGCATAATGGTTGTTTCAACCTCGAAAGGCGTGATAGCCCACAGGGAAGCTGAAGAAAAGAACATGGGAGGAAGGTTGTTAGCCTTCGTTTACTAGAAAGGTGTTTTTTGATGCGACTGCCAGAAATCTCCAAGATCGTTCAAGTTCCAGATGGCGTGGACTTAAACGTGGAAAAAAGGAAAGTCACAGTTAAAGGCGCCAAGGGAACTTTGATACGTGACTTCTCTTACGTTCCGATATCAATTGATGCTGAGGACGATAAAACAGTCCGGGTTTGGGCTGAGTGGCCTCGCAAGAAGGAAGCCTCTCTTGTAGGCACTGTACACTCTCACATTCAAAATATGATTACTGGCGTTGAAAAGGGCTTTTCATACAAGCTTAAGATCGTGTTCTCGCACTTTCCGATTTCAGTTAAGGTTCAGGGCAAATCGGTTTTGATTGAAAACTTCACTGGGGAAAGGCGGGCGCGAAGATCAAAAATAATCGGTGACGTTCAGGTTAAAGTCCAAAGCGAGGACATAATTGTTGAAGGCATAAACTTGGAGGATGTAAGCCAAACCGCCGCGAACATCGAGCAAGCCACGAAAGTGAAGAAGAAAGACCCGCGTGTTTTCTTGGACGGCATATACGTGTATGAAAGAAAGGAAGGAATGGCGCAATGACAGGAAACAAAGCATCCTTACCGCAAAAGGCTCTGAAAACGAGAAAACGCGTCAAAAAGAAAAAACCAGACTTCGTCCGACCAGAAAGCTGGCGATACGTGAAGTTGAAGGAAAGCTGGCGAAGACCTCGCGGATTAGACAACAAGGTGCGGCGGAAGATCAAGGGGTGGCCGCCAGGGGTCAGCGTGGGCTACAAGGGACCAAAGGTTGCTAGAGGACTTCACCCGTCCGGGTACCGGGAAGTTTTGGTGCATAACGCCAAGGAAATATCTAATATTAATCCTAAATCTGAAGCGGCTCGAATAGCCCACACGGTTGGCAAGAAAAAGCGGGCGCAGATTAAAGTTGAAGCTAAAGAGCGTAAGGTCATTATTTTGAACTTTACCCCCGTCAAAGAGTTAGTTGAAGCAGAAGAAGAGGAGGAGCAAACCGAGGAAGCGGATGAGGAGCAACCGGAAAAGCCAACCGCGGAAAAGAAGGAATCTGTGAAAAAAGAGGAAAAGCCGAAACGCAGGTTGCTCGGTAGAAGGAAGAGTGCCCCGAAGGCGAAAAAGGAGCAAAAGGCGCCGGTTAAGAAAGCTGAGAAGCCGAAAACGCCGCGCAAGAAAGCTAAAACTGAGAAAGGAGCTGAGGAACAATGACTAATCTTAGGAACCAAAGGCGTTTGGCAGCGCAAATACTGAAAGTTGGTCAGAACAGGGTTTGGATTGATCCTGAAAGAATGGATGATGTTGAAGCGGCTATAACTCGAGATGAAGTTAAAAAGTTGATTCATGAGAAGATTATTGTGTCGTTGCCTGAGGCAGGCGTGAGCAGGTCTCGTGCAAAAACGGTTCGGGAAAAGAAGCGGATGGGTCGGCGTAAAGGTGCTGGTAGCCGAACTGGGTCTGGACACGCGAAGATTTCTAAGAAAGAGGCTTGGATGAGCAAGATTCGTTCCTTGCGGAAGAGGCTTCGTGAGTTGAAGGCGAGCAGAATTATCACAGAGTCTACTTACAGAAAAGTGTATGCGATTGCTGGTAGCGGAAAATTCGAGTCGATTGCAGAGTTGGAGCGTTACTTGAGAGCTAATGATATGTGGAGGAAACGTTGATGGCGAGGGGTTCCAGTTATCGGGTTCCGGCTAGGCGGAGAAGGGAAGGAAAAACTGATTATCAAGCGCGGAAAGCTTTGGTGCTTTCTGGCACGCCGCGGCTTGTTACTCGTAGCACCTTAAAGAATTTTGTTGCCCAGATAATTGTTGCTAAGCCACATGGTGACGAGGTCTTGGTTGCAGCGCACAGCAGAGAGTTAAAGAAGTACGGGTGGAAAGCGCCCACAGGGAACGTTCCAGCGGCGTATCTTACGGGTTTGCTCTGCGGGTTAAAGGCTCAAGCCAAAGGTGTGGCTGAGGCGGTTCTGGACATCGGGTTGGTTGCGCCCACGAAAGGCGCCAAGGTTTTTGCCGCCTTGAGCGGGGTTTTGGATGCTGGTGTTGATGTCCCTCATGATGAAGAGAAAATGATTAAGGAGCGGAATGAAGGTCAGCACATCGCCGATTACGGGAAGAGCTTAGGTGATGACTCTGAAATGTACTCTGCTAAGTTCTCAAAGTATTTGGGGCAGAAACTTTCTCCTGAGAAGCTTCCTGAGTATTTTGCGAAGGTTAAGGCTGACATTGTTAATTCATTTGAGAAGAAGGGTGGTAAGAAAGCATGAGTCGTAGAGATAGAGATGCAGAACGGTTAGAAGAATGGGTTCCTAAAACGCGTTTAGGTAAAATGATTCAGGAAGGTAAGGTAACGTCTATTGAAGAAGTTTTCCTGAGCGGCTTGAAGATTTCTGAGCCTCAGATTGTTGACGCTTTGCTTCCTGATTTGCAGGAGGAAGTGATTAACGTGAATTTGGTTCAGAAGCAGACTGACGCGGGTGAAAAATCACGGTTTAAGGCTATTGTGGCTGTGGGCAATAGAGACGGTTACATAGGCTTGGGATCTGGAAAAGCCAGTCAGGTGCGAAACGCCATAGAGAAGGCGGCTGCTGCGGCGCGCTTGAACATTATCCCGGTTAAACGTGGATGCGGAAGCTGGGTTGCGGCAAGCCTCACTCGGTGCCGTTTCAGGTTGAGGGAAAATGCGGTGGCGTGCGAGTAGTTATCGTTCCAGGACCAAGAGGCTTGGGGCTGGTGGCTAGCGAAGTGGCGAAGGTGATTTTAGGCTTGGCTGGCGTGAAGGACCTATGGGTTAGAAGCCGTGGCTCCACGAGAACCGTGCCGTCTTATGCCTGCGCCATTTTCGACGGGTTAAGAAAGACTTACAGCTTGGTTACTCAGGCGGACTGGGTGAGGTAGTTGACTAAAAAATCTGAGGAGCGTAAGTGCTTCGCTGTGGTGAAGGTTCGAGGGACCATAAGCGCTCTGCGTGAAGCCAGAGAAACCCTTGGCATGCTACGTTTAGCCAAGACTAACAATTGCGTGCTCATTGACAACCGCCCTTCATACATGGGTATGCTGTACCGCGTGCAGAACTACGTCACGTGGGGCGAAGTGTCAAAAGAGACCGTGGCGCTGCTGCTGAAAGAGCGGGGAAGACTTGCCGGCGGAAAGAAACTCACGGATGAAGCAGTTGAGAAGCTGGGCTACAAGTCGATAGACGCGCTCGCCGAAGCCATAGCAAGTTGCAAAGTGGAGTTCCAGAAGCTGCCGAACGTGCAGCCTGTTTTCAAGCTGCGTCCCCCAAGCAAAGGCTTTAAAGGAAAAACCAAGAAGAGCTTCAGAGCAGGCGGCGAGGCAGGCTACCGAGGCGAAAAAATCAGCGAACTCATAAAACGCATGGCTTAGTTTTACGAAGTTACGTGCCAAAGGAATTGATAGCCCAAATAGGATTAAATTTTAACCTTTCTCGCTGTTGTTGTGTAGTGCTTCGTTGTGCTGTTTTCTATTTATAGGGGGCTATGGTCTTTTCCGAGCACAATCGAACAAGATGGCACCACAAACAGCCTGACAATGTTCCAGCAACCCTCCAAACTGTGTGCGTGGAAACGTGTTGTCCTCTTCTAAAAGTAAATAAATAAGCTACCGTTAAGATAGAGAAACCTGAACTTGGTGAGTTTGAGTGAAGAGAGTCACAGTGGTCATCGTGCTTACGGTTTTTTCAGTGGCCTTGCTCCTGCCATTCTCGCTTAACATGCAATCGGTTTCGGCTCAGGAGAGCAGCTACACTATACAACGCGTTGACCATGAAGTGGAGCTAATGTACTCCGGACAAGTAGTCATACGTGATACAATAAGTGTAAGCGGACAGTTAACAGGTGACTTCTTTATCGGTTTCCCGTATAAGTACGGTTCCTATGTTCTCAAAGGCATAGCGTACGACGAGAACAACCTTTTTCCAGTAAGCCTTGGCGTGCAGTTAGCTGACCGAAGCGGTTTTTACGGTGCGAAAATCAGTTTTCCGCAAGGGTCTCCTCAGGTTTTCACCGTTGCCTTTGTTCTTTCAAACAGCCTTCTCAGCCTAGATTTGAATTCAGACGTGTACACCCTTGATTTCCCTGCTTACCCCAGCTTCTTAAACGATGTTGGTCAATGTTATGTGGACATCGTTCTTCCCGAGACTCCAACAACCATAACCGTCACAAAGGAAGATGGGGAAGTCAGCACAACCAGTTTCGTTAGACAGAACTTGCCTGCGTTCACTTATTCCCCAGCGCTTGCCGCTTTTTCGCTACCCAGTGGCAGTCTTCAAATAATAAACGTAAAAGAGCTGAATCGGCAAATCACACTGAGCCCTGCAGGCGAAATAGCGGCTTCTGATATTTACCGTATTATCAACAACTCACCAGGCAGCCTCAGTTCCCTTGAAATAGGTTTACCTCTTGAGGCTTCAAATGTTGTTGTAAGAGATGAATTCGGCAGAATTCTAACCACAAACATCCTAACCAGTAGTGGTAACACGCTCTTGGTTAACGTCACCTTTATCTCATCTGTAGCCACCAGCATATTTGCCCCGCTGACAGCTGAATACAATTTGCCCAGCGTCGCTGAGCCATCTCCGCACTTCACATTGAATTTTCATCTTTTTCCCGACTTTAACTACTACGTTGAGACAGCAAAAGTCACCATTGTTCCTCCTGAAGGGGCAAGATTTCTGGCACCGCAACTCTCAGCAGCCGATTCCTCTTTAAGTTTAACACGAGAAACCTTTCAGGAAACCCTATCAATTAGCAGAAAAGGCGTTAGCAAACTAGATTACGCTGTTCCCTCCGAAGATGTTTTGCAAATTACATATGATTATAATCCTCTATGGCTGTCTTTCCGACCCACCTTGTGGATGTGGACTCTAGTAGTGGTTGGATGCGTAGTTGTAGCTGTCTGGAGAAGACCCAAAACTTCTGCTCCGCTGCGAATTGCGGCGCCAAAAGCCTCCATTGTTCTTAGTCCCGACCACGTTCGAGCTTTCACCGAAGCGTACGATGATAAGAGCCGAATAACCTCGGAATTGAAGACTCTTGAGGCAAGGGCTCAGAAAGGCAAGATTCCTAGGCGCAGGTATAAAGTGCAGAAGAGGTCGTTGGAAGTTCGGCTTGACGCGATTGCTAAGAACATAGCTGAGTTGAAGAAGACCTTCCGTAGTGCAGGTGGCGTTTATTCGAATTTGGTTCGGCAGCTTGATGTTGCGGAAACCGAGTTGATTGAAGTTGAAACGAGCATCAGGACGGTTGAGGTTCGGCATAGGAGAGGTGCGTTGCCGTTGGAGGGCTACAAGAAGTCACTGGCGGCTTATGAGCGGCGGAAAGAGAAAGCTGAGGTGTCAATCAACGGAATCCTGTTGAGAATACGTGAAGAAATTCGTTAAGGCACCTAAACACTTTTATTTAACTGAGGTTTTTTGAATCAAACTTGCCAGAGGTATAAAACATGGTAAAAATAGTAGTCGACAATAACAGGTGCACCGGATGCGAAACCTGCGCAAACACTTGTCCAGTAGGCGTCTACGAAATCAAAGACGGCAAATCAGTCCCAGTTAATGTTGACGAGTGCCTTGTCTGCAGAGCATGCGAAGCCCAATGTCCTGAAGGCGCAATCCAAGTAATCGAGTGAGCTTCCACTTCACCCTGCTCAACTAAGCGTTGCGCACACACGTGCTTTCTCTCAAAAACTATTTGAGAGTTTCTTCCTTTCTTTATCCAAAAATCAAGTTTGCGTAAATGCGATTTTTTGTCTATACCCCCTTATTTATACTGTAAATAGGCTTCAGCTTGCGCTTAAACTAGCGCCACTGATATGTTTGCAACAGTCTATAGCCCCCCTTTAAATAGTAACTTTAAATAACTCTGAAAGAACCGTTGTGCGGATAGACCCCCCTCTATATTTTCTGCAATGAACCTCTCTTGGTCTCCAAATATGCTGGCTTGCCAAGAAATCTTGACTAAGGATTGGGTGTTGCAGGTTTGTTAGCGCGCGCTCACGCATCACCATCGAACTAACCGAATGGGCAACTAACCAATTACCAAATCTGCTTACATCGCCCGACATAACGCCTCCCCCAATTTCGATTTTATCTCTGGAAAACATGTCCTATTCAATAGGAAAACTTTCGTTAACGTTCATAGCGAGTGAGCCTACTTCATGGATTGGTTACAGTCTTGATGGACAAGAAAACATTACAGCTGCGGGAAACACCGTTTTGACAGGGCTATTTGTGGGCTCACACTACTTGACAGTTTACGCGAATGATACGGCTGGAAACACTGGAGCATCTGAAACAATCTACTTCCGTATAGAAACACCTTTCCAAACAACCTTGGTTGTAGCTGTTGCGATTACCACGTGTGTTTTCGGCTTCGGGTTAATTATAAACATTTTTGCAGGTAAAAGAAAAAGAAATGACCGCCAAAACAATAAAAACTCTAGCCGAGTCCACCTTGCTTAAAATAGTAGTTCTCTTCCTTCTTGGAACCGAAGCTTCTCACGCCTTCCCGCTTCAGCTGCTTCCTGAGCTTCGCCGCGTATTCCTCAGTCAACTCTCCCCGCTTCTCCAAATACGCAATTATCGCCTCTGCCTGTTCTTCTGTATCGCAGCGCCGTATGAAATCAACAACTGTGGGGTCAAAGTTGCGAAACTT
Source organism: uncultured Candidatus Bathyarchaeia archaeon (assembly GCA_964548345.1). Classification (GTDB taxonomy): domain Archaea; phylum Thermoproteota; class Bathyarchaeia; order Bathyarchaeales; family Bathycorpusculaceae; genus SG8-32-3. The sequence continues at coordinate 3,159 of CAZJQR010000038.1, read as the reverse complement.
GTCTGGAATCGTCTTTTCAGCTGTGCCAGGATTTGTTCTAACCGCGTCTATCGAGACTTTGCTGTCTCCGCCTTCAAGTTCCTCAGACAGATTCGGAAACATTTTCTTGAACGATTTTTTATCGCTCTCCACTGTAGCATCCTTCCAGAGCATTCGGTATACCTTATGAAAGTTCATCCTTAAGTGGCTTTTTCTTTGAATTGCCATTTTCTCAAGTTAAGCGGGAACAAATTTTTGCGCTGGGTTTTCTTTAAGCAAGCGTTCTAAATCTTGAGTTTTAATCCCTTTGAGTTCGTCTCCGAAAATTTCGCATTTTCTCCTGCGCCCTGCCTCCTCCGAGCTTCGAACGACGAGTTCAACTGTTTGCTTGCTTGAAGTCTCGATGTATATGTGAAAGGAGGTTTGGGGTTTTCCCTTTTTGGTTGTCGTAGTCCACTCGGTTTTAGACGTTTTAAAGCCGTTTTTCTTAAGAACGTCCAAGATTTCGTCGGGCACGTTATGACATACGGCTATGTCGATGTCGCTTCCTTGGCGGATAGTTCCACGCCAAACGCTTCCGATTAAGACGGGACCGTACGCCCTAAGTGTTTTCATTATTTTCAAGGCTTCTTTGCGCATTTGGATTAACCGTTCTTTTCGGACTGGTCCTTCAAGCGCTTCAGCGATTTTGTCGAGTTCTACGGCAACTTCCAAGTTTGAAGGGAGAAAGTGAGCACCGAGAGTTTTTGCAGCCTTTAATTTAGCCTGTTTGTATTCTTTTTCAGCTCCAAAATACAGGAGGGTAGCGGCTTCCCTTGCGATTTTACGTCTTAAATCGGCATCAGCGTTCAAGGCTTCACCATGCAACGCCCAAATCAGCGTTTAAGTACTTTTTCGTACAGTTCCAAAGTTTTTTCAGAAATCTTATTCCACGTGAACTCGCTTAGAACTCGTTTTCTGCCGTTCTTCCCAAGCCACTTTCGTCTTTCAGGGTCTTCTAGCGAGCTTATTATGCCCCACGCGATGTCTGAGGGGTTGTTGGGGTCTATGTGGTAGCCGCACTGCTCGTCACTGCAGCAAACCACTATTTCTCTCATTCCGCTGACGCCCGCGGCGCCTACCACAACCGGTTTCTCCATGCTCATTGCTTCAAGGGCAACAATGCCGAAAGGCTCGTAATAGCTTGGAAAAGCCGCTACGTCACAAGCCGCGTAGTGCAGAATGCGCTCTTCTTCGGGAATGAAGTCAAAACGGAACCGCACGTAATCGCTAAGCCTCATGGTTCGGGTCAAGTTCATCAGATATTCCTGCTGGTCGCCTACGCCTACTATGACCAGCTTTGCCTTGGGAAGCTTGGATAACACATGCGGCATAGCCATAATCAACTTGTCAACGCCTTTGACGCCTACAAGTCTTCCCAAAAAGAGAATCATGTAGTCGTCATCTTTGAGACCGTAAAATTCCCTGATTTTTCGCACTTGGTCCGGGGAAATGCTTTCAGGGTCGTATTTTTGCGGGTCAACTCCGTTATACGCGACTTCGATTTTGTCCCGTGGGAACCCCAACTGAATTAGCTCGTCCTTCATGGCGTACGACACTGTAATAATCATGTCTGCAAGTTTGGCTCCGCGCAACTCAATGTTGCTTACCACGCTTGAGCCGTTTCCTAAGGTTCTTCCCTTCTCGGTGGAGTGAACATGAAAAACTAGAGGCAATCCGCTTTCTTTCTTAACGGTGACTCCGCCCATTATCGAAAGCCAGTCATGAGCAACCACAACATCGTATTTTACGCCTTCCTTTCTGATGAGTTCATTGATGAGTTTGGCGGCAGTCAGGTAATTGTAAACAAGGAGCTTGCCGAACAAGTGCAAGCCTCTGCCCCACTTCTTTATGTCTTCCGCGATTACGTCAGGCAGCGAGTCGGAAACATCAATGTGCAATGGACGGTGAATTTCTATGCCCCGCCAAATCTCCCTCCTCGGAAGAGAGCCATCATCATCATTCATGGTGAAAACAGTCACATCGTTATCCATGAGGACAAACTTGCGTGTTATTTCAGCCGCGTAGGTTCCCAAGCCACCGACAATTTTAGGCGGGTATTCATAAACAAGCACAACAAGTCTCAACACAACCCACCTACCCCTTGTTTAAGCGGAAGCAAACTCACCCAACCACACAAGCATCATCAAGAACCGCATATATACTTTATGTACTTCAAAGCAGTGGAAAAAGCGCCGACACCATAAAAAGCATAAACAAATCGCTAATACTATTAGCCCGAAACACAAACCTAAACGAACCCAAACAAGTCTTAAACTTCATAGCAAACCGAAACGTAACAAACGGAACAAAACAATCATTATGCTACGCCTACAAGAAATACTGTAAACAATACCACATAGAAGCAAAAATCCCTTTTTACCAACCAGAACCTAAACCCATAAAACTACCAACAAAAGAGAAGCTACAAATCTTCATAACCAACGCCAGCAAACGACTAAGCACAAAATTAACACTAAGTATGGAAACAGGATTAAGACCAATAGAAATACACAACCTAAAAGTCAAAGACATAGACCTTGAACAAAGACTAATTTACCCAACAACAAAAAAACACGGTATAGAAAGACCGCCACTAAAAATATCAAAACAGCTTCAAAAAATGTTAGCAAAATACACAGCCACCAAAGAACAAAACGAAATAGTATTCCCACAAACAACCGCACAATACGGCAAAAACTTCAGACACCTAAGAAACAAATTAGCCAAAAAACTGCAAGACCCAACACTAAAAAACATAAGACTATACGACTTCAGACACTACTTCTGCACCAAAAAACTCCAAGACCTACCAACATACAACGTAATGCGCCTAATGGGACACAAACGACTTGAAACCACACAAAGATACATGCACTACCTTGACATGACAGAAAAAGAATGGAAAAGCGCAGAAGCAAAAACCAAAGAAGAAGCTGTGAAACTAATAGACGAAGGTTACGAATACGTCACAGACATAGACGGAACCAAACTATTCAGAAAACGCAAATAATCCCTTTTTTTCTAAAATCCCATCAAGTTATCTACAATACGCAACTTTTCGCTTCTCCCTTCCTTCGGTCGGTCGTCGCTCCTCCCAGTTGCGATATACACAAAGCTTGACACTAAGGGGGATACCAT
>CAZJQR010000037.1:0-18528 GCA_964548345.1 uncultured Candidatus Bathyarchaeia archaeon | reverse complement strand
GGAAACGTCGCAACGAACAAGGCGATGGTAATCGCCACGGGCAGGTCAATTATGGTATCGATTCCACTAAGGATAACCACAGCGCCCATGAAGTTCGTGAGCAGCAGGAACAGGATTATGCCGATTACTCCGCAGATTCCGTACACCTTGTATGGCCGCATGTCCACGATAGGCGTCTTGGGTTGCATGCTGTGCGCCAAGTAGATGAACATCAGCGACAGCAGAGGCGTGAACAGGTACGTGTACAATATGATGCCGGAGTACAGTGTTACGCCGACGCTGTAGATTGAGTCTACGCTGAACAATATGTAGAAGCACAATGACATCATGACCATCACGATGATGAAAGTTTCCAGGAGCATGCCGAGACGTTCTGCGGCTGCCTTGACGCGTAGCGCTCGAGTCTTGAATATTTCTTCAGCTTTTCGCTCAAGGAAGTGGCCTATGTCTCCGCCTATGATGACGGTGGAGGCGTAGCCTGAGAGGAAGTCCCTAAATATGTCCAAGGGATTCTTTTTTGCCGCTTGTTCCAAAGCGGAGAGTGGGTCTCTGCCAAAGATTTCCACGTCTTTTATTATCTCTCTGGCTTCTCCGCGCATAGCGGGCATCAGCTCAACGTCTGACAAGCGTTTGAAGCTTGTGTAGGGCGCGATGCCTCCGGATGCCATGACGCTGATGTAAGCTGCTGCGAAGGGCATCTCTCGCTCTAAGCCAGATGCTCGGTCGCTGGCTTTGGACATGGGAATTATCAGGAACCCTACCATAATGTAGAACGGGAAGGGGATTAAGAAGATGATTGGCATGAAGCCGAATGCGAATAGAAGAACTAGTGATATTACGGATACTGGAATTGTTAACAATGCAGTGAAGAACATTAAGGATACGTATGTTTCAGGGTAAATTTTGATACGTGCTTTTTCCAGCATATCCTTGAATTGGTAAATGTGTTTCAGAAAGTAAGGGGCTATGCCTCCGAAGAGGCGAAAAGCCCAAGCTTCAAGAGTTTCTAGAAGCGGCAATTGCTTTTACCTCCTCCCCTGCGAGTACTTTGCTGTAAATATGTTTCGGTCTAGCGTAGTATTCTGCGACTATGGCGGCAACATCTTTGTAGCTTCTTATGTTACGCTCTCGCATCCAATGCAGAACATTTTTGCGTCTGTCAATTTCGTCTATCAACGAATTTTTGGTGACGCCTTGGCGCTCGGCTATGGAGGTTAACAGTGTGCTCTTGTCAAAATCCATTATGTACTCATCTTTGGCGGGATTCCATTTGCAAGGTGTCATGTAATCTTCGTAATCTGCGATTTCGTTGACTGTGATGACCCGTCTGTACGCTTTTTTCTCGTTGTTCTTCACAAGGTGGACGCGCTGTATTGGAATGACAATGTTCATCAGCGGGATGTATGCGGGAGAAATGTCCATGGGTTTCTGAGTTAGACGTTTTACCGCTGAGTCCAAGTTTTCAGCGTGCATAGTGCACATGCCGCCGTGTCCTGTGGCTAAAGCCTGAAAGAGAACGTATGCCTCATTGCCTCTGACCTCGCCCACAATCATTATGTCGGGGCGGTGCCGCATTGAAGTCTTCACAAGGTCGAATAGACTTACTTCGCCGACGCCACTTCCGCCTAATCCGTAGCTTTGGCGGGCAATGAGTGAAACCCAGTTGTCATGAGGCAGGTTAAGTTCCGCTGTTTCTTCGATTGTGATAATTTTGCTTCCGGGTTTGATCAAGCAGGCTAAAGTGTTTAACGCTGTTGTTTTGCCTGCCGCAGTTCCGCCTAAAACCATTATTGAAGCCCTGTTTTCGAGGCACATCCAGAAATAAGCAGCCATTTCTTCCGAGAAAGTGCCAATGTTGATTAGGTCTACGATGGAGTAGGGGTCTTCCCTGAATTTTCTTATGGTAAAAGCCGTTCCGAACGGTGTGATTTCTCTCCTGTAGGCTACTGCGAGCCTGTGTTTTCCTGGGAGAGAAGCGTCAACTATTGGGAAGGCTGTGCTGACGTGTTTTCCAGCCATGTGCACAAGTTTGACAACAGTGTTGTCGAGGACTTCGTCGTTCGGGAATTGAAGGTTTGTTTCGATGCTTTCGTAGTTTCTGTGCCATACATAAACTGGCTTCATTACTCCGTCGCATGAAATGTCTTCTATGTTTGGGTCTCGCATTAACGGGTCAATTTTGCCGAATCCGACAAGGTCTCTTTCTGCGTGGTAAAGGATTTTGTACCATGAAACGTCTGGAAGCCAGCCTAAGCTTATTCGGTACTTGTCAACTATTTTTTTGGCTTCTTCTGCGAAGAACTTTCGTGGGTCAAGGATTTCTTCTTTTGGCGACTCAATTTCAGCAAGTAATATCTCTAGGATGCGGTCGTAAACGCCTCTTTCGAGGGGGTCAAGTTGGAGTTCGTCTAAAATGTATTGGTGTTCGCCGGTTTTGGGGTTTTGAACTATTACGACATGTGAGAAGGGCTCGTATAATGGGTATTTTTCAATTACTTTAAGTCCCTTTGGTATCGGTTTTGGCGGTGGCGGAGGAATGGGTAGCTGTTGCTCCTTTTTCTTGAAATGGATGTTAATTTTAATTTTTTTCAGGTTTTTTAAGCCTGCAAGGGACTGTTTGAGGCGTAGTTTTGGCATTACTGGTTCTCCGTTAGTGTACTTTTACTGTCCAGTCTATTAAATATTACGTCTCAATAGATAATATTGGAGACATGTTAAACACAACTACATATCCCAAATAAAAATCAGAAAACGCAACAGAACACAAACACAAAAAAACAACCAAAAAATCGAAGTTACAGCCAACGCAAAAAAGGATTAAAACGCTTTTCTTCGCCTATCGTTGAAACAGCACCATGCCCCGGATACACAACATAAGTGTCAGGAAGACGTAACAGTTTTTCTAAGGACAGCCTCATGTCACGGTCAGAGCCGCCTGCAAAATCCGTCCTGCCAATTCCCCCAGCAAACAAAGTATCACCTGTAAAAACGAGCTTTTCACCAACAAGGGATATACTCCCAAGTGAATGCCCCGGCGTGTGCATAACTTTCAACGCCATTCGCCCAAATTTCAGCCAACCTTCATCTCCAACCAAAACGTCAACTGGCGAAATAGCCTCACCTAACGCATTAAGACAGTGTGCGTCATAAGCGTGGATACAAACGGGCACGCCGTATTGCTTTTTCAGAACTCTGTCTCCGCTAATGTGATCTGAGTGTCCATGCGTGTTGACAATGAACTTAACTTTCAAAGTACTGGCATCTACGTAACGAATGATTTGTTCTGCTTCATGAGCACCATCGAATCCTGGGTCGATTATAATAGCTTCTCTCGTTTCGACACAGTTAACCACATAACAGTTTGTCGATAACATGCCAACATTGAAAGCTTGAATCTGCATGGAACTCAACGTTTGGAGTGTAGTCAAAAGTAAATAAAGTGTTTGCCGCGTTTTTGAACAACGTGCAGAAAAACGGCGCAGGGTGCGTTAAATAGCAATGCCGCAGATGACTGGCGAATAGCCAATACACTTTTTTACTCCTCAAATATCTCTAATACAAAAAGTCAGGAAAAGACGCCATGACCGAGATTCCAAGCGACAGTGTTAATGCGCAGGTTTTTCAGCAAGCAGATTTTGAAAAGATAACACAGTTAGTCGCCGCCGAGTTCCAAATTCAAGAGGCGTTAGTGAACCAAGGCACACCTACGTATTATTTGGTTTGGCCTCAGGAAACTAAGCAAGCTTTTCTTAGGCTTTTGACGCAACTGGAAGAGATGGATTTAATTGCCTTCCTTCGGAAAGACGACGGTCGAATAGTCCTTACAGTCGTTCCGAAGCCACCTGTAAAACCCAGCAACCCACGAACGAATCTAATTTTGCTGCTGGCTACAGTTGCCACAACATTCTTCACTGGATACATTGGTTTTCCCGAAACAGGTATTAACCCTATTGTCAGCGGGGCAATTTTCTCCGCAGCCATCCTGATGGTACTCGGAATTCACGAGATGGGCCACAAGTTAACAGCGAACAAAAAGAAGATAGACGCCACTTCACCATACTTTATTCCCGGACCGCCGCCGCTTGGCACCTTGGGCGCTCTGATAATGCAGAAATCTCTGCCACGAAACAGAGACGCTCTATTCGATGTTGGAGCCAACGGTCCCCTCGCAGGTTTCATAGTTGCATTAGCCTTCAGCGCCATCGGTCTGCTGCTTTTGATCCCGTCACCCACACCACCCGGCGATGACACTTTGAGTTTGATGCCGGCAAGTTGGATTTTGCTGGCGCGGGCTTTTTCAGGTTTAAATTTGCTTCCTACTGCTCCGCCCAACGGTGTGCTACTGTTGCATCCTATAACTTGGGCTGGATGGGCAGGTATGGTCATCACCATGCTTAACTTGCTGCCTGCAGCCATGCTTGATGGTGGTCACGTTGCAAGGGCCACTCTTGCAGGCGATAAAACGCGGCTAATTTTAACGTTTGCCTCGGTAGCTCTGTTACTTTTCGTAGGCACAGAATTTGTAATTATGGCGTTTCTGATAATTTTCATGGCCATGTTTAGACATCCAGGTCCCTTGGACGACGTGTCCAGCTTATCGAGAAACAGAAAATTATTAACTGTGGCTTTAGTTGCGGTTTTTATATTGGCGTTCCCAGTAAGAGTCTGAGCGGCAACTGTATTTTTGTTAAACACTTAAACAACAAGATTTATTATATCTAACTTACTCTTGCAAGGTGTGAATCAAAATAAATCTGAAATGTGTGAGATAAGGCGAAATAGACATGAAAGGTCTAATCGGGTTGACTTTCTTCTCGCTTTTCGTTGCAGCCTCGCTCTTGATTCCCGTTCCCATGTTTCCGGGCAGCTGGTTCTGCGCCGTAATCGGCCAAAGCGTCCAAGAGTACGTGGGCGTTCTAAGCGCGGTGTTTAATGGCTTGTTCTACGGCACTATTTTGTGGTTGGTCTTCATTGGTATAAGCCGGAAACTTGAAGAATAAAATGCTGTGTGTTTGCCACTGCTAACCTTCGACGGCTTGCTGAAAACCAGTGACTTTAATGTTGCTTCTGCATTCACTGCACATTATAACAAGTTCTACGAGTTCATCATTGATTATTTTGGTGTCCACGATCTTGTAGACTGCTTCACTTTCATCTTCAGGCGAAATAACGGTTCCGCATTTCGGACAGGGAAATGAGCCGTCTCCATCGATCTTCGTAAGGTCTATCGTGTGGGTCACGCCTTTTTTTGACATACTTTTTTTCATCATGGTTCTTTCACGTCTCGAGCTTTCATGGATAGCAGTTAATTATTAACGATTATGAATCCCTAATCAGTAAACTAAATACATTTAAGGTTTGACTGAAAAACTCTGAGAAAAACTTGAAGAAAAGCATCTCACCACTCAAAACTTTCGGGTGAAATGTAGTCGCCGAAGCGTTCCTTGGCTTCAACCAGACGCTGCCGCTGTTGGTCCATGATTTCAAAGAGTTCAGCAGGTGTATCGGTGACGTTTTCCTGGTAGAACCGTTGAACACGTTCAATTTTAGCCAAGTTTTCTGGGACGCGAATTGTGAATTGTTTTACGTAGTCTTCCTTTAAGTAGTCTTTACTTAACACTCGGTTGAAGAGCTTTCGTAAATCGGCGTATTTTGGGAGAAAGCCCGTAGGCGCCCTTATCGCTCCAGCTTCGCCGTGAACGCGCAGCTCCATCCACTTTATCCACACGTGTTTGTCTTGAGGAGCATTCAAGAATTTACCGTTGCCCCTTTCCCGTAGGAAGTAGTTGACACCGAAGACAAGCGGCACTTTCTTGAGCTTCCTTCCGAACTCCAAGTTGTTACAGACGTTCTGACCCAACGGAATGGAGATGAAGTCCTGAGTGCTCATCATGTTTATCTCCGGGACACCTTCTTTACCGATAGTCGCAAAGGTTGTTTCAGTCTCCAAAGAAGCGCCGTAAGCGATGATACCGTGCTCCCAATCAAAGCTCTGCTGAACCGGCACGTAAGCCCTAGCGTCGCGGCCACCATACAGTATGCCGCTCAGCTCTACGCCCATCGGGTTGTCCAATTCAGGGTCACAGTTTTCCAGTGCTTTAAGCGCCACAGCGTAGCGGGCGTTTTTGTGCGCAGCCGGAATCTCCTTGCCGTTCTCATCCTTCTTTCCCTCATGCCAGTCTCCAGAGAAGTTAACGCCGTCTTTGGGAAGGTCGCTGCCCATGCCCAGCCAGTATGGCTTGCCATCCTTAACCAGCACGTTGGAGAAGATAACCTCGCCTGGGCTGGTAAGAACCTTGTAAATCAGGGCGTCATCGTCGGGGTTAACGTCTTGAATTATGCCGAAGATGCCCGATTCGACGTTTACGGCGCGGGCAACTGAACCAATGTCGCGAATGTAAGCGATGTCGTCGCCCACTATGGTCTCTCCTGGAAGCATCGCGGTAGAAGTTTTGCCGCAGGCGCTGGGAAAAGCCCCTGAAAAGTAGGTTTTGCGGCCGCCTGGACCGTGCACTCCCATTATCATCATGTGCTCAGCCAGCCAACCCTCATAGTTTGCCTTGCGGATGGCGAGGCGGAACGCGAGTTTCTTGAAGCCTACAGAGTTGCCTGCATACTGAGTGTTGACGCTGTAGATCGTGCTGTCCATATGATCGATGTAGATGCGTTTCTTGTCATCCTCCGCGCTAGTCATTTTCTCGGTTAGTTTGCCTGCTGAATGCAGCACGCGCAAGAAAACCCTGTTTGGTTCTGATTGGCGGAACACTTCGTATCCGGGCCTGTAGAGCAGGTCTTCTGAGTGGGCTACGTACCATGAGTCGGTGCATTGCAATCCGAGAATTGTGAACACGGAGTTAGGGGGACCTAAGGAGATGAAACGAACAATCAATGTTCGGCCTTTCATGGAGTCACGGAGTAACCCTTTTACCTCTACGAGTCCTTCTTGCCGGTCGATTTGGTTAAGGGCTTTGCCGAAAGAAATCCCTCTGGGAACAAGGTATTTGGTGGCTTGTCGGTCTCTGCCCTGATCGTGTATGCCATCTAAGTGGACAGTGTGTCCCTTAAACTCTAAACGCGCTTCCTCGTGTGTAGTGATTGCTTGCTTTCGTACGTGAGCAATGTCTTCGGCGGCGTCGCTGCATACGAAAATTTTCTCGCAGTTACACATGTCGCTGGACTTTGCAATGAACTCGTACACTTTATGATTTGTTATTGCGCACAGTTTCTCGTAGTCCGCTTCGCTCATTTTTGGGCGTAAAGCTTCAAGATAACCATTCATCCTTTCATCACATTACTATTAAAGGTCGTTAACTTTTCCAGGCACCCTCGGAAACGGCTGCGTCTCCGCTATGTGCGTGACGCCGCTTATCCAGCCAACAAGGCGTTCCATGCCTATTCCTCCGCCGGCAGTGGGCTTCAGCTTTCCCTGCTTCGCCAGTTTCAGCACCAACGCGTAGTTTTCTTTGTTGATTTGGTCCCGTTCAATTTTCTTCAGTATCTTCTCGTATTCCCATTCTCTTTTGGCGCCAGACAGCACTTCGCCGTATTTGGGCAGGAACAGATCATAGTTGTCCCACTTGCCAGTTTTGAAGTCTTCGAAGTCGTAGAATTCACGCGGGATGTTCGTAACCCACACTGGGTCACTGGTTTCCTCTGAAATGCCTTCTGCCCAGTCTGCGCCGTACTTGGCTTCTAGTTCTTGGCGGTCGTAGACTTTGAAGGGTCTCTTAGGAAAAGCCAGTGTGTCACACCTGCAAAGGAAAGTTAACTCGTCTTTCATGTCGCGTTTCAGGCTTGTCACCAAGCTGCATATGGCGTCTTCAACTAGGCTCATCACGTCTTTTGAAGCCGCGTCTCTTGCTTCGAAGTCTAACTGGGTGAATTCGTAGATGTGTTTGCCTGTTTTTGCGCGTTCGGCTTTCTCTATTCGGATATTGGGTGACAGTATGAACAGTTTCGGGTAAGCAAGGGAAGCGGCGATTAGCTTGTGAATTATCATGCTTGCTGTGGTGCGGACTGTTTTTCCGTAGATGTCAACTTCGATGCGTTTTTCTATGGATGCGCCTGGGTCAGGCCACAGCGGGTCGGTTGATTGGGAAAGGGCTACAGGCAGCAGCCACTGGAAGCCGCTGTCCACAAACTGTGATGTGAGATTCTTTAGTGTATAGGTCATTACTTTGCCTATGTAGGCTTTTCTTTTGATTTCGCTTTCTGAAAGCTGTTCTAAGGGTTTTGGAATTGTAATTAGTGGAATGCTTTCTTGACTTAAGGTTTGTTTGCTTTTCAAGGGTTTCAACTCGACTTTTCGTTGCCAATTTCTGGATGTTCTAAAAACAAATGCGTGTGGTAGGTAATAAATTTTTTATGAAAAAAATTATAATTTTTCCAAAAACTATACGCTTTTATACTAATTGATTGTAATTATTACAATTATGACTGTAAAGCTTGATGAAAAGGACAAATCGATACTGGCGTTGATTCAGGAGAACAGCAAGCTCACCGCAAAGCAGATCGCCCAAAAGGTAGACGCTCCGATAACCACGGTTTTTGCAAAAACAAAGCGCATGGAAGAGCTGGGGGTTATAAAGGAGTATAGGGCGATTCTGGCTCCTGAAATGCTTGATTCGGGTACTGCAGCGTTCATTCTGGCTTCTGTCTCTTACAGGGCAAAGGCGGATGATGCCCCAATATCGCAGAGAGTCGTGGCTGAAGAAATATCCAAGTTTCCAGAAGTGCAGGAAGTGTACATAATTACGGGTGACTGGGACCTGCTGGTGAAGCTCAGAGCGGAAAGCGTGGATGCCGTTGGAAAGTTTGTTGTAGACAAGCTGAGACTAATTAAAGGCATAGAGAAGACGCTTACCTGCATGGTTTTCGAAACCGTGAAAGAGACAACCAAGATAAATCTGGCGCTGAAGAAACCGAAAGACTAAAGGATGATTTTTGCAAGTTAAAAAATGAAAACGCTTTAGGTGGAGCTTGAATAGTACAACAAAGGCAGCGCTAGAAGCACAGTGTTCTTTCCTTTTCTGGTTAATGCGTACTCCACTCTTAATGGCGGTCCCGGGTCAACTTTTCTTGTTAAGTAGCCGTGTTTTGCGAGCGTTTTAAGTTTGTCTGATAGTGTGCGTGAGTTGACGCCTAAGATTTTTTTGATTTCGCCGAAGCCCGCGGCGTTCTTCAGTAAAAGCGTGTAGAGGATTTCAAGGCTCCATTTTTGGAATACGACGTTAAATTTTTCTTCCAGATTCTTCAGGTCTTCTTTGAGTTCTTTAGGCGTTATTTCCTGTTTTTGCAGTATTTGGTTAAGCGTGTCCTCTACGCCCTTGATGGTTTGTTCTAAGCGTGCTTCTACGAGCCTGCGGAACTCGGCGCTGAGCGGTAGCTTCGTGCTCATGTGCGTTACACTCGGTGTGGAGAAGCTTACTTCATAATTTATAAGGGTTTACTTATACAACAAAGTTACGTTTATCCAGCACGGAATTTTACACCTTTCCGCTTTGTGCTATCAGCTCTTTCCGCATCATTTAGCGCGCGCGCTAAATATGTCCTGTCCATGCGATTGGTGGGTCCCCTATTCGTAAGACCCCTTTTCTGCGTTAGTTAGATAGAGTATTCATGTAGGAAAGGCTATTTCCTTAATGTTTTAGGCTGGGATTGACTATTCTTTGTGTGAGACTCCGCTTGTTGCTGCTTGAGACTTTTTAGTCTCAGCCTGATACCTGTAAAATGTCGACTTTGAAATGTCCAGTTCTTGAAAATCTTCTTCGTTCCATCCCTGTTTCAGCAAGAAACCAAAGCTCTCAAGTGCATCCTCTTTTGTTACGTCCTTCTGGAAAAACTTGCGTATCCTTTCGGTATGATAGAAAACTGATGCATCAAGGTAAACCGTAAAGTTCCTTGTGTCAAACTCTAATTTATAATGTGGAAACTTCTCCTTGTATGAACGGATAAGATTCTTTACTTCTATAAATTTGTCTGGGTTCCAGCGTGTTTCTTCTTTCAGAGGGCAAGCAATAACGCTTCTATCTTCCTTTTCTTTTTTTGTCGAGGCGAGTTTTTCTTACCAAACATTAGGGGGTGCCTATGTTAGGTAAGACGTTGAGAGACGTTTTCGAGGCTATGATGACTGCTTATCAGGTGAAGGATAAGAAGCAGGGCGCCAAGAACGTTTTAGAAATCTACGCTCAAAACCTGGAGTTGGTCGAAGAAAAAAGGTGCCTTCTCGGCGACATTGACGATTTAGTGGCTGTTCTGCAGGGCAGCCTGAACGTTATTTCAGAAAAGAAGTTAGAGAGAACAGAGATAAAGAAAGGTTCGTTAGTCTCTAAGCTTGTGCCTTGCGGAAAGCATTGTAGCGGTTGCCCTCATGGGCCATATTTGTACAAAGTCACTCGTATAGACGGAAAACAAGTTTGGACATATTTAGGTCGCGCCAATAGCGAAAAACTTGGGGGTATACAGCCTTGAGTGCTTTTGAAAGAGTCGGAGTCGCTTATCTTGCGGGGTCCCGAAAAAGCCTTAAAATTATCATTGAAAGCAAAGTGTATTATGTTCATGTGCGAGATATCGGCAGGGCATTGGTTGATGCCAATTTCGAGGCGTACATCCTTAAGCTTTCGGCACACCCTTCAGAGACGTCTCAGGAGGAAGTAAGCGAGAAACAAGCAAAGGCAAGCTGTTTTTAATAAGCTCAAAACGGCAACGTCGCAGGCATGGAAAAGCAGTTTTGCCGAATTTCAATAACATAATAAATTAGAGGGTTTGCTGAGGCTGTGAACGGGCAGAAAATTAAAGGAGAAGAGAAAAGTTGCAATTTGCGTGAAGGTTACTGCAATTGCTTTTCCCGTTCAGACTCCTTTTCAGCCCCTCTGTGCTCTTGATTCATGATTGCCTATGGATGAACTAAAAAAGGGGAGAGTGTTTTTGTGGTGTTTTGTGGGTTGCTACTTAGCGCTTTCTGAGTTGCAGTACGAGTAGTAGTCCAACAGCTACGATGGCGATTATTATTCCAACGGTTGAGCCTAACACGTACATGTCAGTCATCGGCGTCGGCGTTGCTGTTGGCACAGGAGTGGCAACGGGAGTTTCTTCAACGTTTATTGCTGTTCTAGCGAAAGACCCGTAGTAAGCTTTTGAACCGGCGAACGAAGCAATTATTGTGTATTCACCTGGAACTTCTGGGGTAAACGCCAGCTTAAATAAGCCACTATCATCACTTGTTGTTCTGCCGACCTCGTAGTAGTTGTTGTTTGGATCAAGGACCTCCACGACAACTTCGACGCCAACGGTGTCTTTTGGACGTGGAAACTGCTCGTACACGTACTCCATCCAGTTGCTCACGTTATCGTCAGCTACAGCTGGAACTCCATTCGGGAACCGTGCCGTCCGAGCGTATTGCTGCGTGCCCGGAGATATGTCAGTCACCATGCCCTTCATCAGTATGCTGCTCCCATACACCGAAACTTCCGGTGATGCCGTAACTGTGGTGGCGCTTGGACCCTTGCCGATGGCGTATATGCTATTGTCGTATAAACTCGCTACCGCTATTATGTTGTCTCCCATGAGCGTGTTTGTCCGATAGTAATAGGTGATGGACAGTGACCATATTTTCTCTCCAGTTGTGGCGTTGAGGCAGAGGTATGGTGCACCGCGCGGTAGAGGCTGATTGGGCGAGTGTTCGCCCTCGCACAGGTAGATTTTTCCGTCAGCAATGAACTGAATGCGCATAGGCCAATTAGGACTCCACAAGATCTCGTTGTAGGGATCTGTGTTTTCGTAGATCCAATCTCGTTCGCCTGTTTGGATGTCGTAGCAGTACAATATTCCACACATGTACGTACTGTAGAACCTGCCATTCGCGATGGCGGTTGAAGTGCCTAAATATTGTAAGTACTGCTCTGGCTCCGTTGGACCCCAAAGGTACTTCCCTGTTTCGAGGCTGAAGCCCCAATACTGAGAAGCCTCTTTTGAGTGTACGATTCCGACATTATCTTCTAAACTCGCACCTGTCCAGGCTATGGTTTGGTTGCCTGCATTCCAGTCAGCGGGTGCATTCCAAGTGCTCTTGTAAAGCGACTGTCCTTCTTGTCCCGGTTTCAAGCTAAAGCTCCATATGCTGACTTCCGTAAGGCTCACGTACGAGCCGACAACTCTGTCACCAAGCGCAACTCCTCGGATGCTCCCTGTTAAGCCCGTTGGTATCGTTATGTTCCATTCCCAGCCGCCTTGCCGTGGAGCCGTCCACGAACAGTTATACGTGTTTCCATGAGGTCTCCAACTGCCTTGATCGGAGACAACTCTGCTTGAGTTCCATAATGCCATCCAGCCATTGTTTAAGTCAACTTGGTATGCGTAGATTTCGCCTCTTGGACCCCAAAATGAGTTTCCGCCAAGGCCGCCGCCATATGAAGAGGTTGTGGCGGGTACGTTCGTCATGGCGTATACCCAGCGTCCCGTGAAGGCATCATATGCGTCCCAAGTATAACCCGTTCTTGAACTCCCCGTTCTCGTCCACAAGTATGCGAAAGTGCCCATATAGTTGTATGATTGCCAATAGAAGTTTTGACCAAGAACTAGCCTTGTGTTGTTCCAGTTTTTAACCCACAGCTCTTCACCTGTATGTAAATCTACAGCAACAACGTCTTGCTCAACGTTAATTCCTCCGCGTTCTTCAAATCTGTTGTAGTAGAGTATTCCGCCGAGAATCGCTGGAGCGCCGAATTTTTGTTCGTATGCAGCTCCTACTTCGTAGGCGGGTGGTCCGCCCATGCCCTGAACGTCTCCTCCGGCGAGACCTCCCATAGCTATCTGCTTTGTCCACAATATGTGACCTGTCTCAGGCGCATCATCGTTGCCTGTAAGGACCCGATCGGAGCCACCTGGCCAGCTTCCTGCGATTGATGCCCATTCTCTAAGCTGCGAATTTATTGGACGCGTCCAGTATTCGGTTGGCAGCGGAAATTCTGGATAAATCTGTACTGGTGTCTCCTCGACGATAAGCGTGAGTTCCGCACTTGTACTTTCTAGCATCACCGTGCCCACGGGGGTGCTGCCTGCTCGCTTTTCATCCGTTGTCACCTGCTCAGGGAAATGAGTCTTCAGAGTGTAATTACCAGCCATCGTAGGTACGTATCCGACGCCTGTTCCACCAGTCGAATCAGTTCTGATGTTAGCCAGCGTTTCGGTGGTGCCGTCAGGCCTCGTGATTATCACGCTTAGGCCCTCCCATCCCATCACAACGTTTTGTAGCTGCTGTGTAATTCCGACGTGGAGCAACGTTTGTTGGCCGACACCCACTGGGTTAGGCGTGGCACCAATAAAAGCATAGGACGCCCTCGTGCTTTGTGCGTTAGCATTTGGTAAAGCAACAAGCGAAATTGCCATTGCAATCATCAGAATTAAAGAAATCAAAGTAGCAATTTTATTCTTCGACATTTTCTTTTTTCTCCTAAATTTTATAAACGCTATTTGCTCGAAGAAATTTTTAAAACATTGCAAGAAGGACACTTTCTGACAGAAGTTTTTTTAAATACTTTAATTATAACTGTTATCGACTGTAAAGGCGCGGTTGGGGATATTATGCTTCACGATCAAGATGTGGAAGCATTGATTGCGTTGGGACTTACTTCTTCACAGGCTAAAGTCTATCTAACCCTTGCCAAGCTGGAAGAAGCAAGAATCCAAACGATATCCAAAACCACACAAATCGCTAGACAAGACATCTACCGCATAATAGCCGAGCTAGAACAGCGGTGTCTGGTTGAAAAAGTGATAGCCACACCAACTAGATTCAAGGCCGTCCCAGTACACGAAGCCGTTCCCCATCTGACCCAACGCATGAGTCAGAAAGCTTTGGAAGCACAAGAGAAAGCAGTGAAATTAACAGAGCGCCACGGGCATAGAATTGGTAAATTAAAAGCGCAGGAAAGAGAAGTTGAATTCGTCCTAATTTCTAGAAGGGAAGCTCTTTCACGTAGGCTAAAAAAAGCAATAGGTGAATCTCAAAGAAGCATAGAATTAGTTTGTCCAACAAAGAAGTGCCTGCATGCGTTGTTTGATTTATCTACAAGTTTGAGAAAAGCGCTGGAAAGAGATGTAAAAATACGATGGATAATAGACAAGTCATTAGAATCTAATTCAAGACCGGCAATTCTTGAGGTTCTCTCAAAATCAGCGTTGTTCAAAATGAGGTGCATTCCACACAATCCAACTCAGACTTTTAGCATATACGACAAAAAAATACTAATTGTTGCTTCTAACCCAAAACTCCATTATTTGCATTCTTCAGCTCTATGCACAAACGCTACTCCTATAGTAGAACTAGCCCAAAACCACTTTAGCCTATTGTGGAACAAGCAGAGAAGGAATCGTAACGGCTGGAACTCCGGAGAGAGAAGATCCTGGAATTCCCGAAAGGATCAGGGAAGTCATGGTGCAGTTTAATGTTGACGAAAAACAGGCTCGGCTGCTTCTCGGATGCGGTGCGATCCTTGCTTCTGAACTCATTGCAAAGTGGAAAAGGAATCTTAGAAAAATACAAATCCGAAAAGCCAAAGCCATCCTTGAGTTAGTTGAAAAGGCACAGAAAGGCGATTCCCAAGCGCTTGAGGAAGTCAAATCGAAACTTGAAGAAATCTGCAGGGTTGAGTCATGGGAATACCCCAAGCCCTTCTATTGATATTTAAGCCCCATACGCTTCATAAAATCGAGGACTTTCTCGTACTCATGAATGTACTGTTTGCCTTTTTTCGTTAGTTTAGGTGAAGTTTCATCGTTGATCAAGTCCAGTTCCCTAAGTTGCTTAAGATATACTTTTAGCCTGTCAAAAGGAACGTTAAGTTTTAACTGAAGCCGTGTTAATATTACCTCTTCTCCGTTTATTTCGGATTGAAGTATGGATAGAAGATCGTTATAGATTTTCATTTTGTCTCTACGTGCGATCTTCATCTCTAGACCTCTTTTTGATTTGGTAAAAAGATCCATATGTAACGATTAGAAAAACGGATAGGAAAATCAGACGGAATATCAATCCCGCAAAAAACGCATAAATACCTCCATCAAATTGCCAAAGGAGTAGCGAATACTGGCTTACCGCAAGAAAAACGTATCCTAAAGGAATCCATATTGTTTTTGGGTCTGGTTTTGCTATGTGACTTCTAAACGTATGGGTACAAATGTATAAAATGATGATCAGATTAAAAACTCGTAAGTAGCTGCGCGTAAGTCTATATATTTGAATGGTTAAGTCAGGTATGCTTACTATTAGCAATGAAGCTAGAAGTAAAGCAATAAATAGAATTAGACTGATTTTCCAGGTCAAACGACTGTTTTTGTTGGGTTTCTTGGAAAAATAGTATGTAATAGCTATGAAAAGGAACGCGAACGTTCTCGCAATAAGTTGAATATAAAATATGTTTCTACTAAAGATAATTGGCAAGTAGCTTTCCATGTAGTAAGCAAAGGCTGAGATAGCGTGTGTTACTCCAAGAAAGCCAAATCCGAGAGGTAAACCCAGATATCTGCTTTCTCCGGTGATTTCATACGGTTTTATCATGAACCGTAGAAGGATGAAGCACATGATGGCTGAAATAACTTCAATCGCAGTTCGTATTTCTTCGTACATAGACCACTCATGTTCAGTATTCTTTAATAATTTTGTTGAATGGAAACAACTGTTTTGCACTCACGATAGGTGAGTTTGACTTATTAGTGCTGAAGCCGAATAAAAAAAACGCCTTGAAAAGGCATATAATCTTAGGAGAGAAAAGTGATAACTTTAAAGGTTAAAAAAGAGATTGCGATTGCTTCGTTTTCGATATTTGCTATTGCTGTTTCGCTTATTGCCGCACCGGCCGCTAACGCGCATGATCCTGCATGGGAAATCACAACGTATGCTTACATTGCAGTTTCACCTAACCCCGTAGGCATTAACCAATTGGTTCACGTTATAATGTGGCTTGACCAACAATTCAAGGGCGGGTCAATACAAAACGATTATAGACTACATGACTACAAGCTCACAATTACAAAGCCTGACGGCACAACAGAAACAAAGACATGGGATATCATCTGGGACCTTACATCATCGCAGTACACATCCTACACTCCTGACCAAACTGGAGAGTACACATTCAAGTTTGAGTTTCCAGGACAGGAATACAATGAATATAGTCATGACCCCAATTCAGAATATGTTAACGATACTTTCGCAGCTAGCTCTGCATCAACAACACTTACAGTGCAGGAAGAGCCAATACCCTTCATAAACAGCTATCCCCTTCCGCAGGAATACTGGACACGCCCAATATACGGTGAAAACACTGACTGGTGGTCTATTTCGTCGGACTATTTTGGTGAGGGTTCACCACAACAAGCCATGAAATATATTCCTGATGCAGTGGGACCTCTGACTAGCCATGTCATGTGGACAAAAGTGCTTCAAAGTGGAGGAGTTGTCGGAGGAGACAATTATGAAATTCAGGGAGACACTTACTTTGAGGGGACTTCACGCCTCATACGATCTAGAAACCCGATAATACTTTGCGGAAAACTTTACTTCACGGAATCAGCGTCATACTTAGGGTCCGGCGGACCAACCGACTGCGTTGATCTCCGCACAGGAGAACTTATTTGGTCTCGTTCTGACGTACCTGCGTTATCATTTGGGTATATATTCAAGGTCAAGACCGTCGACAACATCGGAGTCATTCAGCCGATCTTGTTCACGCGCAACTTTGCCCTCGCTTTTGATGCAGATACAGGAAACCAGCTTTTCAGCGTTACAAACGTTCCCTCAGGCGCGTCGGCAATGGGTACAAACGGAGAACAACTAAAGTACGTCACGATGAACGCTGGTAACAATACAAATCCAAATTGGTATTTAGCTCAGTGGAACTCATCCAAACTGTGGGATTACACTGGTATGACATTAGCTATTAAAGACACAGTTGATGCAGGGGTAGCAGATCCGAAAAGTAGTGAATACCGTTATGACTGGAACGTCTCAATACCTTGGCGAAACGTCATGGGCAGCGAAACTTGGGTAACTCTTTCTGATTTAACAACTTCTAAGGGCACTTCGAATCCGTTAACTGTAATCGCAGGTTTCTATAACGATATACTGCTTTGCAGAAATGGTTCTTTACCTACATCAGGTCTTGCGTTATCCCGAACAAGCATTACTCCCTACACGTACTTTGCTGTCAACCTAAACCCAGCTAAGGGTGCAATCGGTTCGATATTATGGATGAAAACATATGACCCGCCAGCGGGTAACATCAATGTTTTTCAAGGGGGATTCGACCCAGTCAGCCGTGTCTTTGTTGAATTTTACAAGCAAACTGCACAATGGGTGGGATACAGTATGGATACTGGCAATAGACTCTGGACAACTGCATCTCAAACAGACTTTAACTCTTTTGAATACTATGGCAATATACGAAGTAGCGCTGCAGTAGCTCAGCTCGCCTACGGTAAACTTTACTCCAGCGGATTTGGAGGAACATGCTTCTGCTATGATGCTTCGAACGGAGACTTGTTGTGGACTTACGGCAACGGAGGCGAAGGCAACAGCACTAACGCTGGATTTTACACAGGAACACCTTATTATACGCTATACATAGATGCCATCGCCAACGGAGTAATATACCTAGAAACAACTGAACACACAATCCAGACGCCAATTTATAAAGGTGCATTAAAACGCGCTATAAACGCTACCGATGGCACTGAGATATGGACGCTATCAGGGTGGACTAGTGGTGGTGGTGGATTTCCGAGCTACGCTGTCGCAGACGGCTTTGCGACATGGTTCAACGGCTATGACGGCCGAATCTACAGTGTAGGTAAAGGACCCAGCGCTACTACGGTTGCGACATCACCCAAAGTTTCGGTTCACGGCAGCAGCGTTATAGTAGAAGGTTCAGTGATGGATATTTCCGCAGGCACAAAGCAAAATGAACAGGCAGCGCGTTTCCCGAACGGCGTTCCCGCTGTTTCTGACGAGAGCATGAGCGACTGGATGGAGTACATCTACCAGCAGAGACCACGCCCAAATGACGCTTTAGGCGTGGAGGTGTTTATCACTGTGCTTGATCCTAACAACAACTGCTATGAAGTTGCGAGAACCACGAGTGACTCAAGCGGCTCCTTTGGCTGCACATTTGAACCAGAAGTTCCAGGATTCTACAAGGTTATCGCTACGTTCGCAGGTTCTGAAGGATACTGGGGTTCATCCGCAGAAACATACCTAAACGTCGAGGGAGCTTCGGCTGCTACTCCAGAGCCTACGTCACCTCCGGCATCGGCTGCTGACCTCTACTTTATTCCAGGAATAGCGGGCATAATCGTTGCAATCGCTGTAGTCGGCGCTATACTAGTGCTCATGCTCAGAAAACGGTAAGCAACCAACAGAAAACACAACCTACTTCCCCTTTTTTAGTTTAGCCATTCACAATCATGAATCAAATGCAACAGAGGGGCTGAAAAGGAGTCTGAACGGGAAAAGCAATTGCAGTAACCTTCACG
>CAZJQR010000036.1:0-18868 GCA_964548345.1 uncultured Candidatus Bathyarchaeia archaeon | reverse complement strand
AGTCCTCAGCTAGTCTTTCCAAAGCTCTAATGCGGTTTTTAGTTCTTTGTGGGTTTTGGCGTATTCTTCCAGTGTTTTCCCTTCCAGCGTAGCGTCAACGGCTTGCCGCATGGCTGTCGCTCCCGCAAACGTTCCAGCAGAGTGACCGTGAATCCCGCCTCCAGCTTGGATGATGAAGTCTTTTCCGAAAGTCTTCATCAACGCAGGCACAAGCCTAGGATGCAATCCACCAGAAGCAACAGGCATAACAGGCTTCAACCCGCTCATAGGCATCTTGCAGGCTTCAATGTTTTCCAGCACCTCCCGCTTGCTCTCGGACATCTTTCCCACAACGGTTCCCACGTGAAGCTGATCCACTCCTATGATTCTCGCCGCTTTCGCTATAACCCGCATGGAAATTCCGTGCTTTTGGTTCTTGGTGAAAGCAGCGTGACCTGCCCTGTGAGCGTGAATCACCAGCTTGAAGCCTTGGTCGCGCAATGTTTGCAACGCTGAAAAGCCGCATGTGAGGATGTCCACCATCACGTATTCTCCGCCATGCGCCAACACGTATTCCGCTCGTTTCAGCATGGTTTCGGTTTCCGCCGTCACATTAACCATGTACACTTTGTGTTCGCCCGTTTCCTCTTCCGCCTTGTCCCTGCTCTCCAAAGTCTTCACCACGCGCTCTTCAAAAGGATTAAACCGCTGGCTACTCAAGTTCTCATCATCCTTAACAATGTCGCATCCGCCAGCCCAAGCTTCATAACCCACTCGCGCATGGTCAACGGTTTTCAAGCCCAGCTTAGGCTTAATTATCGTTCCCACCAAAGGTCGCTCAGAAACCTTCAGCAACTCGCGAATGCCCTCTATGCCAAACCGTGGACCCTTAAAGCTCTCCAAAAGTTCAGCAGGCAACTCAACGTCGTTAAGCCGCAGATTCTTCAGCGCCTTCAGCCCGAAAACGTTTCCTGCCACGCTGCTCAGGATGTTAGGCATGTTTCCCCGCTCAAAAAGCTCCACAGGATAAGCAATCTTCGCAATGTTGTCTTCTACGCTGAAGACTTGTGCTGCAAGTCTCTCCACGTAAGGCTCCGCAGTGGTGAGTTCGGTCCATGTGCCGATGGAGCTTTCAGCGGCTACTCCGCCTGCTGCTTCTTTGAGGCTTATGCCTTCTGGCTCCACGTAAAAAGTGCAGATTAAGTCTGTTTCTGCTGGCTTGTATTTTAAATTCACGAAATCTAGGTACTTCAAAACCGGCTTCCTCTGTTAGTAGGATGGCTTTTTGCTTAAAATCTTTAACTATTCCCTTGACTACTCTAACATTGTGAAGTTTATGGAGCTTGTGGCTGAAGTTTTAAACATCACCGCTGGCGGAAGAAGAATTGCCATATTAAGCGAGGAAACCGCAAGCCTGATAGGCGTACACTCCTCAGACAGGATACGCATCACGTACTGCGAACAGCAGATAATAGCCATAGCCAACCTCGCCACACATTTCCCCAAGAACCGCATAGGACTCTACGAGGAAATCTCAGAGACACTTGGATTAAAAACCGACGAAACCGTAAGCGTGCAACTGGCTCAGCTTCCCGAATCCCTCAGGCATGTGAGAGCAAAACTACGCGGCGAAAGACTACGCCAACACGATATGATAACCATAGTCAAAGACGTAGTGGAAAGACACCTAAGCGAAGTCGAAATCGCCGCTTTCCTAACCGCCCTCAAAATCTACGGCTTAAGCATGGGCGAAAACGAAGCCCTATCCCGAGCTATGGTAGAAACCGGCAAGACACTTGACTTCGGAGAAGCACCCATACTGGACAAACACAGCATAGGCGGCTTACCAGGCGACAAAACATCCATGCTCGTCGTCCCCATAGTCGCCGCAGCAGGATTCACCATCCCCAAAACATCCTCACGAGCAGTAACATCCCCTGCAGGAACCGCAGACCGAGTCGAAACCCTCTGTCCAGTCACCCTATCCATCAACGAAATAAAAGAAGTAGTAGACAAAACAAACGGCTGCCTCGTTTGGGGAGGAGCACTGGATTTAGCGCCCGCAGACGACCTGTTCATCCAAGTCGAATACCCATTGGGAATTGACCCGCTGCTTCTGCCTTCAATCATGAGCAAGAAGAAAGCCATCGGCGCCACACACGTCGCCATCGACATCCCAACAGGCAGCGGCGCAAAAATCAAGAACATGACCGAAGCCTACACATTAGCTTCCGACTTCGTAGACTTGGGCATGCTTCTGGGACTAAGCATTCAATGCGCGTTAACCTTCGGCGAACAGCCCTTAGGCAACGCTGTCGGACCCGCACTTGAAGCACAAGAAGCGCTGATGTCTCTCATGGGTTCTGGTCCAGCAGACCTTAAAGAAAAAGCGGTCAGCCTCGCAGGCATGCTTTTCGGAATGGTCGGCGTGGAAGACGGACGACAAAAAGCAGAACACATGTTGCATTCTGGAAGAGCAGAAAAGAAACTGCGAGAAATCATCGAAGCACAAGGCGGGAATCCACAAGTTAAGCCAGATGAGATACCTATAGGCGACAAGAAAGCGGAAGTGAACGCGAACCAAGCTGGCAGAGTCTTATGGATCAGCACTGAAGACATAATCCATATCGCACGTGAAGCTGGAGCGCCGAGAGAGAAGGGTGCTGGCGTGATGCTTAAGGCGAAGCTAGGCGAAGCCGTAAAGAAAGATTGTGTGCTGTTGGAGATTTACGCTGAAAGAAGCGGCAAGTTGGAGTCGGCTTTGGAGCTTGCGAAGAGGCTTCAGCCCGTTGTGTTGAGCAAGAGACCTGAAGAGCGAATGCTGTTGGACATGGTTCCCGAGAAAATCGCGAGCGAGCAGCCGTTTATGCTGGAAAGATAAGTAGTATTAAAAAATTTAAAATAAAAATTGGGGAGTTTAGCGGGCTCTTGACCGCACTCTTGGCTCAAGCAGCGTCCACAGCCACTCCACGAATTCCCTGAGGTTCTTCGTCTGTATGTGAACTTCTCCTGGACCCGTGATCTGCGTGACTAAGCCTTCTCCGCCAAGCAATGTTTCTTTTAGTCCGCCGAACTTTGTGACTTTATAGCTGCATGAGGCGCTGAACCCGACTAAGTGAAAGTTGTCCACTATCAGTGTTTGCCCAGCCTTTAGCGTATGCGTGTCTATGGCTCCGAAAGTGTTGATGAATAACTGCCCATTTCCCGTCGCCTTCAGCATGAACAAGCCTTGTCCGAACAAGCCTTTGGTGAAGCCTTCCCATTTCACGTCCAAATCGATGCCCTGAGTTGACGCGATATACGCGGATTTCTGTATGATGAAGCCTTGGTCGGGTTTAATCTCCAGCTTTTCTATGTCGCCCACGGGCGCAGCGACAAACCCCACGTCTCCAGCTCCGTTTGCCGCCGTGTAGTCGTTCACCCAGAAGGATTGACCCCCGAATATCGAGAGTCCCAAGCTTCCCAGCAGGCTTTTTTCTCTTTTGCGCGTATGTGCTTCTATGGTTGGGTCCATGTAGGTCATAGCGCCTGATTCAGCTGTTATGGTTTCGCCTTGGTCCAAGCTTACTACAAGCAGCGCGTAAGACGGTTTATACTTAATCTCATACTTCATAGGTGTTTATCTCCAACTGAACCATTAGGTGCTTAGTAGCAAATAAGCTTAATTCGTGAAGTACGTGCGTTTCTGCTTTTTGTTCTGCTAGGCGCCAGCAAACACATATAAGCCGCTTCGTTAAAATTGTTGCTGTGGTCTAACATGGTTGAAATAACCCGCTTATTCTGGAAAAAAGTTGTCACTTCAGACGCCTTTGTGCTGGGAGAAATACACAGCGGAGTCTTAGACACGGAGACTTGGCAGTTAACGAGTTTCTACGTGGCTTTGAATGATGAAGCCGCAAAGAGGCTAGGCTTTGAAAGCCCTTTCTTGGGGAAAGTGATGGTGTGTCTGCCCGTATCTGTTGTGAAATACATTAAGGATACAGCGGTTCTGAACAAAACGTTTAATGAACTTCAAGAACTCAGAGAGTGCAAACCGTAACAGGTTTTTCCGTTTCGCTCAGGTCCTATGTTTTTGCAGTTCGTGGTCTGTAGCTGATAGCGAATGCACCGCCTATTATGCCCAGCACTGCGCCTATGAAGAAGCCGCCCATACCCACAAAACTGATTGCGGAAAACACGATGATAACCGTGCCCCACATCGCGTGCTCTTTTGGATGTGCCCTCAGCATGGAGGCACCGACAATTATCAGGATGCCACACACCAAACTTATGACAGAAAGGACAGCGAATAACTCGGTGGAGCCGCCATAGATGCCCATGAATTCGTGGTAGCTGCCCATCATTCCGCTCATCCAGCCGCCGATTCCACCCCAATATGGACCATAAAGCGCAAACATCACTAGAGACATGAAACCATACAGCAGCACTATCAAGCCGCCTATAAGCGATAAAATGTACGAAATTCCTGGACCTTGACTTGTCTCCATAAAATTTACAGCTCCTTCAATTATACACTTTCAAAGGCATGTATTCCCTTTCACATGAATCGTCTTGGGTCAGTTTCAACATCAACTATCACTGGTTTTTTCGCAGATAAAGCCCTGTCAACTGCAGCTTCAAGCTCACTTGGCTCTGTCACTTTGATCCCGAACCCTCCAGAATGCTCTGCAAAAGCCGCAAAGTTATAGTTGTATAGCTCAGTCTGCCAGACTTGGTAGCCTTCAACTTTCTGTTCCTGCTTTATCATGCCTAAACTTTGGTTGTTCAAAACAAAGACTTTCACGGGCATCTGGTACTTCAGCACCGTCAAAAAGTCTGCCATAACCATTGAGAACCCACCGTCACCCGCTATACACACAATCTGCCTGTCCGGATAAGCGAGCGCAGCTGCCATGGCACCGGGCAAGCCGA
This sequence comes from uncultured Candidatus Bathyarchaeia archaeon, assembly GCA_964548345.1. Taxonomy (GTDB): domain Archaea; phylum Thermoproteota; class Bathyarchaeia; order Bathyarchaeales; family Bathycorpusculaceae; genus SG8-32-3. The sequence goes on along the minus strand of CAZJQR010000036.1, from coordinate 13,978 downwards.
AGCCCATTGAAGCCAAGTAGCCGCTCATCACCATCTTCTGCGTTTTCTTCATCTGAAAGTTTCTTCCGAACCACCAGCAGTTTTCACCCACATCTAAGGATATTACGGCGTCGTCGGCGATTTTTTCGTTTAAAGCTTTCATTACGTATGGAGGTCGAATAGGCTTCAAGGAGCCATCAGCCTCCCGCTGCAGTTGTTTCATCCATTCCTGCTTTAGCTGCGCGATTTCGTTCAGGTACGCCGTGTTCTGTTTTTCCTTCACTTTCTCAGTTAGTTTCGGGATAAGCACGGCGCTGTTGCCGAGCAATCCCACCTCAACTGGATAATTCTTTGCAATCATCTTCATGTTGATGTCGATCTGCACGGTTTTCTTTTCGGGAATCTGCGTCAACTCAGAAAATGAGGAGCCGATGACGATGAGGAGGTCTGCTTTGCGTACCAGCGTTGCGGCTGCCGTTGACCCGATGCCGCCGTGGCTACCAGCATGCAACGCGTTGTCCTCGTCTATGACGCCTTTCGCTCTAAAAGTGGTTATTATCGGCGCGGAAATTTTTGTGGCTAACTTCAGCAATTTAGTTCCCTGCCCCATGGCGCCGAACCCTGCTATTATTGCGGGTCTCTCTGCTTGGTCAATTGCGCGTGCCGCTTTTTCAACAAGCCCGCCTTCCTGCCCGAATGCTAGGTTAGGCATTCTTCCTTCAAGCGGAAGTATTTGTGTTTCATACGGGAGTTTTTGGACGTCATTGGGGATTCCGATGTGAGCGACGCCTCGGTCAAGCAGCGCATGCCTCATTGCGAGCGTAGCAAGCGTTGTGGTTTGGTCTGGGGACATGAGGATTTTGTTGAATACGCATATGGGTTCGAAGAAGGAGTATTGGTCGATTTCCTGAACCGAGCCAGGCCCCATAAGTTGTCGGGCAACCAATCCAGTTAAGACAAGAACTGGCGAGCGGTCTAAGCTTGCGTCATACAACCCCGTGGCGAGGTTAGTTGCGCCTGGTCCTGAAACACCTAAGCAGGCGGCAACGTGACCTGTGAGTTTTCCATAAGCCGAAGCCATAAACGCTGCGGTTTGCTCGTGTCTCACTTGGAGGTACTGGACTTTGCTGTTTTTTCGTATGGCGTCCACGACGCCGAGTGTTGAGGTTCCTGGGACTCCGAAGACGTATTGGACGCCCCACTCTGCGATTTGTTCTACTAAAACTTCGGAGACGGTTGTTCCCTTCGTTTTCTCTATCGCTTTGCCGGTTAAAAGCACGAAGGCGCTTTTTGGAGCGCCACAGACAGGGCACACCCACTCTTTAGGCAGGTCGCTGAACTTCACTTTTTCTTTTGCTTCATCGTAAACGTAATTGCAAACTGTGCATCTGAATTTCGCCATACTAAAACCTCGAAAAAATTGCATCCAAAAATTAATAGTTCTTCACTCTTATGTGTTTTTCTGAGTTTATTCACCTTAAGCCTTATGACCTTAGAGTGTGCAAAGCTCAGGGATTGCCGAAACTGTTATTTGAGAACATGGATACTCTAATCTGCATGAAGTGTCTAACGCATGAAACGCGAGCACTATGCCTTTATCTTAATTGCTGACGAAAAATACTGGAACAAGCTGTGCGAACGCAACAAAGTCAGCAGGGGAATTCAGGCTTTTTTGCGGAAAAATCAGGTAGCCCCAAAAAATGCTCAAAAGCTCTTGTTCTACGTTAAGAAGCCAGTGATGCAGATTCGAGGAGTTGCGGACTTCATTGAACGGTTAACTGGAGACAGCGGAGAATTATGGAGAAAATACGGTACAGAAAGCTGCTTTGAATCCTTCGAGGAGTATAGCGCGTTTGCTGAAGGCAGAAGCAGGATGACGGTTGTGATGGTTCAAGAACTTCGTGGAACTTGAAAACCCGAAGTCCGCGAAAGTTATCCGAAGTGTTCTCGGGTCTTTGCAGGGATTCAGAGGCAAATACATAAGTCTTGCAACAGCGAAACAGTTGATAACTTAAGTTTTCGCCAGCCTTAAAATGCCACTATTGGGTTTTACGCTTAAATCTGTGATTTGAATATTCTTTAGCGAGTGTGAATGAAAAGTGTTTCGAGTACGAGTCAACAAGATTGAATCCACCCGTGATTTGGACGGTAACCTTGGAAAACGAATAGAACTGGTTGAGGAACGGGGATTTTCGCCTTTTGTAGTCAGACCGCCTTCAGAAGAAGCAAAAATGGCTCAAGACGTACTTCAAGCCCTGCAGCAGCAGATGCCCTTTCTTCAACAGAGAACCCAGCTCACCATACCGAAAATTCTCTTATTCTTGACTGAACAGGAATACGACAGTCTAGGCATAGACTTCGATGTGAACCAGGTCTTTGAAGTATCACTTGAAAATCAAGGTATAAAATTCAAGAAAATGACATAATGGCACCGCGCACTTGCTTAAGCGCGGTATGTTTAGGGTGAAAAGACAACACAAACATCATGTTTCTTAAAGCTGCACCAATCTCCTTTAGGTTCCCAGCCTTGCCTTCATCACAATAAAGGGGAATAGGCTCATCGCCATCACCGCATTCGTAGTAAACGTAAATCGGCGAAAAATCGTTTCCAAACCTAACCACTGCGCAATCCAAATTCAAAAGCTTGGCGGTTTCTTCCGTTGCTGTCCTAACAGATTGCAACCGCTTCCTGTGAGAGCTGCAGTTTGGCGCGTAAACCAGCAATTTCCCAAAATTGTTTTTGAACATTCGTATCCACCAATATTGTGACAGGGGTAAAACACTTTTAAAAGGCGTGCACAAACGACACTTCCACGTAGCGGAGAGGTATGTTAAAGTGAAAGTTCTTAAACCGCTAAAATCCTCAAATTTAGGGTATACTGTTAGCCCGGAAAGTGGAAAAATTTGAAAGCCCGTGCTCACTTGTTTGTAAGCGGCAGAGTCCAAGGCGTGTTTTTCAGGTCACAAACCAAACACAAGGCTGACCCCCATGACCTGAAAGGGTGGGTTCGCAACTTGCCAGACGGCAGAGTGGAAGCAGTGTTTGAAGGCGAAAAAGAGGCTGTGGAGGCGTTAATAGATTTCTGCAAGCACGGGCCATCAGGGGCAAGAGTTACAAACATTAATTTAAGGTGGGAAACCTACATGGGAGAGTTTGATAGATTTAGAATAAAATACGGTTAAGGTTTCTTGGGCACCCTAAAGTGTGAGTCTTTTCCAGCGCTTATGTACTCTCCGCCCATACCGCGTACCGCCGAGGCGATTTTCGCAAAGTTCTCAGACCCGAGAAACTGCCGAGGCTTTACCACTATGTAGTCGCTCTTTTCTTCGAAGCTGAGCAAGGATTCTAAATCTTCTGGAAATACCACGCGAACATCGTCTATAGATTTCTGCTTTTCATGAATTTCATGAGAAACCGTTGCGGGAGCTTGAGGCGAAGGCTGATTGACTTGTGAAACTGTCATGGACTTTACTGCTGAAGACACGGTGCGCAGGTCTTCCGAAATTCTGTTCAGAACCACAAGAAGTTCATCAATTCTCTCTACAAGCTTTTCCAACTTCTCTTCTTCGGGACTCATGAGCAAATTTTCCTCAAATTCTAAAATACTTAAGGCACTTATTAATTATTTGCAACCTCAATTTAAACCCGAACTCGAAAAATATTGCTTGGAAGCGGCAAAATTGTTTGAAATAGACGGCAGCCAAAAGAGCGGAAGCGGCACAATCCTAAGGCAGGCAGTAGCCTTAGCTGCCGCCACAGGAGACTCGCTACACATCTTCAACATTAGGCAAAACAGGCCGCAACGAGGCTTGAAGCCCCAGCATTTGGAAGCTGTGTTGACAGCAGCTAAACTCTGCAACGCACAAGTAAAGGGGGCAAGATTGGGCTCTGACGAACTCTGGTTTAAGCCTCAAGAAATAAAGGGCGGAAATTTTGAAGCAGAAATCGGAACTGCAGGAAGCATACCGGTACTTCTGATGGCAACCCTGCCCATATGTGCATTCGCCAAAGACTCGGTAAGGTTGCATGTGGCAAAAGGCGGAACGGACGTTTCCCACTCACCCACCATAAATTACTTGCGAAACGTGTTCCTGCCAGCGCTGAAGCCTACTGGACTTGAAGCCGCTATAACCGTGCACAAGTACGGCTATTACCCAAAGGGAATGGGGGAAGTAACTATGACCGTAAACCCCCCTGAATCTCTGCAGCCGATTCGGCTAAACAACTTCGGCAAGCTAAAAGGCGTGAATGGCGTTTCGGTTTGCACGTTCTTGGCAGATAGAAAAGTTGCCGAGCGCCAAGCAAACGCGGCCAGCGAATACCTTTCTGAGAAGGGCTACACAACAGACATTCAGGTCGTAAATGACCGTTCAAACGCCTTTCAGAGGGGAAGCTCAATTGTCTTGTGGGCTGAGACTGACACAGACGCGATAATCGGCGCAGACGCCATAGGACAGCTTAAAAAAACGAGCGAGGCTGTTGGCAGAGAGGCGGCTGAAAAGCTTATTGCGGAGCTTTCCGTGAGACCCACGGTTGATGGGAACTTGGCAGATATGCTTATACCTTACATGGCTTTGGCAGAAGGAACATCAACATTGTTGACAAGAGAGGTTTCGGACCATTTGGAGACAAATGTGTGGCTTGCGGAAAAGATGCTTAAAGCGCGATTTAAAATTCAAAAAGCCAATGGCCTCTTTAAAATAGAGAAAAGCGGCTGGTTACATGTCTGAGCCATCACCCTGCATAAAAATCAAGAAAATCCATGGGGAGAAAGCCCTTGTTTTAGTCAACAAGCTTGGAATAATTAATCGGGCGCTCAAGATTAACCAGAACGCGAAGCACATCTATGTGCCGCTTATCCGGCAACCAGAAGAAAACGAACTGGCAACACTGAAGGTGCAAGTGCCTGATTTCGAACTCACAACCAACGTTTTCACGGAAAAGAAGCCGCAGAGAAAAACACTTCTCCAAGTTCTTGAAAATCGGTTGCCTCCACACTTGTTGACTAGTTTGCCGCGAGCGCTTGATATAGTGGGCGACATAGCGGTAATCGAAGTTCCGCCCGAGCTTAAAGCGCAGGAAAGCCTCATCGGCGAAGCAATTTTGAAAACGCACAAGAACGTGCACACGGTGCTTGCAAAGATCGGTGCGGTAAGCGGAACGTACCGCCTGCGCAGCTTTGAGGTTATTGCGGGAGAGCACCGAGCCAGCACTATCCACAAGGAATACGGGTGCCAATATCATGTTGATGTCGCCAAGGCGTATTTTTCTCCGCGGCTCTCACATGAACACAATAGGATTGCAACTCTTGTTCGGAAAGGCGAAACTGTTGTGGACCTCTTCGCTGGAGTCGGTCCTTTCTCGGTTCTTATCGCCAAGAAAAATGTGGATGCAAGGGTCTACGCTGTTGATATAAACCCGGAAGCGGTCGTATTCTTGAAAAGAAATATCAGGCTCAACAAAGTGGAAAGCAGGGTTACCCCGATTCTAGGAGACGCAAAACAAGTAGTTGAGGAGAGGCTTTTGGGTGTTGCAGATCGGGTTATAATGAATTTGCCTGAAAAGGCAATCGAGTTCGTTGGGGCTGCTTGCAAAGCAGTAAAGCCCACAGGCGGCGCGATTCATCATTACTCTTTCGTTCGTCTTCCCGACTCCTTAGAAAACCTGAAACTGCGCTTTTCTGAAGCCGTGGAAAAAACTGGCAGGAAAGTGGATGAGTTCCTTCTCGCAATGACCATTCGGGAAACCGCACCATACGAGTGGCAAGTTGTTTTAGATGCCAAAATTCTCTAAACGCGCACCATTAGCGTGATTTTCACTGTTTGCCGTGGGTTCTTCAGTTTCTCCGCGAGGTCTCTTGACAGGTTCTGTGCGGCTTTGTCCGCGTGAATCGCCAACGTTCGGTTACAGATGTAACCACTTTTTCTTATCACCGCATCCGTGGGATTAGCCAAAATCAGCTTTGGAGCCCCTTGTGCTTCCACTTGTTCGCTGATTCCGCCAGCTTCAATTAACAATATTAAGTGCGCTTGTGTATTTCGCAGAGTCTTTTTAAACTCGGCGCTTAGGTCAGCTAAAGCCTTGTCCGCAGCAACTGCAATGATGCAGTCTCCTTTTTTCGTCAGATGCTTGTCTTTTGTGAATTCCAAAGTGGTTTTGTGCGTGGCCAGAATGTTTTCGTGGCCCTGCGCGAAGATGACTTCTTTAACTTCGGAAGTGGGCAAACTATTCCATGACCTCGATGGAATCTACTTTTCCGTCTCCGTCTAGGTCGAAACCTTGTATGACGGATGCGAATGTGGTTTCGCCATGGTATTTTTGCAGGGTTTTCTTCCAAAAATTCGTCAAGGCTAAAACGCATGCTTTGGTTCCTACTGCTTTGTTTCCCGCTAAGACTAGGATGCGTTTGGTTTTGTCCCATGGATTCACGATTTTAGCTATTAACCCAGCTACGTCAGCGGTGTAAACGCGTGAACTCTTTTTCGATGTTAAACCTCCCAGCAAGAATCCTTGGTCACTGGATTGCATGTTAAACTTGACTGGCAAAGACTCGTTTATCTCCTGCGTAAGCAGATTTGTTCCTGGACCACCGACGAGGATAAGGTGGTTTTTCTCTTCTTTTTCAGCCTTCACATCCACGTCTAATTTTATGGCGAAATCTGTGGGCATTTTCGCAAATTGCCCTAGGAAAAGTGTTAGGTGTGCGGCGTAGTGTCCGTCTCTGGCGCTGGTTTTGAAGGGACCATGCGGCGTGGGGCTGCCCACCACTATTTTTCCCTCCAAAACGCCCTTGCCGTTAACGAATTCTTTGAAGAACTCTTGGATTTTCTCGTCCATGGCCTGCAGGGACAGGTTCTGAATTGTCTTGTATCCTTGTGGGAACTCTATGCCGAATGCTGGGGAGATGGTTTTATAGTATTTTGCTGTTGCTCCCTTCTTTTTCTCTTCTCTCGTCACGGTTATGGCACCTGCCTTTGCCAATTTTCTTATGTGGTAATAGACTTTCTGTTCGTGGACGCCGAGTTTCCGTGCAACCTCTAATGGGTACATTTCTTTTTCGGAGAGCAGAGTTAGGATTTTCCAGCTTAACTTGCCTAAAATCATTTTTAGCTTCTGCGCATCCTGCATGATGCTTATTTCTTTTACTCTCTGCGTGTGCCCGTCGTCTTGGAGCAACAGTTTCTTTTCCATTGTTTCTCCCACATTGATACACCCCGATCCATTATTAAAAATTTTATTATAGTTCGCCCAGTATACTTTACGAGAGCTTTAGAGCAGCTAAGTTTAAGGAGAATTCTTGGAAACCCTTAAAAAAGTTTTTTTAGAGTAGAGAACTTTCTCCTAAAAATCCTTATTAACCTTGGACATGGTCTTAGAAGACTCAGCCATGTAGTGTGAGGTCTAAGAAGATGTGTGGAATTTTCGGTTGTGTTTTGAAAGAGGGAAACGCTGCACCTGTGATACACGCTTCGCTTAAGCGGCTTGAATATCGTGGCTACGATTCCGTAGGCATAGCCACGATACAAGATGGTGAAATCTACTTGAAAAAAGACCAGGGAAAAATTGACGAGGTGCATAAGCTTTTAGACCTTGACGATTTGCCTGGTAGCTTGGGCATAGGTCACACTAGATGGGCTACGCATGGTGCGCCTTTGAAGGTCAATGCGCATCCGCATTCGGATTGTACTGGGCAGATAGTTGTGGTTCACAATGGAATTATAGAAAATTTTTCTGAGCTGAAGCTTGAGTTGGAGAACAGTGGTCACACTTTTGTCTCAAAGACAGACACGGAAGTGATAGCGCATCTCATTGAGGAAAACTTCAAGAGAAACCCTAAACTTGGCTTGGCTGATGCTGTGCTTGAGACTGTTAAAAGGCTTGAAGGGTCTTACGCTGTTGCTGTAATTTCGACTAGGGAACCAGACAAGATCATATGTGCCAGAAACGAAAGCCCTTTAGTTCTCGGTGTTGGTGAGAACGGTGTTTATTGTGCGTCTGACATTCCAGCGTTCCTGCCGGTGACCAACAAGGCAGTTTACATAGATGATGGGGAACTCATAGTTCTTTCAGTCACAGGGTACGAGATCAGAAAGATTTTGGATTCAAGCGTTGTCATGAGAGAACCGAAGATTATTGATTGGACTCCTGAAATGGCGGTTAAACAGGGGTATCCACACTTTATGCTTAAGGAAATTCATGAGCAGCCTGCAACTCTTCGTAACACGCTGCGAATGCAGGAGCATTATCTTGATTTGATCTCGACTTTTCTTGATCGTGCTCAAGAAGTCTTCTTGGTTGCATGTGGCACATCTTACCATGCTTGTTTGGCTGCATCTTACATGTTTTCGAAGCTTGCGTTTTTGCCGACATTTCCAGTTTATGCTTCAGAATTTAACGAGCAGCATGGCAAATCGGTTAACATAGACAGCACGATTTTGGCGGTGAGTCAGTCGGGTGAGACTGCAGATACGTTAGCGTCGGTTACGTGTGCACAGCAACGTGCTGCAACCATTTTGGGTTTGACTAACGTTATTGGTTCTACTTTGACGAGGGTTTCTCGGGTTTATGTGGGTCAGCAGTCTGGTCCTGAAATTGGGGTGGCAGCCACGAAGACGTTTACTTCGCAGCTTTCTGTGTTGGCGCAGTTGGCGCTTAGGTTGTCGAAGAAGCGGGGTAAAATTTCTCAGGATGAGATGGATCGTATTGGGGAGCAATTGGAGCATCTGCCTGATGTTGTTGAGGCTATAATTCGAACTCAGGAAGAAAATGTCAAGCGTTTAGCTAAGAAGTATAAGGATGCTAAAATCTTCTTTTTCTTGGGTCGAGGAATAAGCACAGCCACAGCTTATGAAGGACGGCTGAAACTGATGGAGATAGCGTATATTCCGTCAATTGCTTTTCCTGCTGGGGAAAGCAAGCATGGCCCGATAAGCCTTATCGAAGAGGGATTTCCAGTGATTTTCATCTGTCCCAGAGATGGGTGTCATAAGACTTTGATTGGTAACATTATGGAGATGAAAGCCAGAGGAGCCTCAATAATCTCAATTGTAGAGGAAGGCGATGAGGAAATCAAGGCGTTGTCAGACAATTACATCGAAGTTCCGAAAGGCATTCCTGAAGTTCTGTCGCCAATACCGTTTGCTGTGCCCTTGCAGCTTCTAGCGTACTACATGGCGCTTGAGAAGGAGCTAAATCCAGACACTCCGAGGAACTTGGCGAAGTCAGTCACCGTAAAATAGCTAAATGCAACTTTGGCCAATTCTGTATGCTCGGAGCAGTCTATAACCCCTTATAAATAGAGGGGGATGTAGACAAATTTTCACGCGCTAGAGAGCAACCCTAAAGCGCTGAATTGCGCGCGCTAGCTTATAACTGACCGTGAAGAGTAGTATGTTAGGGAGATTTTTGTTATGGCAAAAACCGACGAGAATTTGAAAGCTGCGTTCGCGGGTGAATCGCAGGCTAACAGGCGATATTTGGCTTTCGCCAAGAAAGCTGAGCAAGAAGGCTTCACGCAAGTCGCTAAGCTCTTCAAAGCCGCAGCAGAAGCCGAAACGGTACACGCCCTAAACCATCTGAGAATAACTGGACAAATAGAATCAACCTTGGAGAATCTTGGCACCGCGGTTTCCGGGGAAACTTTTGAGTTCAAAGAGATGTATCCTGGATACATAGACACCGCGAAACAAGAGGAAACCAAGCAAGCCGCATGGAGCTTTGACGTAGCAAACAAAGTAGAACAGATACACGCCAAACTATTCAGCAAAGCGGTTGACGCGTTGAAGAACCAGAAGCCACTGGAGCAAGTGGACTATTACGTGTGCGGAGTCTGCGGAAACACCGTTGAAGGCACACCACCCGACAAATGTCCCGTCTGTGGCTCTCCGAAAGAAAAATTCTTCAAACCAGCATAAAACACAAAAAACACCCGTTTTTCCACCCCCTTCTTTTCCAAAAAAAGTTATATCACACGACTCCTAGCCTTCAGCGTGGTGAAGCTTTTGGGTTGCTGGAAATGGTTTAACGGAGTCTTAAAAGAAGCTGAAGTGAACGTTACAGACGAAAACAAAAGCAAAATCGACGAAGTCATCCACAAGTACATCGGTGAACAGTCCAGCTATGGTCGCTGCTCCGCAGACTGGAAAAAAGCCCGCAAAGAAATCAAAGAAAGCCCAGAAATGAAACAAGAACTCATCGCAAAGCTCAAAGCACTAACCTAAAACAACAGCCGCAAGCCAACTCCAAACCTTTTTTATTTTTAAAGAAACCTGAAAACCGCTTTTCACGCCAAGTAGACTTAAATAAGAAAGCACGAAACACTAACTGCGAGGATTAAGAAATGGACAAGTGGGAATGCAGCGTCTGCGGCTACATATACGACCCAGAAAAAGGAGACCCAGAGCACAACGTGCCAGCGGGAACACCCTTCGAGCAGCTGCCCGAAGACTGGGTTTGCCCCGTGTGTGGAGCACCGAAAAGCCAGTTTGTAAAACGACAATAAAAACAAGGCAAGCATCAACCAAACCACAGGCAAGTTACCCGTTTTTCAGCAATTTTTGAAAACTTTATATCATTCTTAAAGCCAACATTATTCTGGATACGTGATGTTTTTAAGGAAAATCAAAAAAAGAGATGGAAGAATCGCTGATTTTGACCCGGAAAGAATCAAAGACGCTGTTCACAAAGCGTTTCTCGCGGTTGAGCTGGGAAACGGCGAAAAAGCCGAGAACATAACAAGCGAAGTTGTTCAGCGTTTAGACGCGAAGTTCAAGGAGAAAACACCGTCAGTTGAAGACGTGCAAGACTTAGTTATCGAAGTTTTAAAGCAAAAAGGCTACGGCAAAGTCGCACAGGCTTATCAGGACTACAAAAACAAGAAGGAAGAACTCAGAGCGCTCAGAGGAAAGCTGGGAATAGAACCCAAATTAACCGTCAACGCACTCGAAGTTCTGAAGGCAAGATACCTGCTGCGCGACGAAAACGAAAACATAACAGAAACCCCAACACAGCTTTTCCAAAGAGTCGCCAAAGCCATAGCCAAAGTCGACAAAACCTTCGGCGACAACCCAAAAGCCAGCGAAAAAACATTCCACCAAATTATGGCAAAACTCGAATTCCTCCCAAACACACCAACCCTGTTCAACGCTGGAACAGACATAGGCCAACTATCAGCCTGCTTCGTCCTGCCAGTCCACGACTCGCTCGAAGGCATATTCACCACCGTCAAAAACATGGCGCTGATAGAGCAGACTGGTGGTGGAGTCGGCTTCAACTTCTCCGAGCTAAGACCGAAAGGCGACATCGTCAGGTCAACCAAAGGCGTTGCGTCTGGTCCAGTGAGCTTCATGCGCATCTTCGACACTTCCACAGAGGTGATTAAGGCTGGCGGGAAACGCAGAGGAGCCATGATGGGAATACTGCGTGTGGATCATCCTGACGTTTTGGAGTTTATAGTTGCCAAGCAGAATCCAGCGTTGCTATCGAACTTCAACGTTTCAGTGGCGGTTACGGACGAGTTCATGCAGGCAGTTGAAGCGGATGAAAGGTATTGGCTGGTTAACCCGCGGAACGGTGAAAAGGTGAAGCAGCTTAAAGCCAAAGAGGTTTGGCGTTTGATGTCTCGTTCTGCTTGGGCTAGCGGTGATCCAGGAGTTGTTTTTATTGATGAGATCAAAAGACATAATCCAACGCCGGAAGTTGGGCGAATCAAGTCTACGAATCCTTGTGGCGAGCAGCCGTTGCTTCCTTATGAATCGTGCAATTTGGGCTCGATTAACTTGTCGCGTATGGTTGAGAATGGCAAGGTGAACTGGGGGAAGCTGCGGGAGACTGTGCGGAACGCGGTGCATTTTCTAGATAACGTTGTGGACGCGAACGTTTATCCGCTTGGGGAGATTGCTGTGATTACGAGGGCTAACCGGAAAATCGGGTTGGGCGTGATGGGTTTTGCGGATATGCTTATCCTGTTGGGTGTGCCATACAATTCTGAGGAAGCGTTGAAGCTGGGTGAGCAAGTTATGCGTTTCATTGAGAAGGAAGCGCACAAGAAATCCAGGGAGATAGCTGAAGCGCGTGGTTCTTTCCCGAATTTCGAGCGGAGCATTTGGAAGGACCGGTACAGCGCTTTCCGTAATGCGACTGTGACGACGGTTGCACCTACGGGAACCATAAGCATCATCGCGGGGTGCTCTTCAGGGATTGAACCGTTGTTTGCGGTTTCGTTTATGCGGAACGTTTTGGGTGGCGCAAGACTTTTTGAGACTAACGCGCTGTTTGAGGAAACCGCTAAGGCAAGGATCTTTTACAGCGCCAAGCTTCTGGAGGAAATAGCCAGAACAGGTTCGGTTCAGCAGATTGAGGGTGTGCCAGACGACGTTAAGCGGTTGTTTGTGACGGCGTTGGATATTGATCCTGTTTGGCACGTTAAGATACAGGCTGCTTTCCAGAAGTTCACGGATAACGCGGTTTCGAAGACGGTTAACTTGCCGAGCGACGCGAAGGTGGAGGATGTGCGGGAAATTTACGATCTGGCTTGGCGGCTGAAGTGCAAGGGCGTGACGGTTTTCAGGTATGGGAGCAAGCCGGAACAGGTGTTGTACATTGGCGAGGTCAAGGGTAAGGAGGGAAAGTTTGTTTCGGCGCAGTCTGAGTATGCGGGTGGTTGCCCAACACAGAATTGTCCGTTTCCAGCTTAAGAGAGGATGGAGGAAAATGGGATACGTTTATTTGTATTATGGAACTGGCGGTGGCAAAACCGCCAACGCGCTTGGATTGGCTTTGCGGTCGGTAGGTCACAACAAGAAGGTGGTGATAATTCAGTTTTTCAAGTGGCGAAGCGACATCGGAGAATATCTCATTAAGGACAGGCTTGCGCCTTACTACGAGATTTACCAGTTCGGGAGGGAAGTGTGGCTTGGCGAAGAAGATAAAACAGCGGAGTTCGCCGGCGAAAAATTCACGGTTGAATGCGTCAAAAACCATGACAAGGAGCTTGCCAAAAGAGCGCTTGATTTCGCAAGAAAAATCATGCAGGGCAAGAAGCCGCATTTGCTGGTGCTGGACGAGATTGCCTTGGCGGCTTACTGGAAACTGATCGACGTTAAAGACGTGCTGGAGCTGCTTGACAACGTGCCTGAAGAAACGACTGTGGTCATGACTGGACGGTTAGCTCCGAAAGAACTTGTGGACAGGGCAGACTTCGTGAACGTGGTTCAGCTCGTGAAGATGCCTGAAGAATTCAAGCTGACCGAAGGAATCCAGTACTGAATTAAGCGAATCTCTAGTGCTCGGAAAAGACTATAGCCCCTCTATGAATAGAAACTATTTAAAGGAAAATGGAACTTGACCGTGAGAGCATAGCAGCCAGTAGTTTAGAAAAGACGGGGGCTCCTTTATCTGGAGGCTGAATTATCGTAAAAGATATTATTGATGCTGTGGTTAATTCTTTATTATGTCAGCGCCGAATTGTCCTTGTCCCGAAAAAGATTGCGTGCATCACAGCGACTGCGAAGCGTGCGTCAAGCATCACAAAGAAAAGGATGAACTGCCCTACTGCGCAAGATGAGCATCAGCTCCAAATCGAGGGATGCGTCTGGATGAGACGCTTGGGAGGATTTTTAGCGGTTTTTACTTCACTCTTGGTTCTTTTGTTCGGAGTATGTTCATTTTTCGGTACAAAGCTCAATAGGCTACTATCATTCTTCTTGCGCAAGAGTTTATGGTTTTCTTATCTAGTCATCGCTCTCTTGAACACTGGCACTGCTATGGCGATCATGACCACTCCGAACACTATCAACACTGATAGTTCAGTGGCTATTTGCGGTATCCCAGCGCCGAGAACCATCACTTTTCTCAAGGAGTCAGCCGCGTAAGTGAGAGGCAGGACTTTGGATATGCTTTGCATGAACCACGGCATCTGCTGTATCGGGAAGAACACGCCGCTTAGGAACATCATTGGAAACATCAGCGTCATCATGAGCATCTGCGCGGTTTCTTGGT
>CAZJQR010000035.1:0-19110 GCA_964548345.1 uncultured Candidatus Bathyarchaeia archaeon | reverse complement strand
ACTTTTGTTACTAGTCCAAATTTAAGTACGCCTTCAAGCTTAACTGTTTTTTGATGTTTGGAACCGATTGATTATAAAACTATCAAGAAAGGAGGTGAAAAAGTGAAAAGAAAGTTGAGCGTTTTGATTGTTGGATTGACATTATTGATGGTGGTCACCGCTATATTGCCTGTGATGGCTTGCGGTCCAAGAAGAAGGCTTGAAAAAGTTCCTGTTTCGACGTCGTACGGTCCAACTGACCCCCCAACCCCCATAGGTGCTCCCACTAAGACTTGGACAATTGGTGACAAATTTAAAATAGAATGGGGAGCGACGTTTCATTTCCAAAATTACGTAACTGTACACTCTACCCCTGAAGAAACTCTTGTTGGAATACTTGACATTGTCCGTTGTACTGTAACCAACCTGGAAATAACTTATGACACATTTGTCCTAAGATATTACGACGACGTCGTTTGGACGTTTGTGGGAGGCACATTTGAAGGCAAGTCAATATGGGAAATTACAAGGTTGCCAGCACCATACCCTAAGAGTGAATGGCCCGTAACAACTTTATATTATGTACTTCGAGGTACTGGCGTGTTTAAGGGACAGACAATAGTATTATCATACGATGGTCCACTTGGCGGTTTGGCCTTTAACGGTTTCCTCTACAAACGCTAAGAACAAGAATATAACTCCTCGCACTGATAAATGCGGGCTAGCACAGACAAACCAGATGTCGGATACCTCCTTCAGAAAAACACCATTTTCACTTTTCTTTATCGAATTGAAAAAACGTGTTCTGATTAAGGATGTCGAAAATTGAGTAAAGAACAATTGCTCAAAGCTATTATAGACCTCGGGATATCGCAGGTTGATGCTGAGGTTTACATTTTCTTGGCTAAAATGGGTCCTCAAAAAGGAAGAAACATAGCTGACGCGCTGAAGTTGTGTAAGCAGCAACTCTGTCGTAGCTTGAGGAATCTGAAAGGAAAGGGGGCTTGCAAGTGCTACTTGTGAACATCCTGCTGAGTTCTCAGCAGTATCGTTTGAGAGAGTCATAGACATGTACATCAAAGTAAAGACAGAAGAAGCACAAGCTTTGCAAGAAACTAAGGAAGATCTTCTATCCGCTTGGCGTTCCATAAAAACCAAAGAAACCTCATGAATAGTTTGAACATATATCGCCAAAGTGAACTTTATTTTGCATTCTAGAATTGATTGCCTATTTTCAGGCTTCTGCTAACAACTCTTGCCATAAGATAGCCTATCGGAATAGTGTAAAGCGATAACGTTAAGTCAAAAAACATCACAACCGGAAGTAATGCCATTATCTGTGCATCAGTAAAACTGAGACCAACTAGCGGTAACAAGAAACGATACAAAACGTACGTTACGAACGTCGAGATTGTTACTCTAGAAAAAGTTCCAAGCGCCGTGAAATACATGACTGGTTTTGTTCCAAGATTTTCATCTTGTGAAGTTTTACGCTTCAAGAGCCTGTCGGCTACATAGACCCCCAACAGCATGTTCAAAGTAACCAAAAGCGCAATTGGAGGACCCAGAATCCCCACTGGTCCAGGAAAAAGTGTGAGTGCGGCCATAGTGCGCAATACAGCTACCGTGACTCCGCTCTTGGGGCCAAGTAGCATGAAGGTTGCAACTATCGGTATTTCCCAGAATCGATAATAGAAGCCTGGCAAATATACTGTAGGGATCGCAACTGGAGTTAACGCTATTGAAAGTGCCGTAAAAACGATAGTTAAAGCGATCGCTTTCGTATTCAATTTCACGCCATATTTAGTCATCAACCGAGTAGCTATTTAAGAATTTTAGCGCGTGCACAGAAAACGGAAAAAAGGGGAGTTTAGCGCGCGCGGACATCTCTACAGATAGGGGATGCAAATCCCCTAAATTATTCAAACCTAAGTAGTTTTCGCGAAACATTGCATTTTTCTTTAGAATATGTTTTCAAGAAAGTGTGTTAACCCAAAAAGTACGTATTGGACTGCAATAGCAGCAATTAGCAGCGCCATTACTCGCGCAATAACCAACGCTCCGGTCTTACCCAAGAAATGGTAAATTCTGTTAACATACCTAAGAATTATCCAAGTCACGATGAGAACCACAAAGACAGACAATGCAGTCACAACGACACCGTATGCTTGAAGGTTAAATATTGTTGTAGTAATGGCTCCTGGTCCAACAAGTAGCGGCATTGCTATGGGAACAGCACCAACACTTTCAGGAGATTCATCCATCTCCGTAACACTGCCCGAGACCAAGATTCTTATAGCTACTATTAACAGCAGGATACCTCCCGCCACTTCAAAGCTAAAGATTGAAACTCCAAAAATTGAAAATATCTCTTGCCCTGCAAAAGCGAAAGCTAAGAGGAGAATAAAGCCTACGAGTGTAGCCGTATTGAAGACTTTTTTCTTCTGGTTTTCAGACATTTTCTCTGTTAAATTCATGAAAATTGGGATGCTACCGAATGGGTCAACAATAATAAAGAGGACCAGAATGGCTTTTGCTAGGTTGAATGCGTTGTCTGTGATAGCTTCAAGCATGAATGTCTCTCAACGATATAATTTCAAAGCGAGCAAATAAAAACATCGATGTGTCATGTTTGTAGTAGCCTTAGCCTCCTTAAATAAAATAAAGTGAAAAAGCCTCACAACCTTGCTTGTTTGATTTAAAATTATATGAAATGACTAAGTGCCCACCTAACTATTCACAACAAAAAGAAAAAGCTTTAGAAAAAGGGTTTGCGGGTGAAATCTCCACTTGGTGTTGGGTTCAAATCCCCTCGCCCGGTAATCAACAAAGTATATAGATACTGGGTGTTGACTATTTCTAAGAATAATTGGAGTGGGTTAGTTTGGTCAAGGTTCTGTTTGTCGAACCGCCCAAAGATTATTGGTTTGTTATGGGCGAATACCTCCCACCTCCGTACGGACTTCTCCAGCTTGCAGGCTATTTAGAAGCCAAAATGCCCGAAGCAGACATGGAAGTCTTAGACTGCCAAGCAATGTCGCTGGATTGGAAAGGCTTGGAAAAAAGAATGCGTTCCTTCGATCCTGATATTGTTGCGACAAGCGGTTTTGCTACCTGTAATGTCTACGTTGCGGCTAGAACCCTTGAAACCGCAAAGAAACTGAAGTCAGAGGTACTAACAGTTGCGGGAGGTCAACACTTCTCATCTACTGCCCAAGAAAGCCTTGAGGAATACCCGGAAATTGACGTAATTGTCAGAGGGGAGGGTGAAGAGACTTTAGTGGAGCTAACCAAGGCAATAGGCAAAAACGCGAATTTTTCAGGAATAGAGGGAATATCTTTCAGAAAACAGAACGAGATTAGGCATAATCCTCCACGTCCCCTCATCGATAATCTGGATAGTTTGCCCTTTCCAGGGTATCATTTCGTAAAGGATTACGCACATCTGTATCATTTCACCATGATGGCCGGCTCAAAAGCAAGGTACGGCATGGTTGAAGCTTCAAGAGGATGTCCTCATAATTGCACTTTCTGCTCCCAATGGAAGCATTGGCAAGGCTTATGCAGACACAAATCGGTTAAACGCGTCGCCGATGAGATTGAATTTCTCCACAGAAATTATGGAAGCAAGCTTCTATGGTTAACAGATGATAATTTCGGTTTTGGCCAACGACTGGAAAATCTGTGTGACGAACTGATTAAACGGGATTTTTCAGATGATATTACTTGTTTTATGCAAGCTCGATGCGATGATGTCGTTCGCAATCAACATCTTCTGTCCAAAATGAGTAAGGCAGGAATCAGCTGGCTACTCCTTGGGGTAGAAAGCCACAGCCAAAGCAGACTCGACAGTTTTCGCAAAGGCACGAAGCCCGAGGATGCGGCTAGTGCCGTTCGGTTGTTGAAGCAAAACGGCATATTTTCTCAAGCAACATGCATAATCGGAGAGCGTAAAGACTCTCATAAATCGATTGAGGATTTGAGGCAGTTTGTTAACGAATTGGATCCTGACTTAGCAATTTTTATGATCCTGACGCCGTTTCCGGGAACTGATCTCTATGAAGATGCAAAACGCAATGGTTGGATTGAGAACGGAAATTGGGCTGACTACGACATGGTTCACGCGATAATGCCAACTGAATCGCTTAGTAGGGAGCAACTGCAGCACGAGCTTTACGATTGTTATCGGAGCTTTTTCGGTTCTTGGAGTAGGAGAATGCAAGGCTTTTTCTCAAAAAACAGAATTAAGAGAAGAGTCTATCGGTATATGCTGCGACAAAGTGTATTGGCGCAGTTGAAAAGCTTGGTTTGAGCGGATAGCTCTATGAGTTCAACAGATTTCCAGCATTCCAACTTGACTTTGGCTTTTTTGATAGCAGTGTCAATATTCGGTTTGTTTTTGTCAACTTTTTTCGTCTTTCACCCTTTTACACTCGTAGATGGTCTTGTGTATCGCAAATTAGTGGCAGGCACTGCATTTAGCGTGTTATGCGTTTTGGGAATGTTTGCTGCGCTCTTTCCGAGTTCTTGCTTAGCCGTTCCCAAATTTTGGAGGCGTAACAAACAAAAGAAGAGTGCTCCCTCAATGCACGAAAAAACTTTTCAAGCGCATCATCCCTCTTGTGATAATTATTCCACACATATCCTGAGTGTTGGAAAAAGGAGGTTTTGTGCAACATGTTCTGGACTAATGGTTGGCGCTGCTTTTGTTCTCTTTGGAACAGGTTTGTACTTTTTTGGAAGCTACCGCCTAGGAGGTTCAGGTTCATTCCTATTATTTTCGGTAGGTGCAGTTGGAGTCGCTTTGGGTTTGATCCAATCAGCGTTGCCGAAGTTCAGCGGTGGTTTAACTCGATTTTTTGCCAGCATCCTCTTTGTAGTAGGGACTTTTCTAATGCTGGTCGGTGTAGATGACGTGGTAAAGAGTATGTCCATTGACCTTTTCTTTGTAGCGCTAAGCGTACTCTGGATTCTTACGAAGATAGCTCTTTCACAAAGAGATCATCAACGAACTTGTTCACGTTGCTTAATGGAATCTTGTCAAGACGACAAAAAAGTATGTTAGGGGTTAGTTTTTGAGTGAGTAATTTTGTAGATTGCGCCTGCGACTATTAGAATGCCAATGATGATTATAATTATGTAGAAAAAATTCACTGATTCAGCGATTATTCCTGCTTGTTGAAGCACCATTGAGATCCCCCATAGCAGTATTATCGCTCCAATTACGATGCCAGCTATTGCGCCACCATGAGGTAGACCGAAGCATTCCTGCTCAGCTTTTCTTCGTTCAAACCGACGAGAAGCAACTGTTCCTGTTTGTAAACTTGCTCCGCATTTAACGCAAAAATCTGTGTTGTCCTCGTTTTTGGTACCGCATTTCGGGCAATATACCATTTTATTTTCCTCTGAGAGGATTTTGTTTAGTTTTGTTAATAAGATTTTTGTTAGTGGACGGTTAGATTGAGGTTTTAACGCTATTTCTCCCTTGAAAAACTGGTGAAAGCCAATAATTGTGCTAAAGTGCAAAATTTTCAGAAGAAACTAATTTAGAAGTGGCCACATTCTTGATCATTAAAATAGTAAACAGCTTCATATCCAGAAAGATATGTCACGTCACCTACAAACATATCAAAGCCGCTGCCTTGTGGTTCAATATTATATTGAATATCATTCCAGAATAGCCTAACCCAAGCATGGTGCTGATTATTTTGCTCGCCAACTACGACGTAAACATTATCAGTTTCCCAGCCATTTGAGCGAAGTAACGAGCACAAAAGTATGGAAAAATCTTCACAATCTCCTGTTTCAAGCTGTATGGTTTCATTTGGGAATTGCCAGTATTCTCTTTCACCATGAATCTCAGAGTCACTTCTATATTCAATCTTGTTTCCCACCCAATCTCTAAATTTCATCCAATCAGGCGTCAAAACTGCTATGCGATCCTGAAGTATTTCATTTCTTAAGTCAACAACGCTGGGATCGTTAGGTGTTATAAAGGAAAAACATGATGTTTCATTAAAAAGTCTTGACACACTGGTATCTACAAGATTTAATTCTGGTTCTGAATCTTGGCTGTTTTGGTCTTCTGAATTATTGAATATGAAAGACAGAAAACCTTGAATTTGATCTCTAAGTGTAAAAGGGGCAATAATTAAGGGTATTAGCGCAACGAGAATAATTGCTACAATGACTATTTTGTTCATTATCAGATCCTTGCTGCTTTTTTCATTTTAGTTCTCCTGAAAAGATGAACTGATATATGATAAGTAAATGCAAACATATATATTTTATCTTGCGATTTTAGATTGACTTTTTCTGAAAAGCAGTAATTGACGAAAAAGAGAGGTATCTACATCACACGCGCGCTATTTAAATGGCTTGTTTAGGGATAGTTTTAAGTGAGGTTTTTCTGAATAGACTATTGTGGTTTGGGTTGGATCTGTCTACGCTGATTGGTTTGGACTTCTCCGTGTTGGCTGGCTTGGCTCCCTATATTTTGATTTTCGGCGGGATAGTGGCTGTTTCGAAGTTGCTTAGCTTCCTAATTAGAGGTTCCGCAGGCAAGGTTCTAAAAGGGCTTGGGTATCTCGGGATTCTCGTTGGAGCCTTGCTGTTGGCTACCGGAGCGGTGGTTCTGCTTGAGCAGACTTCAAGCATCGAAGTCTGGGGTTTACTGATTGTCACGGGTTTGGGGTTGGTACTTAAACCTTTGAGTCGGGTTCCTTTTAGCGCTTTGTTAGGGTTGATTGTGGGCTTGGTGTGTGTCGGGCTTTTGTACTTGTATTTTCCTTTGCCGGCGACTGTGTTGGGCGTTTCATCTCTGTGGATTTATTTGGCGGTGTTTTTCGTTCCGGCTTTGATTGTTTTTCTAATTTTCAAGTTTGTTGAGGATTTAATGAAGCTTTTCGGGATGGTTGTGGGTTCTTGGCCAGTGTTGACCGTTTTAGGCTTCCTTTGCATAGCTCAGGGAATTCTGCTGCTACTTAACCAGAGCATTCTCTCATTGTTTGGTTAGCGCGCGCGGAGGGTTATTGTGACGTCAATCTTGAAACAAATGCATAAATACTCTATATGATAGTTAATCGATTTTAGGGGTCATAAAACAGTGGCTTCAAAGGAGATGCCATGGGTGAAAGGTGAGCAAGATGAAGCTAACCAACATAAGGCGTTACTTCATCAAAGACGCTTTACCACTTGGCTATCTGAAAGAAGGCATCATTGCCCTATCCTTTGACATCGGCGGCATATTGGCTGGTTTTATTGTTGCATCCCAATTCAATGTTTTCCAACTTGTTCCGTGGGCTATAGCATTATACCCAGCAATCCTTTCCGCAAGAGGAGTGATAAGTGGTATATTTAGTGGTCGTTTAAGCACAGCATTGCACTTAGGAACAATTGATACAAGATTTCGGGGAAATACTGACAAATTCTATTTGCTTATAAAAGCAATTATCGTTCTAACCTTAGAAACAAGTCTTGTTATGAGTTTATTCAGTATTGTTGTTGGATCCTTTTTTTGGGGAATAACCATTTTTGATTCTTTTAATATCTTATTTGTTGTCCTCGCAACTATGTTTTTGGGTTTGATTAATTCCATAATTACAGTACTGTTTGCCGTGATTTCCTTTAAGAAGGGGTTAGATACTGACGTTGTTCTATATCCAATAATGTCAACAGTTGCGGACATCACCATGAGTCTATTCTATGTTTCAATCCTCACCCTCTTCTTCCTGTTAAATGTAGCTGGTAAAATCACTGTTATTTCTTTGGTAGTGTTGTTGGTCGCTCTTGCATTTTTCTTTCTATTGAAGTGTTACCATAACAAAGAATTTGTTAAAACACTCAAAGAGTCTTTACTAACATTACTTTTGGTAGCTGTCATTGTCAACATCACAGGAACAATTCTAAAAGACATCGATAAAATCGTGGCTGGTAGAAAAGAGGTTTATACAGTTTATCCTGCTTTGATAGACACAGTTGGAGACGTTGGTTCAGTAGTTGGTTCTACTGCTACTACAAAGTTTGCTTTGGGTTTGCTTGTCCCTTCTTTTCGTTCAATATTAAGTCATGCAAAACGAATCTTAGCCACATGGCTTGCATCAGTTGTAATGTTCATTTTGTTTGCTGTCATATCATTGCTCTCAGAAGGATTGTTGACTGTGCATGCGTTCTTGAATTTTTTTACTCTGCTGTTTACCGTGAACGTAATTGCAGTTTTCATAGTAACCATTATCTCTTTTACTGTTGGGTACATGACTTACAAAAAAGGGCTTGATCCTGATAATTTTGTTATTCCCATTGAAAGTTCTCTTGCCGACGGCGTAACAACTGCAGCTTTACTTGTTGCTCTGCTTTTAATAGGATACCAATGAAAATTACATCCAACTCTTGGCTCTATTATCCAGCCTTTACTTTTATTATCCACTAGATACAAACAACAAATTTCTTGCAGCAAAATCGGTTGTATCCTCTAGGGCAGCGTGATCTAATTATGGATTAAAACAACAACATGAGCAAATTCTGAATTATTCTTTTGGTTGAGACTATTTTTGAGTGCGCACTCTGTTTAATTGTGTATCATTTGATAAAACATCAGTAATAATGAGAATGCTGCCCAACTGCATCTTAATCAGTTTCTGAAGAGGAATTGACACGAATCCTCCCCGACGGTTTATCTTCTTGGCAAGAGCCATTATTTTCCTGTCGATTTCTACTATTATATTCTCTGTTTGACTTTTTCTTTGAGTGCGACAAATAGTCTCTGTGACACGCCAGATCTGCCCCATCAGCAGCAAATCGGCAACGTCAACCATCAAGTCGTTTTCGAATACTTCAAAGTTGGTGGCGTTGCGGTTTCCTGCATCTCGTATTTTTGAGTCGGCAGTTTCCAATTCCAATTTGGCGTTTGCCACATGTTTTAGCACTGAACCCAAAAGTAAGGGGTCAGAAAGACAGAAAAAAGGTTCCATTTTAGTCAACACATTTATGCAATATTGAACAACAGCTGCTCTTTTTTCTCTTCTTTTTTCAAGCAGACCTCGCAATTTATGGTCTGATACTTCATTATCTTTCTTAATTGACGATTCCAAAAGAGGAACTTCGCAGTTAAAGCTGAAACCTCCAATCGTATCCTGATACCACTCGTCACTTGTTGAACCACGTCTCATAGTTAAAAGATTCTCAGGTTCGCACTTAGTGTAGTATTCAATGTAATCCCTTAAACCATACATCTGGTAAAAACCGGGCTTCAGAATTTTCCCGAAAGGGACATCAGGATTAGAAGTTGAAAGAGGCAACCCCAGATTATCGGATAGATGGCTTAATCTCGGATACGCTTCAGGGAGGTCCTTGCTGAAGTAAAAGTAGGTGTCATAAAAGCCACAATGATGCAAATTGCACAAAAGGTCAGGCTTTTCATCCTTAATGATTTCTTTCACAGCATTAGATTCAGGTCTAGAGTGTACCCACTTGTAGTTTTTATATTCAAATGGAAACGTCCACTCATACTGGTTTTCAGTCGGCTCCCTGAAATAAGACTTTGCCGTGTCAACAAGCGAGCCCCAACTGCTGAACCAGTCTTGATTCATTCGCATCCCACGCTGCTCAAGCACAGGTATTATCAACCATCGCCAACCGAAGAAATCAACTTCCGGATGCTTCACCATCCAATCAATAAAGTAAATTGCCACCAGACTACCTAAAGGCTCATCACTATGAGGCACACCTATTATCAGCGCGGTTTTCTCTCCCTTGCCCATGACATACATTTTGAGTGGTTTGTTTTCTGCCGTCTTCCCAATTGTTCTTTCTTCAATCGATGAATATTGCATGAAATTTCCAGCAAGATCCTCTATCTCGTTCAACCTCAAGAATCGGCTATAATCTGGAACTTCTCTCAGAATCTTGGTGAAATTATTGTTGTTCAAAGTTGGACCTCGACACCTAAACCAGGTTTTTCTGAAGGAATAATAAAACCGTCCTCATATCTTGCGCCGCCCTTAGCAACGTCATGGGTAAAGTCTAACGCTGAATCAAGGTCCGCATGCTGAACGTTTCGGAAGGCACAAGCAAAGTGGACACCAGCAGACATAGCAGCCATTGATTCGTTCATGCACCCGATCATGACGGGAACCTCAGCCAACTCTGCGAGCGCGTTGGCTTTGATGGCATTGGTAATTCCCCCAATTTTCATCAGTTTAATATTTATCATATCTGCAATTTCGAGCTTCACCAGCTTTACGCTGTCTCTCAAAGTCAAAGCGGTCTCATCAGCCATTATCGGAACCGAGCATTGGTTAGCAACATCCTTCAAAGAATACAGGTAGTTTGCTTTTGTCGGCTGCTCCAACATCTCTATGGCGACCCCTTCTCTCTCAAGCATCTTGACAATTCTAAGGGCGGCTTCCACCGAATAACCCTCGTTAGCATCCAGTCTTAACTTGATTGATGACCCAACCGCTTCTCGAATAGCAAGAATGTTCTCGATATCCTGCTCTACATTGATTCCACATTTGATCTTAATGAATTTGAATCCCGCGGAGACTATTTGCTTAGCCTTGTCCACCATCAAGTCTTTCGGGTTCAATCCAATCGTAACAGATGTCTCTATTTTCTCTCTATAACCCCCCAGCAACCTGAACAAAGGCATCCCCGCCATTTTACCGATGACGTCATACAAGGCCATGTTTACACCTGCCTTCAGAGAAGAATTGCCAGCAAGGTCAGTATCCAAAGCAAAATTCACAAGATTAATTCTAGTTGGGTCACAGCCAATAACAAGCCGCCTTGCAACCTTAAAATTCTTGAGCACGGTCTCCTTTGTCTCCGAGGTCACCACGTCAGGAGTCGAACAACCCCAACCAACTATGCCCGTCTCAGTCTCCAGCCGTATGAATATGTTATCTGCAACTTCAGTTGTTTCATTAGCTATCACAAACGGCTCCTTCAATTGCAACTCGACTGGAAATGCCTCTGCTCGAACTATCCTCATTTTCATCGAAATCCCAAATATTCACCTAAACTTGCCATTCAATCCAAGTTCCAACAAACTTAATCAACAATCTCGTTCCTATAAACCATTCTTCAACAACACCTCTTGAAAAGTAACCGAAAATCCAAAACCATCACGCCAATTAATTGGAGAATGGCAGTGAGAGCTTTTTAAGGAAGCCCATGCGATATTAAACTGAGAACATGACGTCAAGACTTCCATCAGACATCTACATTGCAATGGCAAATGAAATCGACGCTATCGTTGAAATAGAGCAAAAATGCTTTCCGGGCAAAGTGGCCTATTCAAAACGCCATCTAGAACGCCTGATTTTAAATGCAAATAGCGATTGCCTAGTTGAAAAGCGAGAAGGGGTAATTAGAGCGTTCCTTATAGTAACCTATCGCCAAAGAAGCTTAACTTGCAACATCGAGACAATTGATGTTGATCCAGCTTTCAAAAACAGAGGTATAGGGTTGAAGCTGCTGAAAGCGGCGGAGATAGACATGAAGCGAAGAGGCATGCGTTGGTCACAGCTGGAGGTGTCTGAAGGAAATGATGCTGCTTTAAATGTATACAGAAAGGTCGGGTATACATTTAAGGAAAGGATTGAAGGCTATTACAAGTTTGAACATAATGCAACCCGCAATGCAATTCGGATGGTTAAGACTCTTTAGTTAAATCGGAAGGCTTTGACATAGTAATCCATAATTCGCCATTTAATGTTGAGAAGTCTTTCGTGTATTTCATGAGAATTTCAAGTATGGGTGATCTGAAGCGAACTGGCAAAAGTTGTAGATCGCTGGTTGGTTTATTAATGTGAATTGTTTCAATATGAAGAGTTTCTTGGTCTTTCAAGCTGGGCAAAAGCTTTGCGAGAAAGAGGGCGTAGTTTTTTTCATCTTCGTCAAGTCTGAGATTTCCCTCGGCAATTCTGGCAGGTAATCCTGCGACATCTTCATCATTGTATCCCATAATTGACGGGTCAACATTGTTAGCCAATAGAAATAGAAGAATGCCTTGGCATTTGCTGCATTTGCCGCAAGGGAGTAATGAACCATGATTGAAACGACAACTGTGGCAAGAACGTTGAACTCGTGCCAGTCCAGGGTACCTACTGGTTAATATCCTCTCCACAATTAATCCTGATATCGATCGAACAGCACTCCATTGACGCATACCAGGCATTCTCTTGGAGAACCATTGCTCCATTCTAATATCAAAGTCCTGAGTCTGGTCGTAAATTCCAAAATAATGTCTGATTCCAGCAAAGTAAGTGGACATTCGAGGGTCGTCAAGTTCGGTCCCAATTAAAACATTCCCGATTCTGTGCTTAGCGAAGATTGGAAGAAGAAGAAAAACATAGACCGGAAAGATGCAGAGTCTTATTGGATAAGTATCCGCCCAGATTTTTCTATGGTCTTTCCTAATGATTCTCATTTTATCCAGCATAAACGTGTAGAAGCGGTCTACATTCGTCCAAACCCTTGCCGTGTTTGCATCACTGTCTCTAAATTGCCGATAAGCTGGAAGAGCGGTGCGCCAATGGCCTCCACTCTCGTTGACATACAGAGGGTGAACTTCAGCTCCTATCTCTTTAAGCATAGCATAAGTGAGAAGGCTCTCTTTTCCACCGCTTGAAAGGACCCCGCAGGAATTTTTGTTAAACTCAAACGAAACTGGAACATCGTTTACGATGCTGGGCGCAACTATTTTTGCCATGGGACTGGCGTTTGCTTTGGTAACCTCAGCGGCAGAGGGAATGAACTGCGACAATAAATACGGATTTTTCCTTCGAATTAGTTTGTTGATGAAAATGTCTTTGGAGAAAATGTCGAGAAGGTCATTTAAAAGCGAAAAGTCCGCTTGGCTAACTGACCACTCTAACCTTATTTCCTTTGTGAAAAGTCCGTAGTTGAGCAAAGGCATAGCTGAGGCTAGACGTAGCAGGGGAAGTTGGTTTTGACCTAGAGTTTCTTCGTATTTGAGGCGAAGATGGAAAAAATGTTGTTCACCTGTGGTTTCTATACATGAAATTTTTGTGTCTACTGCGTCTCCTCGTAGCATAGGCTCAAAGACTGTTATAGATTTGAAACACTGAAGGTTCATGGCATCACTTTTTGCATAACTCTTCGATTGCGTCAGCTGTTTTTGCCACGCCTTCAACTACTGGGTCTTCAACAGGTACCTTGAATCTCATCTTCAATTCTGTTTTGGCTTTTCTGACTTCCGCTTGAGATAATCCTTCATGGTTAAGACCTATTCCTATGAGGGGTCGTTGGGATAACAGCTTTGCGATTTTGATCACTCTGCCAGGGTCTGGCATTGGAAAACTTGGGAACCCGTCAAGGTGGGGGCGTCCAGGCGCGTCTTGTAGGATGAAGCCATGTATTTGTCCTGCTGCCATTATCTCGAATCCTCCAGGGAAGAATGGATGCACCAGACTTCCTTGGCCTTCGATAATTATGACTTCGGGCTTCTCATCTCTCCAAGAATCCAATATGGCGCCTTCGATACCGCCTGAAACGAAATCGTTTATCATGGCGTCAAGCACTACACCATGCGGCCAACCTTGCATCCACCCTGTCTGCCCCGTGAAAATCATATCTGCCCTGCGTCCACGCCGTCTGAGTTCATGAACTAACATGACAGATGTCGTTCTCTTGCCAATTGCTGAGTCTGTGCCCAAGCTTGCGATTCTGATTGAGCCAACTTGGCTGACCTCGCCTGTATAGAATCTTTTATAGTCTCTGAAAATCTTGCGGACATCCGTGATGCTGCAACCCGTTTTGGCAGCTAATTTGGCGAACCTTTTATCCTCCGAAAGAAAATAGTGTAGACCAGAAACCACGTCAAGACCGTGGGATAGAGCCCAAGCAACAGCTTGATCGTAGCCCTCGGGTAAAATTCCGCCTTCTGAAACTGCGCCTATTATGAAAATCTTTGGCGTCGTTTTGCAGTAAGCCTCTTCTAGAGTGGAGAACAGGGGAATGCCTCTGTTTTTTCCATCCAACACTTCTCCCGCATCTCCAACTGGAGCAGTAGAGTCGACTACGCCAATAATCTGGTATCTATCAGTGTGACGGACTAAACCATGGGCGGTCTTGCCGTTAGCCGTAAGAAACTCCCGCTCGCAATAAACTATCGCCCCTCTCTCAGAAATTGGCGTCATGCTTTTCTTCCTGTCAAGATTACAACATAACGGTCGCCTGGGAACGGTTCTTTTCTATGTCGATCCACAAGTGCTATAAGCCCTGCAGTCGAGGCGGGAAGCACACTTAAGCCTTCTTTTTCACGAATCAAGCGGGCGTAATTCATCATGCTCTTGTCTGTGGCGAAAGCTGCCCACCCTCGCGTCTGCCTTATAATTGAAAGAGCATAATCACCATCTATTGATCGCCAATTAACCAATGGTTCGTTAACTGCTGTATTTCTGATTCTTTCAGGCTTCAACTCAACGCAATGAGGCGTGTTCTTGACAAACGCTTGAACTATCGGGTTCATTCCGTAGGAGGAACCAGCTATGAAGCGCGGAATGCGAGAGGTCTTTCCACGGTTATAGAGGCTAACGAAGCCCCTATATATGCCTGCTAATGTGGATCCATTCGAAGCTGGAACAGCCACAGCGGCGGGAGCGTCACGAAGTTCATCATAAATTTCATAGGCTATTTCGCCGTACGCTTTTAACTGCAGGTTAGTGTTAGCACCGCCTGGATTGGCGTCGTAGTAACCCTCTTTTTCTGCATCTAGGCGAGACACATTCACAGCTTCTTCATAGTCTCCAGGAACTCTGACGATCTCAGCCCCGAACTCGGTAATCTCCGTAATTCTGTGGGTATGGTAGCGTTGAGGGATGTATATCAAACAGCGTAGTCCAGCGAGGGAAGCCGCCAGCGCTATTGCTGCGCCGTAGTTGCCGCATGAGGCTACTGTGATCTCGTCATAGCCTCTTCGAAGTGCGTCCAAAGCTTGGGCAAACGCGATGCGGTCTTTTTGAGTGCCAGTCGGGTTTCCACCCTCAAACTTCAAGTATATCTGCCTGAGCCCTATTTCCCTCTCGATATTCTTACCCCTAGTAAGGTTGGTATCTCCAACTTCTGAGTCGAGAATTATTTCAAAACTTTCTAAACGCTCCTCAAGCGGTCGAGTTTTATCGGCTGCTATCTTGCTCAGAGCAGCCAGTTCAGGTGTGATTACAGGTATCTGAGCGCTAGCACCATCTAATAAGGAAAGCGAGCCATTCATCTTTGGTGGCTCGTTAGGTGTTTTGTCGAGACTTTTAACCTGACCGGTTTTGTCTCTTTCTTCCATTGTAAATTCCTTTATTTCGCAGTAGTGTATTGTGGAGATTATTATTGTTTTCCGTCGAACCATGTACCACCGACATAAGCGATTCGGCCACCAATTCTATGCCTAAAAGCAAAGTTCTGAATGATTTTTGATTATTGAAATAAGTGTGGCTATTCAGAAATGCTTGGTTTTTGTTCTTTATGGTTTCAATTGCAGTACAAGAGCCATAAAAAAAACTATTGACCAATATGATAAAACATCTTATTGTGATGATTCGTGAAAGTTCTTTAATAAATAGCTTCTTGTAATATTCTTTTCAGGATGGTTGCCCCGTCTCTTATTTTCAGTTTCTTCTCGCCTAACCTTTTACGGTAAGTTATAGGTACTTCAATTGTGGTGTACCCTTTTCTTTCTATGAGAAGATTTAGTTCAACTTCAATGTCAAAGCCTTGCGATTTCACCATCCAATCTTTTAGTATCTTTGTACGTATTACACGTAAGCCAGTTAATGGGTCGCGTAAGGAAACACCATTGAGTAGGTTGTGTGCAAATGCTAGAAGCTTGTTTCCGAAGTAGAACGAACTGCGCACGGCCTTCGATTCCATTTGTCCACTGAACCTGTTTCCACAAACCATGCCTGCAAGCGGGTTATTCTCAAGTATGTTTATCATTGCGCGTAGATATTCTGCAGAATAAGTGTAATCTGCATCGGTGAGAACCACGTACTTCACGTTTAGGTCGATGTGTTGGATTGCCTTCGCTATAGCGTTGCCCTTGCCGAAACCGTCCTGGAAAGCTATTTCAGCCCCCAGGTTCTTAGCGATCTCCACAGTTCTGTCTCGGCTGTGACCGTCAACAACAAGAACGTTCGAAAACTCAAAGCTGTCTAAAAACTCCGTTAACGTGAGTCCTATTCCATGTTCTTCGTTCAAGGCAGCAACTATCAGCTGCGCAGAACTGGCTTTTTCACATGTTGAAATACCAATTTGCAATTGACTTCTCCCTTCTTTGTTTGTTGACGAGGACTTTACCGGGTTTATGCGAAAAATGTTGTAAGTGAAGTTTCCGAAAAATTTCGGAATTCAGGATTTCTTAAATAGCTCTTGGTTAATAGCCCATAAAGCTTCTTGCTGTGTTGTATCCGCGCAGTTTCTCCTATGTGTTAATGTTTCATTAGGTTTTCATGTTACAACTATAAAAGAATATGTGACTACTTTGTGTAACAGCAAAGAATGGCAGTAGTTGTCAAGAAGCCGTCGTACTCTGATCACAAAGTATTTTATTGCTTGACAGGCTATTAGTCTACTAAATTCAGATTGGTGCTAAGGAGCAGATCAAAGGAAAGGTGTTTAATGTTCGTGTGGAAGATTTCCTTGTCAGGTACAACTTCCGATTTGGTTGTTAAAGGACAATTGTTAAAGTTGAGAATGAAAGCCATTCGTGCAGGTGTGTGGTTCAGAGCCTTACGGAGAATAGATAGAGCGCTTATAGATTTAACGATAAAAGTAGTAGCCGACAACGTCCGCAGCTTCACACTGGCTAAAAGCATTCTCTCCATCGAAAGGAAGTTGGAAGGGCTCCTTGAGAACAAAATTGTGCGAGCAATACGGGAAATCGGTTTTCCGCTTGCCGGCAAGCTAAGTCAGTTTGCTCAGAACTGGGGAAGTATCAGAGCGAAAAACTGGGCATCTGACTTGAGTTTCGCCAGATTCTTGGCAGCGATGAATATCAACGGACCTACTTTTACTAAGTCGTGAAGGACCTATGGCTATCGTGAGAGTTTTAGTAACAGGTTTCGGGAAGCTTGCTAATTCACTAAATTCGCGTTTTCCTGTTTCAATATAGACTGTGCTAGTCGTTTCGAAAAGGTTTTAATGAATTGATCTTGCTTTACGTGCTTTTTACTTCTCTGCTTTTTGTTTTCTTTTTCTTCACGCTCTATAACATACCGATAGTTGCCACTGGGGCTAGGTGTTTGTTGCGAGCACGCAAAAAGAAGTTTGAGCGCTCTGAAGATGTCACGAGAGAGTTGCCGGTGGTATCCATTATTGTTCCAGTTAAGAATGAGGAAAGGGTGGTTTCTCGACTGCTGGATGCCTTGGAAAATCTTGACTATCCTCGGGATAAGAAAGAAATAATTGTGGTTGATGATGCGTCAACTGACGAGACTCGGGAACTGTGTGTTCAGTATTCGTTAAGTCATCCTGAACTTAGGCTTCTTAGCCGCTCCAAGTCGACGACGAAGGCTGCTGCACTCAATTTAGGGCTCAGTAATGCTCGGGGACAGATTATTGCTACTTTTGATGGGGATAGTGTTCCGGAGCGTGACACCCTTTTGAAAGCGGTTAAGTATTTTGTAGATCCGTCTGTGGCGGGAGTGCAGGGTAGAATCTGTTCTATAAATGCTGGTCAGAATATGTTGACTAGGTTTATCTCTTTCGAGTGGGCTGTTCAGTTTGAGCTTTTCACTCGAGGGAAAGACGCGCTTAACTTGTACGTTGGTTTGGCTGGGACATGCCAGTTTATACGAAAGGAGGCTATCGGGGAGATTGGAGGATGGAACGAGGAATGTTTGGCTGAGGATACGGAAATGTCATTGAGGCTGATTGAGAAGGATCACGTTATTAGGTACGCGTCTGAAGTTCGCACTTGGGAAGAGAGTCCGTTCAACATTAGTGAGTTGATCGCTCAGAGGGCTAGGTGGTACCGAGGCAACATTGAGATTGGAACGAAATTTGGCCGTTTGATGAAGAGGCCTAATCTGCGTCGGTTCGACGCTGAAGTTACGATGTTCGGGACTTTTATGATACTGCTCTGCGTCACTAACTATTTTATGCCCTTCTTGTTTTTCCTTGTTCCTTCCACGTTCTTTTCAGCCCTCATCGCACAGTTCATATCTTTTCTCACAATTTTCATTCTGGGTTTGGTAGGTTTCTCTTTGGTTTTTATGGTGAAGCCGTTTAAGTTGAGAAACGTGTTGTGGCTTCCGTTCATCTATGCTTATTGGGGGTTTCAGAGTTTCATAGCTATGTATGCGTTGTTTGAGATATTTTTAAGAAGAAAGAAAAAGTGGCGTAAAACAGAGCACTTAGGCACGGTTACGCTTGATAGCAAGGTTTAAGTTGGCGCTTAAGCCCAGAGTTTTTCTTTTCTTGGCTTTCATCGTGCCATTAGTTGTTCGGGTCATACCTGAGATTTTGATGGGTACCTACGTGGTGGGATTTGACACTCTTGCTTACTATGTTCCAAATACACTTATTTGGCTAAAGGCTGGTGTAGGTTTTTGGAGTTTTTTGGCGTTTTCGCCGTTTTTGTATGCACTGTTGATGGGTGTTACTGCTGTTGGGGTTCCGGTTGTTGCTTCGTTGAAGGTGTTGTCTCCTCTGCTTCTTGGTTTGTTGGGTTTGTCTGTCTACTTTTATGCTAATAAAACATTGTATTGGGGTGCTAGGAAGAGTTTTCTTGCTGTTTTGTTTGCGACTTTGTATTTTGTAGCTTTGAGAATATCGTGGGATATGTTGCGTACCGAGGTTGCTTTGATTTTTCTGTTTTTAACTTTGATTCAAATTGAAAAAAACGGTAAGCCTATTAAAAATGGAGTTTTGCTTTCGTTGGCTATGCTCTCGGTTGTTTTTGCTCATCAGCTTGTAGCTGTTATCATGCTCTTTATCGTTTTAGTCACTATCTTTCGTTTGTTTCTTGATCGGAAAATGGTTGATGTGCGCAGGCTTGTTGTTTGTTGCATTCCTGCGGTGTTTTTGTTTTCGATTATAATCTACGCGAATTACATTGTGACTCCGGACTTTTCGGTGTTGAGTAGTTTTCCCTCAGAAGAGGCTGATGGGTTTATG
>CAZJQR010000034.1:0-19159 GCA_964548345.1 uncultured Candidatus Bathyarchaeia archaeon | reverse complement strand
TGGGATTGGGATTGGGATTGGGATTGGGATTGGGATTGGGATTGGGATTGGGATTAAAATTTAATCAAAAAAATAATAGTGTTGTTGACATTGTTTGTTTTAACTGAATGGTATTTATATTCGCTTCGCGGT
Organism: uncultured Candidatus Bathyarchaeia archaeon; assembly: GCA_964548345.1. Lineage (GTDB taxonomy): Archaea > Thermoproteota > Bathyarchaeia > Bathyarchaeales > Bathycorpusculaceae > SG8-32-3. The sequence continues at coordinate 19,027 of CAZJQR010000034.1, read as the reverse complement.
CAAATAATAAGACGTATGTTTAAATTCTTCTAACCTAAAAGGAAATTTTTATCCAAATAACTCTTATATAAGACTCCGATAGAAACAGAAATCGCTGGTGCATGCTTTTGGGATTTGCGGTTGAAGCAAAAGCGTTAGTGAAGCAGTTCGGAAACATACGCGCTTTAGATAAGTTAAGCTTCCACATAGAGAAAGGAGAAATCTACGGGCTTATTGGCCCAAACGGCGCTGGAAAAACAACCACACTCCGCACAATCTCCACTTTAATCGTGCCTACGTCTGGCAACGTAGAGATTTTCGGGTTAGACACGGTTGCTCAAGCCGCGGAAGTTCGCAAAATCATAAGCTATCTGCCAGAGGAAGCTGGTGCTTACCCGAATCTCTCAGGCAACGAATACCTCGAGTTCATGGCGAAGTTTAACACGAAAAACCAGAACGAACTCCGCGAAACCATCAAGGAAGCCGCCAAAATCAGTGGTTTGGAAGAACGCTTGAGAGACAGAACAAAGACTTACAGCAAGGGTATGAAACGGCGCTTGCTGGTTGCGAGAGCGTTGATGACACGTCCGAAACTTGCCGTGTTGGATGAGCCGGCGAGCGGCTTAGATGTTCTTCACGCGTATCACGTTAGGGAGATAATCAAAACTTACGTGAAACAGCACGAGGTCACCGTGTTGCTCAGCAGTCACAACATGTTGGAAGTGGAGTATCTGTGTGATCGTGTGGCTTTGCTTAACAAGGGCAAAATCGTGGTTGAAGGCAAATCTGCCGAGCTTAAGCAGAAATACAAGAGCAAAAACCTAGAAGAAGTCTTCGCAAAGGTGGTTGGTTATGCTTAAAGGCTTCACAACAATCCTCGTCAAAGAACTCAAGGAGTTGATGCGCGACCCAAAAATTCTCATTGGCATGATTGTGCTTCCGTTGATAATATTCCCGGTTCTTGGTCTTGTGCTTGGCTACGCTGTGGAATCGGCTCAGGAACAAGCTCAAAGAGCCACATTGCTGGTTGTTAACAATGACGACGGAAACTGGAGTCAAACTTTCATCAGCTACGTTAACGGGACAATGAACGTGGCAGTCATCAACGACATACAACCACCAGAGGTTGTTTCTCAAAATTTGCTAGCGGAATACAACAGCACACAGTTCGTGGAAATCCCACCCGGGTTTAGCGAAAACATGACGCGGCACACAGACGGCAATTTAACCATCACTGCTACGTTGAAAGTTTATGGTGTTTTCCAGGGTGGAGGAATCTTCAGCGACATCGGCTCATCAGCTTTCAGCAACATCGCCAACGGCTTCAACAGGGCTATAGCTCCAGATGTTGTTTACTTGTTGCAGTCAACCATTATCAAAGGTAAAATACAACAGGGTGTTGACCCAGCCACGTTGTCTGGCCTCTTGATTTCTCAGTCTCTTGCTTTACCCCTTACGGTGATGATTATGCTTACTTACTCTATGCAGATAGCAGCAACCAGCGTGGCTATGGAGAAAGAGGAGAAAACCCTTGAAACCTTGTTGACGGTTCCCGTGGACCGCTTCTCTATTCTCATGGGCAAGTTGTCCAGCACCATTATCGTTGCGGGAGTGGCAGCCGTAGCCGTGTTGTTTGGCTACAATTACATGCTGGGTTCCATAACGCTGGGCATTCCAACCTCTGGGTCAGTGGATTTAGTGGCGTTAGGACTTATTCCTTCACCTCTTGGCTACACACTGCTAGGAATATCGCTTTTCGTAACCCTGCTCTCAGCTTTGGCGTTGGCTGTGATAATGTCAGCGTTCTCAGAAGACGTTCGAGGAGCACAAGCACTTGTAGGCTACCTTTACCCAATCATCTTCATTCCGTCGCTAGCCCTAATCTACCTGGACATAAACACGATGCCTTTAGCCTTGAAAGCCGTATTATTTGCAATTCCTTACAGCCAGCCGATAATCGCTTCCAAAGCTATCGTACTTGGAGACTACTCCACAGTCATATTTGGAATAATCTACGTTGCCGCCTTCACTGTAGTCATAATGTACCTCGCATCAAGATTGTTCGCCACAGAGAAAATTTTAACTGCAAAACTAAAGTTTAAAGGACTAAGAGGGCGAGGAAAAGCTAGAACGCTACAGATGGAACAGTAGCCGTTAACAGATTTCGTTGAGCTCCAAGCGAGGGTAATCTTTTTTTGGACCAGAAGACCATAGAATCTGACGCTCTGGGATAGTATAGCCACTTTTATACATTGGAGCTTCAACATAGAAGTGGATTTGATTTTTAGAAGGTTAAGCGTTTATCAACCGTGAAGCATATCTACTTGCTTATGTATTGAATGCTGGAGAGCTAATTTTGAACTCCACCTTAAATTAATTCAACCACGCAACCAACGAAAATCGGAATAACATATGCATTTCAAAAGGCATTTTGAGAAAAATATACGCGGTTCAGATCATAGTGTTAGCGCGCTAGTTCAAATATTGGGGGTAGATATATAGAAATGGGAATCACTAGCAAGCCACTGATTAGCAAGTACCTGTGTGGCGTTTTTTTTAAAAAAAAGCAAGCGAAGAATCATTGTGATTTTCTCAATTTTTGCTTTACCTTTTACATGGTTAGGCGGATTACTAAATCGAGATAAGGTATTCATATGGTGGGATTTGAATTGAGCACACACCAGCTTATAGCAGACTATAGTGTTTGGATATTGCACTGCACAAGTTTACATGCAAAATAATACGTTAATAGTAGTTGTTCAATACAGATTTCGATTTCATAATTGATTTATGTTAAGTCATCTGCTTAGAAAAAGAGGGTCGTAAATTGCCTGCTAAGACAGCTAAAACAATATCCGCGAAAACTGTAACTCTCCCAGTATCTATAGAAGAAGTAACTGTTAAGAATAAAGACAGTCTGGAGAAAATAGTTGTTGAGGAAATATGGAAGATAGAAAGTGGCTTAAGTGTTATAGGTTGTGAAGTTCCAGCAGATGATAATAAAGTCGTCGACATTCTTTGCCACGATAATAACGGACAATTAGTGCTTTTGATGCTGAGCATAAACGAAGATGATTCGATACTTTTCGAAGGATTACAAACCTTGAATGAAGTCATTCGTGTAAGGCAAATGTTGAAGTATTTCAACAAAGACCAGAAAATAAATGATAAAGAACCTGCACGATTAATTCTAGTTGCACCAAGTTTTTCAACCAATCTGCTAACGATAGCAAACGGCCTAAGTAACGTTAGAATGTCGTTTTTTGAATGGGAATATCTACAATTCGGGGAAAACAAGGCTCTACGAATCACACCAATCTCCTCATCCGAAGCATTCAAGAACAGAAAGTAGAGAACTTTGGCAAATTGAGTTCCTTGTAATATTTGATTACTCCGAGAAATTTTGCAACCAGTAAGTGTAGTCCAAAAATTGTACGCAAAATGTTCGATTAAAACCTTGTACAAAAAGTAATACATATTTTTTAAATATTCTCTACCCACCTGAGAACTCGGAAAGCAGATGTTATTGCAAAATTTCAGTAAAAGTTAGTAGCTTGTTCTGCATTGAAATTTAGTATTGGAAAAATTCCGACATGATATCGGGCGCTATTAACATTTGCTAGCAAGACAAGATATTAGGGATGGGTATAAGGACAATTTCAATCCGACCAGCATATCAGCTACTTGGTTTATAATCCAAACCAAATTAAGATTCAAGCCATTTTTTGTTCAACCAGTTTATCAATTCTTCTTTTGTTCTGGAATTGATGGAATCCATGAGATTTTTTATTAGAATTGCTCTCTCGTCAGGGGTCTTAGGAATACCAAGAGAATTCATCACTCCGTGGCTAAACTGGGTTTGAAATTCCATTGGTATACGCTTAGCGACAACTCCTCTTTCAGATTTTAAGATAGAAGCTTGATCAAAGTAACTTTCAGGAAAACGCCCATTCTCAATTTGCTCCCATGCAAGAAAGGCACATCTGCTTCCAAATTCGAATGCTTGTAACACATGCCAGTCCGCTGTACCGGAACCCCAATGCCTCTCTTGTTGAACGTAATTCGGCAATAGTTGCTTTACTTCGTTTTCAAGATCAGACTCTACAACTTCTCGATTGTGTTCGTCGCCATATTGAAACCTAATCCTTAGCTCATCAGGCTCCTTCGGATTCAGCGGATCCTCATAATAATGGTTGAATGCAAAACCGACTATTAGATTGGCATTTTCGAGCTCCTGTATCCACTTTCTCAGTTTTCGAATTATTTCCTTTTGTTTGTTGAAGTCTGCTGGAATTGGATATTCATGCCACAAATCTTTCGCCTCTTAATATAGTAGACCTTTTGTTTTCTTGCTATTTGAATTCTTGCCCTAGTTTCATTTGGGTATTATGGTTTTCCAAATACCCTCCATACATATAAACCTCACGAATAGAATAAAAGAACGAAAAAGGAAAATAGGAATGGCAAGTGCGAAAAATCAAGTTTTTTGCTTTTTCAGTTCTTTAAACATTTTTCTTTGATTAATCTCACGCCTAAGTCTATAGCCTAGTCTTACTCTGTAACAAGTCCCATGAGTGTTTTTGTAGAGTTTTTTTCCTTTATCTTTCCTTTTTGGTTTCTTTCTCATTTTAAGCCACACAAAACGGTTATATTGGTTTATTTTTTTGGGCCTATCGTTTTACTCACTCTTGCACTCTTTGAGATTTTTCAAATCTAAGAGTGACTTGTTGAGCGTTATCACATCTCCCACTTTTTTAACGGCGTTTATAGGTAAACAAACCGTTATCGAACCAAGTAGAGGTTTCTTAAATCCAAGTTGTTCAACTGCTTCTTTGGCTAGCTCTATCTTTAGATGGGTTTTGTTCCACACGCTTATGTCAGCATGAGCACCATCCACTTCTCCAAGAGTGTACGCATCAGATGTGATAACCGAGACTCCATTCAACTTGCTAATTTTCACACAAAACCATCGAATATTATATTCTTAAGATTGTATTTTAAGCTTCTGAATTTTTTCCCAACTGTGTGAGACGAATATTTGACCACAAACTATGCGAGTTCTGCCTATTTCACAGTCTTTCTGAGAGCAATCAAAACTGAAATGGAAAACAGCACCAAAAAAAACAGATGTGGAAGAATCAACAAGATGGGAACTTGTAACGGGTAACTTAAAAAGGTGGGCAGCAAAACAGTGCAAATAGGCACAATCAGAATGAAGTTTAATTTGCTGTTTTGAAAAAACCTTAGTATATCGCGAGTTTTCAACATGACTATTAGGGATATTGCGAATAATGTGAATTCGAGTGTAATGTTTATTGGATCAGTAATTTTAATGTAGGGGAAACCGAATTCACTTGTGGATAAAGGCCACAGTAGCTGGAGTTGACCTCCGATTAAGAAGTCGCCTATTAAGGAATGGGATGCCAAAGCGGCGAAGTAGGGTATTGTCTTATGGCGGTAGAGCACAAAAAAGGGGATGAAAACAATTATTGCGGTTATTATTGAGTGAGTTGGACCTCGATGTATCTCGGAATTGAGTAGATAACCGAGGAGAATGTCAATGTCTGGAAGTACTGAGAGAACCAATATCAATGGTATATTGAAACTTACCTTAAGAAACTTCGCGGACGTTTTGGCCAACAAGTATGCGATCGCCATGTGTCCAACAGCAAACGAAGCTTTTTCCTCCTTGGAAACGAAACATCTGGTTGGCTGTTTATTAAATCTATAGGTTCAAAATGGTTTTTAGGTGCACCGCCATTTGCAGCTTAAGTAGTTTGCAGAATAACTGGGGACATCACGACCGGGCATTTGTTCTTAGTACTGAGCGCGCTTCAGAGGTTTTGAGGAAAATGTGTGCTTGCATTAGTTCTACAGATTTGCGTTTTTTATTTCGGGAATGAGCCGAAATTTGTTTTTTTGCTTACAGGAAGTGTAGCTATGTTGTTCTAGTGGGCAATAACATTTATTAAGACTTCTTACATACGATGTCAGACGGTGGTGAGTATGGCAGCTCAAAAGATCTCAAGCATTATAATAGTTGCAATAACCTTGGCAGGAATGCTTTTAACAGTGACAGCCGCAAGCGTGATCAGTGTGAACGAGGCGTTGCCCACACGAGGCTCCATATTAGCAATAAATGTGGGGATTTATTCCGACAGCGGATGCAGCCAGAAATTGACATCTATTGATTGGGGAGATATATCGCCAGGAGGAACCGTCACTAAAACGATTTACGTCAAAAATACCGGCAATAGCCAATTGATGCTTAAAATGACAAAAACTAACTGGAATCCGTCAGAAGCTAATGGACCAATAAGCATCACCTGGGATAGGGAAAGTACAAACATAAACGCCGGTCAATCGGTACAAGCTGTAATCACGCTGAGTGTATCATCAACCATAAGCGGGATCACCGACTTCAGCGTTGACATTGTAATAACTGGTGTAGATATGGGATGAAATAGAGCGCGCCAAGCCCTTGAAATTAAATAATAACAACGCACTAAACAATGAAATTGACCCAACGTCGATTAAAGTTGGCGTTCTTTGTCAAAATCCATTGAGACTGAGTTTTGAGCTTGAGTTTTTATTATTATTTCACAAGTTTTTTTAAGATTGCTGGTTAAGTATATGATAGCATCCAACCTGGTGAACAACGTGGTAAGTCGTGCCAAGAAAAACGGTCTGAACTTAAAGCTTTTAGCTTTAAATCAGGTTAGCGTGTGTCTTGGTAATGGATTTAAGAAGATATTTTTGTTGTACAAACAAATGTGGTATGTGCCTTTCTTTTGGTCGCTTACATGGTTTTCATACTGGATATTACGCGAGGTTTTGGTTTTAAAAACGCCGCTGATACAGGTTAATCCTGGAGACTGTGTTGGAGCTGTTATTTCCATTTCGGTACTTTCTTTAGCTACGCCTCGTTTAGGAGCAAGCATTAGAAAGAAGTCTTTAGTCGTGGGAACGCTTGTAGGGTCAAACATTAAAAAAATGTTCTTTCATGCTCGTTTTCGCAGCAAGAATCATGGAAGATCAGAATTCTTCTCTAAATTAAAACACAGTGCCCAGGACATTCAAATGGAACCTTTGAAGACACAGAAGACCCGATTGGAGGCGCGCGCTGAGAGAGAGAAGCTGGAACAAGTCACGTACAAGTTGATGAAATCTCAATCAGACGCGAGCGCTCTTTCTAGCAGAGTCGGTTACTCCGATCAGAACAGCATATCTCAGGAAATATCCTCGGAGTGTTTGACCTGTGCAAATCTCATAAGCTGCCGTCACCGACGATGTGAATCCGTTGAATCGCAAGTTCAGGGCTCTAAAGGCATTAAATGTCCTTTCGCGGAGGAACTCTCAAGTAACAGAACCGCTGCGGCTTAGCTAAAAAAGGAATCAAATTTTTTTTCATGTTGTAAGAATTTCAAAACCAAAAAAAGCGCGCAATGAAAATTATTGAAGATAATTAACCGATTTTAAAGAATAAGGTAAGTATTTTCTCTCGGCTCATCATTTGGCGAAGTGCCTCATCTTGTCAATATAAGCGCGTCCAAAAAGACCAAGCAAACTAATCAACAGAAATATAGGCATAGTTATGCATCACATATTTCACTTAACAAATGTTCAAGAGGCTAAGACAAACAATAATTCGCAGTTTTGCGCGCGCGCTACTACGCCTTGCCAACAGTAACTTTCAACTGTCAATACGATGGTTGAACATTTATGTGGAAAAGTACTGCGTGGCAAGAGTTGCATAAACTTCTAGGGCTTTTTTACCCCTAGCAGTTGTTTTGTAGCTAAATGACCTTCTATTTTGAGATTGGCTTACTTCTAAGAGTTTTGCAGCAACAAGAAAGCTTAGAGACTTTTTTGCTAGGCTTGTTGAAAGCCTTAGGTGGGTTAATAGCCAAGACTTTGTTCGCGGAAGCTTTTTGCACGCTGCCAAAATATCGGCTAATATATCATATTTGTTTCGGCGACTTAGGAGTCTGGTGCCCTCCAAAGGGATATGAAAATTTTGTTTGTCATGTATAGTTGCAGACATATAGTCACTCTTCTAAGTTCAAAGTTGAATATCTTTCACTGTACGCTTCCGTTTCGGGGAACCTACCCAATAGAAAAACCAGCCAATCGACCAAAAGAAAACCACAAATGGAAGAAACAAAATCAAGAGCGCCTGATTCTTTCTCGACATGAGTTCTTGTTAGGCTTGATGAAGTAATAATTCTTGTTAATATCTACATGTATATTTCGCTGACATGCTCTTAACTTTTCAGAATTCTTCTCAACTTTTCATAGACAATTGCTTTACAATTCATAACAACTTGCGTCTTCTGATTAGCTATAAAAATTCAAAAGTTAGACCTATCGCGTTACCTTTTTTCCTTGGGCAAGAATTCAGTTATTCTCAACTATAGAGCGCGTTCTAGGGTTTATCTGGTGCTAGCCTTGCAACAGTGCTTTTTTATTAAGTTGCGCGTAGTTGTTTGCGAACACCGTCAAAGCTGTCGCTTTTGTGTGCTCAAAATATACTTTTCCGCAATCTTGATGGTAAATTGCGTATGTTTTCTTTTCAATGTCTTGTTCTTAATGTCTACTCCGGTTGCTGGACACTTTTTTTACTATTTATCCTCTAAGGTAAGCGAAAGGAGTTTTTTGATATATTATTATTTCAGAAACTTTGCTTTTAAAACGCCAAAGCTTTCGAATTATGGGGGCTTTGGCCTATTGAACTTGCTTCAGAGAATCAGACGGATAATTGTTGTTTTGGCTCTTGCTCCTTTGTATTGGCTTGAGGAAGAAGAGAGAGAAAGGAAGCTTCGAGAACGGTTGAAGAAGCGACATTAACAAGGTTGCAAGTTTTTAGAGACCGCGCGCGCTCGGTTAAGGAAACTGGCTATTTTTAATGCGTCCGTTCAATATCAGTTAAAGCCTCAAAGAATTGATTACAGAACTCGGGCAATTGCGGAGATTCATTTATATGTACAGGAAGAAATGAAGTTGGATTGGCCAAATCTAAATCTAGGATCTCCAAGTTTTCCTCTGAGTCAAAGGAAATTGGCGTTTGAGCTTTGATTATGGTTAGTTTAGTTTTTTTTGGGTCGATGCTCCATGCTCTTGAACGCCATTTTCTAACGGCTGTTCCGTTTTTATTCCAGATTCTCATGGCCTTGTCCTTTCTCTCGAGAAAATTATAGAGTGTTTTAATAAAGCCCTTATTTCTGATCTCGAATGTTGTTGCCATCGGACACATTTCGACACGGAAATATTTTTCAGGCCCTGAAATCTTATATAAATTGTAATTATGGAAGGTAGCGAATTTTCTTAATAAATTTTCGAGTGAAAAATTAGGTTACGAGCTACGATAAACAAATAGGCTTCTAGAATCTCAAGGTGGTTGAAGTGTGATGTATGCGTTGAGAAAATGCTTGCTTTATATGGCACATGACAGGCATAAGCGGCAGATATCAAAACAAGTTGTCGTTAAGTTAATTAGGCTAATTTGGATAAATCGTTAAATAACTGTAGTTAAGCAGTTTACATTGAGAGATCAGTTACTAAAACGGAACAAGCTAACATTCATGGGAATTTCCATTTCAATTCCTCTCAGCTGTTTAATGATGTTCCGTTTGGAGTTGGACCCGCCATTGGAGGTTTCAAAAGAACAAAGAAGGACGCTTTCCCTTATTCTTATATTTGTGATTGTAGCGGCTAGCCTCGGCGCGGGAGGATTGATAGGCTACTTTTTAGGCTACAAGTCCACTTCAGATCAGGTTGATACGCTGCAAAATCAATTGTCATCTATTCAAGAGCAAATTAACAATCTTCAGACAAAAGCAGAGACGTCGAGTCGGAGCCAGAGCGATGTTCTGGAGACTGTTGCGGCCCTCCAAGGTCAGCTTTCAGCAATCCGCGACCAAATCAGTAATCTTCAAACATCTAATATAGAGAGCCAAAACAATGATGAAATATTGGCGGAAATTAGTAGCCTCAAAAGTAAATTGTCAACATTGCAGGAACAAATCAACGAAATTGAGGCAACAGAAATTGTAACTTACGAAAACATGACATCCGCTGTGGGAGAAAATGTTTCACTTTCCCAGCTTTTCGAGCAAGTGAGGGAGTCGGTCGTCGTAATTCAAGCGTTGGTGGGCCAACTCGATGCTTTCGGGCGTACAGGATTCGCGACAGTGCAAGGCTCTGGTTTCGTCAACAACTACACTGGGCAGATGAATGTTATAACGAACAACCACGTAATCGAGAGCGCCATAAACATCAACGTAACGTTCCCAAACGGGAACAGGTATGCAGCCACTGTTGAAGGCGCCAACCCAGACACGGATGTCGCAGTGCTCACCACAAACGCTCCGCCAACCGAGTACAATCCGCTTCTTATGGTCAGCTCTTCAGGCCTGAAAGTCGGCGAGCCTGTGATAGTAGTTGGAACCCCTTATGGTTTGGCAGGTTCAATGACTAACGGAATAATTAGCGCCCTAAACAGAACTATAACCACCGAACAAACAACAATGACTAATGTAATACAAACAACAGCTCCCCTAAACCCGGGAAACTCAGGCGGCCCGCTTATGAACTATCAGGGAGAAGTGATCGGCATGGCTACAGCTATTGTTCAGGATTCTCAGGGAATAGGGTTTGCGATACCCTCCGACACGATTCTTCAGGATATTATAGAAATCATGATCCAAGACTGACGAGGCCCGATTTTGAATGTAGAATTTGAACCTATGTAACCTTTTTTCTATAGCGCGCACTTGATGCTAAAGGCCAATTAATTAAGAGTTGTTAGGCAACTGCTAATTGTGCACACTGAAAGGCCTTATAATCGTGTTAGACTATTGGGATTTTATGTGTTCTGTTATTTTCTTTTAATTAAATAGACTAAAAATGCCAAGCTAGCTCCAAATACTATTATTATGATGCTCGAACCTATGATTATTGGCAGTTGTTCTGTTTGTTGAGGTTCTTGGTTGATGGCTGGGATTGGGGTTTGTGCAGGTGAAGAGGTTGCGGTTGGCGTTGATGTTGTTGAGGGATTTGGGGTTGGTGTTTGCTTCGGTGTTGCGTTAGGTGTTGTTGGTGGAGCGTTTGGGTCGGGGGTTGCGTAGGGGTTTGGTGCGGTTAAGAAGGGGCTGAAGTTTACTAGGCCTACTTCGGAGTTATTTTTGAAGTCTCGGATTGTTCTGTTAATTGCTTGGGTGTCGGTTGTTCCCCACCAATTATACGTTGCGTTGATATCGGTTGATGCGTCTTCGGATAGCTTGATGTTGAGAGAGTTGTTGTAAATATTGTTAGTTATTATTGTTGGTGAATGAAGGGACAGTACAGAAACGGCCACGGTGTTATTGACGATGGTGTTGTTTTGAATTGTTAGCGATGTTTTGAGTTCTTCGTTGTTAGCTCTGAATATTTGTATTCCTTCGTTGTTGTTGGTGATGAAGTTTCTTTGGATTAAGACGTGGCCGCCAAGTCCTTGGCTTCCACCAAACCAGATGGCTGCGGTATTTTTTCCCATCCCTGTTTTGGCGCTTGAAATAACATTATCGGTGATGATTGCGTTCTCTCCGCCGTTTTGTCCGTAGAATGAAATGAAACCGCTTATGATTTTGTTATTTGAGATCGCAGGTGACCCGCCATTAATACTGATTCTACTCATGATTAGATTGTTTGATATTACAGGTGAGCCATTTAAAACAATCAAGTCACTGTCAAGAAGTGTATTATTGGTTATTTTCAGAGAGTTTTTTATTTCGATTTGGGTTGAACGCAAAACCGTGTTTTCTATTATTGAACCCGAACTGTTTTTTTCATTCGAGTTGATAATACCGGATTGTGTAAAAGTTATAGAGGAATAATCAGATGACGAATATTGCCCGTTAGCACCGTTTATACGGATCGGTCTGGTGCTTGTGCCTCTTGCGGTTAAAACACCGTTTACTTGTATAGATCCGCCATCTACGGGCTTAATATTTATAGTAACGCCTAGCTGAATTGTTAGTGAACCGTTCACTCTTAGGTAATAGTCGTTAAGATTTAGTGTGGTGTCGGCTTCGATTGTTAATGTTGCACCTTTGTTTACAAGTACATTTTCAGTAAGGCTGTATGGGCCATTTGCTTTCATCCATGTGGTATCTGAGGCTATTATTTTGCTTTCGCCTAATGTAACTTCTGCATTTCCAAAATGGCTAGTAATAGCTAGCGCTAGCAAGCTAATTATTATGACGGCCCAGAATGAGCTGAAGATTGATTTCTTGTTCACGGTAGCCGCCCACATGAACTACGTTTAACTTTCGCTCGTTGTAACACGTGCAGAAATTGCGGAAACGACTTACAGTAAAGTTCTAGCTTAATCGAAGATTTAAGGTTTCATATGCACTGTGTGAAAGGTTTAGACTCGGTTTGTCGTTACTTCTTGACTTCTGTTCGACGATCTCTATAAAGTAGTATGAAGAACAACTATAGAATTGAACTATAGACAATTAGAATAAGCCCACAAAGAGTCATTTATAGCAAAAGGAGCAATAAGTCAATTAGTTTTGGCTTTGCGGGCGAGAGGGATCGCTAATTTTTTTTGTATCGGTTTTTGTTATATTCTGGAAGGTGAAGCTTGGTTTATATTAAGTCTTCAGATGTTTGTTAATAGAGGAGCAAGTGATGAGAAAGAGAATGTCCAGTGAAGATTTCCTTGCGTTCTTCGACATTGTTTGGGAAAATGGACCTATGGTCAGATACCTAAGGCCTGACTATTGGCACTGTTAAAACGCCTAAAAGAGTAACAGCTTTTTCAGATGTAACGCGCGCCAAATTGGGGTTGTTAGCCCCTGGAATGAACTCTTGGCACATGTAAACGTTAAAGGTCGCAGCCTTATTCCTTTAGTCCCCACTGAGTACATGCTTTATATCAACAATGCCATGGTCGGGAATGCCAAGTTTGTATTAACATTTTGCCACTGCGCAGTTGCGCGCACAAGCAGACTAGATGCCTATCCATAACGAAAATAATTGCAATTGCATCCAAATAGAGTTAGCTGTTAAAGAAACGGATTTTCTTCAGGTTGTCTTTTCGGCAGTTATTTTTTTAACGAATTGAGAAATTACTCGCTGGAGCTAAGCCAATTTTGGGGATTGGGATAATTCACTTCAGGTCCTTCTTGCTGAATGGACTCATACACTCGCCAAAACTCATCAGCGGTGAGCCTTTGGTGGTTCCTTAGCTTTTCGAGAACTCTTCTTTTGTCTTCTCTCAGATTGGTTTTTTGTTTGCAGGTTAGAATTTTGATTAGCTTCTCGTTGAAAATTTCCTTCTCCTCCTCTAAGCCTCAGTTATAGTTGGAGGAAAACCAGATATAAGCGAAGTTTCAAAAAAGAGAATATTGCCCCAACGGGCATAGAGACAAGGCTTGGCGCTTGATGAACTTCACAAGAATTCTTTAAGGGTTAAACAACTTTTGCTTTCGTTTTTTATTGGTTTTCGAATGCGCAGTCATGGAAGCATAGCTCGAACCCGTATAAGAAATGCAAAGGAAAAATCAAAGAGCAAGCGGTCGCGCATTTGGTTCTTTTTCCGTTAAGGCTTTGTGATAAATTCTGGTGTGCCCAGTTGTATAATGTACGTGGTACTTCAGAATTTTGCAACAAGAGGAGAAGGAACGAGAAAGTGATTGAAACAAAGAAAGCAGAGTGTATGTACGTCCGCTCCAGTTCGACAAAGTTGCTGAATCACGCTTAAACGTCCAAACAGAATCTGAATCTGAATCTTTGTTTCATAATCATTAACAGCATCAACCTCACAAATTCTTGTTGAGGAAGAGCCTTATGTCTAGTTATCCAGATGAAGGATTGAAAAGAAAGTTGGCCTTACCTTTCGCCACACCTACGGCGAAAAGATTAAAAGACTTCACAAAAAACATGGAAAGGGCAGCTATTCTATACATAGCTGAATCCAACAGAAAAAAAGGCGAAAGCTACGTTCTAAGGAAAGCAGACGAGAAACTTGTCTTCATAAGCGAAGCTTGCTACCCTATCTGGCTGATTCCCTACGGTGGAGCAACTCTGTTATTCGACGGGCTCGGTCTGACTTCACACTCGCTTTCTTACGATGTAATACCTGACATTGAGGTCTTTAACAAGAGCATACGGGAAAACCGAGAAACAACTGAAGCCTACGCTGCCGCTATCGCCAGAAACAAAGACTATTTCGGTAACTTTTGTGGCGTGGAAGAAATAAGGATAGAAGGTCTGATCACCAGCTCGGATCTCATGGAAGATTTCAAGGCCTATCTCCTTGAAGCGGAAAAAACAAAAAGACAATTCACAACCAAAGTGATTCTTACCGCTGCAATTAAAGAGTGCGAGGTCCGAGCAGGAATCGCAGAACTCTCAAATCTGAGAAGAAGAACCGACAAAGACATAAAGAAAATAGACAGCAGCATGAAGCTACTAAACACGACCACTGAGCGAAGAATCAAAGTAATTCGGAGAGAAATCAGAAAAAGCCAAGAAAAATACCGCAAAAAAATCGAGAAAATCAAGCCTAAAGTGAAAAGGAAAATACTGCGAATCCACAGAAAATACAATCTGAAAGTTGCCAGAAAAGTCGAAACATTCAAGAGAAGACTTCAACGCCTTCATGAAAATCAGATTAGACTTCAAGAAACCTTGAGACATCTGAAAACGGAAGCTAAAAGATGCGAAACAAGAATGCAATTAAGCAGAAAAGGTGAAAGAATCCAATGGACACTAAAACTAAAAAGAATCAAGAAGAAGATTCCATCCCTCAATAAAGAAATCAAAACAAACGTCAAAAAAATGCAGAGTGTTGAAGCTGCTTTAAAATTTGAAGTAGCTCAGCAAAAGACGGAATGTTACGAACGCGTCGAAACTGCTAAGGAAATATTTGTAGAGCTTCAAGCTGCTAAAGAAGCCGAAGTTGCTATGAAACGGCGAGAAGGCGCTACGCTGATAGACCTCACCTCTGACATCACAAAATTAATGCAGGAAATAATTCAGAGGAAAAGAGTTTTCTTGAAAGAGTTCGACAAATTAACCATGTCTATGAGAAGAAGGGGGCGACGGTTAGTTTACATTCCGTTCTATATTGCTCGATACGAAAAAGGGGATAAGAAAAGATATATGGTATATCCTCCATCGACGGTCGGAGACATGGGAATCTTAACGAGAATGAAGGGTGCACTTGGTGCTGCGAAAGTGAAAGCCTTACTTCAATTTCGCTCAAAGGCCATGACGACATTCTTGAATCAACTCGCGCCGCTTATCGAAAAAGACCCCATGCTTGAAAAAGATATTACAGAAGCAGGCATCCAAGCTAGTATGGTCATAAAAAAACGGTTGCGAGTGGACGTTAAAAAAGGGCTAAAAGAACTGGAAAAAGAAAATTGGATAACAAAAAACGAACTTGAAACTTTTAGTAAACTCTTGTACGTTTACACCGACGCTGCGCCACAATGATTAAAAACCAAACTATTCTATGTGGTTTCAAACATTTTCTAGCCGTTAACCCCTTTGGGGTAAACGCACCAGGAACTTTGTGCCTTTTCCTTCTTCGCTCTCTAAGGTCACCGTTCCCCCTAGGGCTTCTGTCAATCTTTTGACGACCGCTAATCCGAAGCCCTGTCCCTTTGACTTCGTTGTGAAGAGGGGCATGAATAGCTTAGGCCTGATTTCTTTAGAGATGCCGACACCTGAATCCTGAACCGTTATGACAAAGTCTCCGTCTTTTTCACACGCTTGAATTTCAAGTCTTCCGCCGTCAGGCATGGCTTGAACTGCGTTATTTATGAGGTTGGTTAGGATTCGCCTCAACAACTCAGGATCGGCAATAACCTTTCTCGCTTTTTCATCCACCCAATAAGTTGCATCAATGTTTTCTGGAAAATCATCTTTAAAAAGCACTTCACTGCAGAGCTCCTCAAAATCCGTCTCTTGCGCAGCGGGCTTTATCGGCCTAGCATAATCTTGAAGGTCTTGAATAATCTTGTCAATGTAATCGACGCTCTTCTTAATGGCAGCTATGCTTTCTTTCATCCCCTCTTTTTCTTCACCTTCAGGCATCGAAGCCAAGTCACAGCCAAGCAAATACAAATCACCCACAATCGCCTGCAAGGGATTACGAAGGTCATGCCCCACCATGCCAGCAGTAGCGCCAATCGCGGCTAAGCGCTGAGTATCCTTCAATTCTTCAGCACGTTTCTCAGCCAATTCCTCCATTTGATTAGCGAACACCTCAACCTGAACCAGCGCATCCTCCAGTTTCTGCCGCATCTCCACCAAATCCGTGATCTCCTGAGTGGCCCCAAACCCTCCCAGCAGCGTTCCATCGCTGTCAAACTCCAGCTCAGCCCGTTCTCGCACCCACTTCACTTCTCCATCAACAATTATCCTGTGCTCGATATCGTACGGCTCACCTCGCAGAGCCGCCTTCCACTTTCGGTCAACAAACTTCCTGTCCTCTGGATGCACTTTCTCCAGAAAACTCCCGTAGGTCATGGCCGTTCCCTTGGGCACTCCGAATATTCGATGGTTCTCGTCGGACCAGAGCAAAACGTTTCGCTGTACATTCAGCCGCCAGCTTCCCGTCTTAGCCACTGCTTGAGCACGGTTCAAGTCACGCCTGGTTTCTTTTAGGAATTTTACTCTTCTTTTCCTTTTGGAAATGTCGTGCACAACGGCGACTGTTCCACTGACATCGCCTTTTCTGTCTTTCACAAGACTTACGGAAACCGAAACCGGAATCGGAGAACCGTCCTTCTTGTGGTAGATGACTTCTCCCTTCCAGAAGCCAGTATTCATAAGTTCTTTTAGTGCTTGTTCGCGGGTTACCCTGTTCAAAGTGGGGTAGACGATGTTGAATATCGAGGTAGAAGCTTTTCCTATAACCTCTGCAGCCATCCAACCGAGTATTTGCTCGGCAGCCTTGTTCCAGCTCTTAATGACAAACGAGCTGTCCGTGGATATGATGGCGTCTGGAGCTGAGCCTATAACCATACTCTGTTCCAGAAGTAGTTCCTCAGCTTTTTTGCGCTCGGTTATGTCAATACATGTACCGACCCATTCCCTCACACTTCCGTCTTTGTTGAAAAGGGGCACGCCGCGCGCCATGAAGTGTCTGTATACGCCGTCGCGACGGCGGACGCGGTACTCCACCTCGTACCCACTTTTTTTCTTAATGGCTTGTCTCCACACTCTTAACGTGTTTCCCAAATCGTCAGGATGAAGAGCTTTTGTCCAGCCAGACCCTTTGATTTCCTCAAAAGTTTGTCCTGTGAAGTTTCTCCATGTAGGTATGTCTTCCACGACTTCGCTTTCAGCATTTGTTGTCCAGCCCAGTTCACCCGTAGCCTCGACGTATGAGCGGTACCGCTCTTCGCTCTTTCTCATTGCCTCTTCCGCTTTCTTGCGCACAGTTATGTCTATCCCGTAAATGTTTACATATCCCTCTTTAATGATAGGCGCAAGCACGAACATGCAAGTCTGCTCACCAAAGGACTCTTCAAACTCGATCTTCCTTTCGGACGCCAAAGCGTCACTAATAAGCCGCGTTATTCGTTCGGGCAGCCGGTCTCCAACTTTTGTATTCCATTCCCTCAACAAAAACTGGCCAGCAGGATTGGAGAACAATATAGTGCCCGTTTCATCAACGCGTAGCACTGTATTTGGATTTTCAGAGGGAAACTTATCAAGTTCTGCAATTTCCCTCCCAGTCTTCTTCCGTTGGACCATAATGGCAAACTCGATAAAAATAGATGTCTAAGATATAAATTAAAAGATTTCTGCATAAAATGGTTTGCGTGCAAAAAAGGGAAATATTGCGGGAGAAGACCATACTTAGAGTTGGTTATTCGGTAGTTTGATATACGAGTTAGCCAATAGAGGAGTGTGGCGCGCGCACAGTATTTTGTACTCAGGAACGCGGTGGATTAAATTTTAGTCCCAAACCCAAATACTCCTACTTTCCTATCCACTCTTACTCCTGCTCTCTGTCTCTTTCTTTCTCTTAACTACTTACATATCTCACATATCACACAGCGCGCGCGCTGTAATTAATAGATCAAAACTATATTATCATTTGATAATTCTCTTTATTAGCTTGCGATACTTCAGGAAATTCCTTATCTGTTTGTCTTGCTTTCCGTAGCGAAAAACAACTCTCGGGGAAGGCTTATCTTCCTTAGGCGCAACTCTCAAAGTAGAACTTCCCTTAATGCACTGCATTGCCAACCAATCTTTAAGCTTACTATTACGAGAACAAACCGCAACCCACGCAACTATACTCAAATTTTTTATTCAAGAAACCCTGCGGTCAAAAACCATGTGATAATGCTTCTCACTTGATTTCAGAATAATAAAACCTCTAAGCCTAAACCTCTCCCCATATTAAGACGGGTTCAAATCCCACCCCACGCACCACTATGGTGAAATGAGACGGTCCTCGTTGGCGATGTTCAGGAGAAGCATTAACACGCTCTAAATGGAAAAATCATCTTTCCCTGAAACCCAATCGCATCAAATTAAGCTTCTTTTGTAAGCATATTTAATTATCTATTATACGCTTGTTACGTAAAAACAGTCAAAAATCACAGAAACTTCAGCTTGGGAAAGTATTACAGCTTATGGCAAATAAAAAAGAGCCAATAGCGCGCTTTAATAGTTCAAATTCAACGGAACCCACTAAAACCTAAATACGGTATAATCTACAAAGATTTTTGATCACTAAACAGATTTCAGCAGCTGTTACCGTTTCACAGCAATAAAATATGCTAAGGTTCATATTCAAGAATTGCCATTTAGAGAAGTGAGAGTTAACCTAGCGACCACAAAATCCTGTGCCCAGTAAAAAGGAGTCAGTAGATGTTTAGATGTCTCCCAAACCAGAAAACGAAAAAACCACATGCACAAAAAGAATGGCAGATATAGAAGCAGCGCTTACAGAAAAGACCAAACTTGCAGAGACCTATTTTAGTCAGCTCAGGTTCGCCCGCGCTGACCTCGAAAACCTTCAGAAACATATGCA
>CAZJQR010000033.1:0-19247 GCA_964548345.1 uncultured Candidatus Bathyarchaeia archaeon | reverse complement strand
CCCAGTATCTTCAGGGGTTCGCACTCCATTTTCTCCTCTTCCTTAGAGATGAACGGAACAACATTGTCGATGATGTCCAACGACGGGACGCCTGGGTAGCCAGCGCCGCTTAGCGCCTGCATGGTCGAAACCATAACCTGCTTGAGACCGAACTGCATGAGCGGCTTCAGCGTCATCGCCAGTTGAATGGTACTGCAGTTGGGGTCTGTTGAGATGAAGCCTTTCCAACCCCTCAGTCTCCTCTGGAGTGGGATAAGCGCTGCGTGGTCGGGGTTCACTTCTGGTATGATTAGTGGGACATCGTTGTCCATGCGGTGTGCGCTTGCCTTGCTGAAGACCGGGTATAACACGGCAAACTCTGCTTCAACTGGTCCTGCCAAGTCGCCTGGTAACGCTGAGAAGACGAAGTCCACGTTGCCTGCCTTCTCCACGGATTCCACGTCGGCGTGTGCCACGTTCATTTCAGCGATTTCTTTGGGCAGATTCGACTCTAAGAGCCAGTTGCAGGCGTCCTTGTATTTTTTGCCTGCTGACCGCTCCGAAGCCGCGAGCACTTCGATTTGGAACCATGGGTGCCCTTGCAGCAGCTGAATGAACCGTTGTCCAACGGCTCCGGTTGCGCCCAGTATGGCTACTTTACGGTTTGAAGACATTACTTATCGCTTCCTTCGCCTTGTTGAGTTGGTTTTCTTCGATAAAAACGTTAATGGTTGCCTTGCTGGTGGTGACCTCGATTATGTTGATGCCTTGCTGGCTCAGCGCGGTGCTTAATGCTGCAACGCCGCCGGGCGATTCTATGAACGTCGGGTGGCTTACCTGAAGCATAGCCACGTTTTCCCGGTGGCTCACCGCCTTGAAGCCCGCTACGCCATGCAGCTTACGTATGACCTCGACGATGTTGCCGTCTGAAGTGAACACCGTGATTGACCTGCCGCCTGAGCTGACGCCGTATATGGGTTTCTGGCTAAGCGCTGAGAAGACTTCACTGATGTTTTCCGCGTTTACCTCACAGACCACGTTGACGGCAATTAAGTCTTGGCGGCTTTGCGTCTCAGATGAGTTTAGGTCTAAAGAGCCTGTGATTTCGGTGCCTCCCACAGCGAGATTGCCCGAGGAGAAATCCACAACCCTAAGCATCTGGTTTGGCTGCTTGTACCGCAACGCTTCAGGCTTCACGATTTTCGCACCACCTTGCGCTAAGTCGAACATTTCACGTATATCCAGGTTGTTGAGCGATCTTGCTTCAGACACGATTCTTGGGTCTGCCGAGAGAACACCGCTCGTTTCCTTTACCAGTATCACCTCGTCCGCGTCTAAGCACTTAGCTAGTACCAACGCGGTCGTGTCACTTCCGCCTCTTCCGAGGCTGGTGATTCTGCCGTTCGGGTCTTTTCCTATGAAGCCACAAACCACGGTTATTGTGTTACCCAGCAGCGGAGCTATGAATTTCCTTGCCCGCTCGGTAGTTTTCTCCATGTCTGGCTTGGCGTTGCGAAAGTTAGAGTCGGTTATCAATGGCCAGTTGTCGTTGCACGGGTCGAAAAGTTCCGCTTTTGCGCCTTGAGCTCTCAGGGCGCTGCAGAAAAAGCGGGCGCTGACTCGTTCGCCCATGGATATTAGCTCGGCGTAATCTTGGTCGCTCACGTCGCCTATCTGCGAGGTCGTGTTGAGGAGGCTGTCGGTTGTTTTGCCCATGGCTGACACAACAACTATGATTTCCTTGTAGTTCGCGTCTGCAACCATCCTGGCTGCCTGCGCCATTTTTTCGCCTGTGGAGAGGTCGGCGCCTCCGAATTTGATGACTACTCTGTTGCCCACTGTTTTACACCTGAATCAGGATAGATCCAGCACGTCTTCCATGCTGAAGATTCTTGGCTTCGCTTGGCGGCTTATCCATTCCGCCGCGTAAACGGCGCCTTGTGCGAAAACGCTGCGGGAGAAAGCGGTGTGTTCTATGCGGAGCATCTCGTATGGTCCTGCAACGATAAGGTCGTGGATTCCTGGGACTCCGCCTGCGCGTAACGCGGTGATTTCAAGTTCTTCGGGTTGTCGTGGGCTGGTGCCTTCTCTGCCGTAAACGGTTCGGGTGTAGCCACGTGTTTCTGCGACGATTTCGCCGAGTTTTTTGGCGGTTCCGCTTGGCGCGTCCTTCTTGCCCGTGTGGTGGATTTCGCTTATGCTGAACGTGTACTCCTGCGGAAAAGCCTTCAGCGCTTGGGCGAGCTTGAAGAGGATGTTTATGCCCACGGAATAGTTCGGTGAAAACACGGCTGGAACCTTGCCTTCGACGGCTTGGCAGAGCTTGCGGGTTTGTTCTTCGGTGAAGCCCGTTGTGCCCAAGATTATGCGTTTGCCTAGGCTGGCGGCAAGAGGCACGTTGACGACATCGGCGGCTGGTGCTGTGAATGTGACGTACACGTCTGCGTCTCTGGCTGCTTCGCTTAGCCCTTCTGAGCTGGCAATGCGGGTTTCGCAGTTGCATATGCCTAGTTCCCTTAGGCTCTTGCCGATGGAGGGGTTGTTGGCTGCTTCGATGGCGCCGACGATTTGGTGTCCTTTGGCTGTGGCTTCGCGGATGACGGCGTTGCCCATTCTGCCTGCGGCGCCTGCCACACACAGCTTAAGCATAGGTGAGCCCCTGCCAGAACTGGTCGTTGTATAAGCGTTCTCTTAGGTCTACATTGAAGAAGTCTGCTATGGGCTGGAGTATCGCGGGGTCGGTTTCGTAGACTTTGCGGGCGTTGGCGAGGACTATTTCGAGACTTGCTGGCGTCATTTTTCCGAGCGGTTGTCTGCATGGTCCTGAGGGCATGCCTAGAATGTTCATTAGCGTCTTGAATGCAAGTGGGTTGCGGGCTTTGCAGGTCACGGGTCCGAAGGATGTTTGTTCCTGTGTTTTGACGGTGATTATGCTGAAGAGCGGTTTCAAAGCTGCGTAGAGCCTGTTAGCTTCCTCTGTTCTGTGAGCGAGCAAAGCTTGAGTTAGGCTTTGCACTGCACGTGGGGCGACGTTGGAAGCGACGGAGACTACGCCTGCCGCGGCGATGTCGGGCGCGGTCATCATGGCGAAGGTTTTGTCGTCGTCACCTGAGAGAATTGCGAAGTTGCTGCCACAGAGTTTGCGTGTTAAGCGCATGTTGTCGAGGTCGCCTGTGGCTTCTTTCACACAGCTTACGTTTGGGTATTGCTGGTGAAGAACCGCTAAGTCCTGAGGGTAGAGCTGGGTGCCTGTTCTACCTGGGATTACGTAGGGGATTACTTGGACTTCTGGGAACCGCTTGGCGACGGGTTCCACGTATTCTCTGCGTATCTCCAACGAGCTTGGCCCGTTATAATACGGGTCCACGAGCAAAACGCATTTCACGCCTATTTTGGCGGCGTGTTCTGTGCCTTCGATGGTTTCTTGAGTGCTGTTGCTTCCTGTCCCAGCTATGGTTAAGCCTTTGGTTCCGCTGTGCTCGTAAACCTTTTCGATAACTTTGTTGTGTTCGTTCCAGTCGAGAGTGGGGCTTTCGCCTGTGGTGCCGACGGCGAGTATGCCGCTGACGCCTTCCCTAATTTGGAATTCAACCAGCCTGCGTAACCCTTCATAGTCCACTTGGCGATTCGGGGTCATAGGGGTTACGAGCGCGGTGTAACAACCGCTAAACACTACCATTTGTACTTACCTCTTTGAGAAAAGAAAGTTAGCAGTGGGGTTATTTAAGTTTTTTCGTTTTCAGCAAAAATTTTACGCATAACGTAATAAAATCCCCATATGAGCGCTATTTACTCCACAACTATCACGATTTCGTACCAAATCCAGACAATAAAATAATCCCACAAAACCGAAAACTACCTTTCACCCACCATTCCAGACGAAATAAAGGAAGGAAATTCTCACAGAGCAGCAAGCGCCAAACCATCATATTTGGATCCTAATAGAAATAGCATGCAGAAACTATAGAGGGGTAGGTCCATATTGGCGCTTTCCACAACCAATGGCATGTTGAAAAACCGCGTATTTGCCGCCTAATATCCAATCAATGCAGTTTCTATTTATAGAGGGGTACAAGTTTTTTTTCACGCGCTATAACTGCGTTAACTAAACAAAAAAAAGAAAGAGGGAACTATTTTCCCATGACTTTTTTGGCGGCTATTTCTATGTCTTCAGCTTTGATGGTCTTGCGTCCAGCGTGCATGGCAAAATCCAATGCTTCTTTTGCGATTTTGACGCCGATTTCTTCCAGTGCCTTCGCCAGTTCTTTCGCTGCGGCTTCACTTACTCTTTCCGCTCCCGCTTTTTTGCACAACCTATGCATGGGAGCTACAGCTAATTCTAAATTAGTCATAAAGACTTCTCCGTCGCTTCTTTTTCTTTTTAACGCTGTATTTAACCTTTTTTGTCTTCTACCACTTTAAATTACTGTTCAAGATCAAAAGTATTCACATAAAGAAGAAAATTATAAAACGCCCTATTGAATATAATGCGGCTAAGGTCTAAAGAATGAAGTTGATCGACGCGCACATTCACCTTTCCGACGCAGAATATGCTAAACGCACGGACGAACTTGTAACGGATGCCAAAGAAGCCAACGTTGTGGCGTCAGTTAGCGCGCGCGGCTTAAAGAAAACGAGCTTGAAGAGACATTGAAGTTGATTTCTGAACAACATGGAAAAATCGCGGTAGCTGCGATAGGAGAAATCGGTCTTGACTAAAAGTACGAGACGATATGGGAAAACCAGCTGACGGTTTTCGACAAAATGCTGCGTTTAGCTGAAAAGCTTGACCTTCCAGCCATAATTCACTCACGTGGAACAACAGCCCAAATCGTGGACATGCCTCCATCCTACAATCTAAAACGGGTTCTGCTACACGGGTTCAGCCACCCATGAGCGCACTTTACAAAGCTGTAGACCACGGATACTTCATCACTGAAGGTCCACCAGTAGCGTACTCCAACGGCATCCGCCAAGTCGTTAAAAAGGTGCCGCTGACAAACCTGTTAACTGAAACCGATGGTCCAGTGACTTACTGGAAACCTCCTTACAATGGGCAGTTGACAAAGCCTTCATTCGTACGTACCGTGGTTGAGGCTGTGGCTGAAGTTAAGAACATGGCTGTTGTTGACGTGGCAGACCAGATAGCTAAAAACTTTGAAGGCTTCTTCAACATAAAACTTAGTTAGATTTTAATCCAGTCAAACAGCTCTGGGAAAAGCAAGTAAAGCGCTATAACCACTACAACTATCACCGCGATTGCGGCAACGGCTAAAACGTACCTGCGAGATGAACGCTTTGGCTTCTTCGGCTGATCCGCGTCAGACCTCTTTTTTCTCCATCTCCCAGACTTGGTTCTCTCCCTCTCCTTCGACCACTTGCCCTTCTTAACCGTAGGAACAGGCAAACCTACACCTTCACTGTGACTTTTCTGCTTTCCACACTTATATATTTAACAACGCAGAAAAGCCGGCGCATCTCTCTGGAGAAGTTCAACAGAGTCCGCAAGGCGTAAACTTAAATTAAGCTTCCTCTTCTATTGAAGACTGCTTTAAGCTTTCAAGTGGTGGAAGACGAAAAGGCAATACATAATCGTAATCGGAGGAAGCTGCACATTTGGGAAAAGTTAAAACGGAACACATAAAACGATTAGGCCAAGAACTCATGTCACGTTTTCCAGATAAATTCTCCAGCAATTTTGACGACAACAAACATGCCGTTGACGCGCTCACCGAAGGCGCAACCACGAAAGTCAGGAACCAAGTTGCTGGATACATAACACACACCATTTCCTTAACTCAACCTGACTCCTCAAGTGAAAATGCCGAGGAGATACCAGCTTAGACCCAGGTGGACAAAGGGAACTCTCATGATGGATGAATACAGAAAGGGATGGGCGCTGAGATACCTGCGTGAGGCAAAGGCGGAGCTGGAAGCCGCACGGAAGATACCCTACATGGCACCCAGTCTGGTGTTGGAATCAATTAGAAAAGCCCGAAATGCGATATACTACAGTCTGGGAGAGCCTGCCTTCATTGAAGTTCTCATACGTGAAGAAGTGAGAAAAGCCACACCCGCAAACGACTCGGTTCTGCGGTTTCTAATGGAAATCGAAGGAATCGTACAGCAATTGACGCAGTTGGAGGAGGTTAACAGTGAAGCAATGATGAAACAGGCTGACACTCTGGTCCAGATAGCCACAGACATCGTAGAAACCTTGACTGAAGAAAGACTTGAAAATTAAAGCGTCTATCGCCTTTGCGACCGCCTTCGCCGTCCTTCGTGATATTCGTTTTCAATTACATTCAGAACTTGAAAAATCTGAGAAATCGCTTATTAGCATTAGCTTACTACATTTTATGACATGTGTTGGATGTAAAGATGGCGATAACTGTGAAGTTCGTGGGCGCTTTACGCCATTTTTCAGGTATGGGCGAACTTGCTTTGGACTGTAAAGCCTGCCTTTCCATAGGACAGTTGATGAACGAAATAATAAAAGAAGTTCCTGAGCTCAAACGGAGCCTTATAGACCAGCAGCTTGAGGATTCGAGGCCAAACGCGCTGATGCTGGTGAACGGCAGGGAAATCAATGTCTTAGACGGTTTAGATACGAGATTGAAGGACGGGGATGAAATAGTTCTGGTTCCCGTTGTGCATGGCGGCTAGATATTCAAGTTCTTTTTAAAAACTAGAGTTATTGAATAGCGCCCTATCTTTTGCCATAGCCCTACGTGATAATTGTAGGCTTAGACTTGAGGGTGAGGAAACGGAAAGCGAAGAAATGGTTAGAAGGCGCCACTGAGACCTAGTGGATTCTGAAGCTGGTGGAACAAAACTATCAAGAGGCACGATGAACATATCAAAGGTTATGCCAAGCAAAATTATAACTTTGACCACAGATTTTGGGTTGAAAGACCCTTACGCAGCGGAAATGAAAGCGGCAATTTTAAGCATATTCACAAACGCCGTCATAGTTGACATAGCCCATGACGTAGCGAAGTTCAACATACGAATGGGCGCTTACGTGCTGGCTTCTGCGGTGCCGTACTTTCCGAAGGGCTCAGTGCATGTGGCGGTTGTCGACCCAGGCGTTGGCACTCAAAGGCGCCCCATAGTGATGCAGACCACGCGAGGTTTCTTTGTTGGACCAGACAACGGTCTCATAGTTTTGGCAGCCGAGAAACAAGGCGTAACAAGCGTTCATGAACTAACGAATCCGCGGTTCATGTTGCCCAAAGTATCCAACACGTTCTACGGAAGAGATGTTTTTGCACCTGCAGCGGCTCACCTGCTGAACGGGGTGAAACCAGCCGAGTTTGGACCTGAAATTCCAGAAGCAGTGAAGCCTGAGTTCGCAAGAGTTACGCGAAGAAACGGCGTGCTAGTTGGCGAAGTCTTGCATGTGGACGGCTTTGGAAACATCATCACGAACATAAGCGAGAAAGAAGTGGCGCAAAGCCATGTGACAGACGCAGTGAGTGTGGAATTGACCAGTTGCAAGTTGAAACTGAAGTTCTGCAAAGCCTACGGGGAAACCAAACCCCATGAACCATTAGTCTTAATCGGAAGCCACGATTTTCTAGAAATAGCCCTAAACCAAGGCAACGCAGCCGAGAAATTCAAGACCCAAGCCGGAGACAAGGTCACCATATCGCCCGCCTAACAGGAAAGGAGAACCGCCCTTCATATTTGCCGTCTAATAGGAGTCTAATAGAGGTTCATTGCAGAAAATATAGAGGAGGGTCTATCCGTATTGGCGCTTTCAGTAGCCAAAAGCATGTTTAAAAACCGCGTATTTGTCGCCTAATAGCCAATCAATGCAGAAAACAGTAGAGGAAGTTGATTCGGTATTTGTGGCAGTTCAAAGCTTAAGGGTGTGTGTTCTTATGCCCAGAAACTTTTGGAGAATTCGCCTAGAACTGCTTTGTATATTGCCTTTGTCTGTTGCGCGATTTTTTGCCAGTCGTATTTTTCTTGCACTTTTCTGTACGCGTTTTCTCTGACGTAGTTCTTGTAGTTTTCATCCAGCAGAATCTTGTTTATTCCCCATGCTAAAGATTCAGGGTTGTTCGGGTAAGCTTTGAAGCCGGTTACATCGTGGTCAATGATTTCGGACAGTCCTCCTGTGTCGGATACTACAACTGGGCTTTTCGCAGCCATTGCTTCTAGAGCAACTATGCCAAACGGTTCAAACAGTGAAGGCACAACGGAGACGTCAGCGCACTTCTGCAGTCTAAGCAAGGTCTCGTCGTCTACGAAGCCCATGAAGAGCACTTTGTGTTCCAGCCTCATGCTTCGGACTATGTTCAGGAGCTGCTCTTTCATGTAGCCGCTGCCTACGATTATGAATTTGGCGTTGATTTTCTCCAAAACTTTGGATACAGCGTTGATTAATACGTGGATGCCTTTTTCGTAAACAAGCCTGCCAACATAGAGCACGATTTTCTCTTCAGGCAACGCGTACTTGGCTCGGAAGGAAGCCAGGTCGTTTTCGATTCCGTCGTAAACGCTCAAGTTTACGCCGTTGGGAATCATGACCAGCTTGTCTTCGGGAAGCCCGAAAGCCCATCTGACATGGGAAACCATGTAGTCGCTGCAGCATATTACCTTCCAAGCCTCATAGGTGAGCCAAGCTTCGGTTTCATGGATCATTTTTTCCGTGTCTGTGTGGAGTCCATCTCTTCGCCCAATCTCGGTGGAGTGCATGGTGACCAACAGCGGTTTCCTGAAAACGTGTTTGAGTCCTATGCCTGCCGTTGCAACCAGCCAATCATGGGCGTGGAAAACATCAATTTTGTTCGCCAGTTTATTTACGATTACGGCTGCTTCTTTCTGCATGTTCAGGTTCATCAGGTAAACCCATGTAGCAAAGTCTGGCGCGGGATTTTTGTATGAATCTACGCGGTAAACGTCTACGCCGTCGATGACTTCGTGCGCGGGCGCGCCTGGGAAATCGCAGGTCACCACATGAACTTTCACGCCAGTTTTGGCTAAACTTTTGGATAAGAAAAAGACGTGAGGTGAGATTCCTCCTATAACTCTGGGCGGAAACTCCCATGTGAACATCATGACGCTTAACTTGTTTTTCATTTGCTTTTTAAGCCTCCAGCCGCAGTTTTGTATAGCCCCAACACATCTTTTATCCAAGTGTCCGAACTGGGGGAAACAATGTGTATTTTTTCTTCAGGAACACTGTATATTCTGACAACTTCGTCTCGCATCCATTCTGATTTGGCGCTGACTTTTTCGGCTTCGTAAAAGCCTAACCATTCGATGCTTTTGATGGACATGTTGTAAGGCGTGTTCGAGTTTGGAGATCGCTGGTTCTCTAAGCTCTCCACAGAGTAAACGAACGGTATGTTGAGCGCGTTTTTCAGGGTAACCGCAGCGGGTATGAAATGCCAGTCATAGACGTTTATGAGGTCAATCTGCTTGTTAGCTCCGTAGTAGATGTTTGCTACCGCTCGCTCCACCTCCTGATTCAAAGTCAAATCCCAGGTTAAAACGCCGATGTGAGTGCGGACTGGATTTGCCACCCGCGCAACTTTCACTCCGCTCGCCTCTTCAACAGCGTCAGTCATAGAATCATGGTACGTAACGACGTGAGTCTCAACCTTGTTCTTAACCAACTGAGTTGCCAATGCGCTTATGTAATCCGCGAGTTGACCCACCACTCGTGGCGGATACTCCCACGAAAAAATTATGACGCGCATCGCCTTTCACTACGTGAAAAGAGAACAGACTTTGATTATTCCTCTTGCATTAAGATAATACCGTTTTTTCCCTTCATTATCCACGAAGCTCTCGGCGAACCCCTCAGACTTGTACTTGTCAAGGATGCCTTCAATCTCTGCTTGGTCCCGCTGCAGAATTCGCGCCACCTCTTCGCCTCTTCTAGCCAAATCAGCCGCAGTCGCGCACAAGTTGTGCAGTGTCTGTAAAACCTTTTCTGGAAAAGGGAGTTCCTCTCTCATTTCGCGTGCACCTCGCTTGCAAGTGACTATGGTAGACTCAACTTATAAACACATGCACATTTAAACAGCTGGGCTTGTTCAGAAAAGCTTGACTGCCGCCTGCACCTGCTTACTCAGTTTCTCGTACCTTTTTTTCGCCGCTTCAAGAAGCCCTTTTCTGAGTACTTCTCCCTTCAGCTTTGAGGTTCTGATTACTTTCAGTTGATGGGCCAAAGCCTTGTCCTGCAAGGAGTGTTCTGACCAGCTCTCAAAATCTCCTCGGCGATTATGGAATTCCACAGCTTTCACGTCTACAGTCCGAAGCGCCTTCACGAACCCCTTTAAACTCCAAGTCATCACGCCCGTGAAGTGTTCTTCATCCGCTTTCGTGCAGAACAGGAAGGGTTCATTCGCCGTTAACGTGGCGAGCCGAAGCCTGTTCTCAAAGTCAAGCAACAAAGATTGAGCTGCCACGAAAGCGTCCATAGGCGACTGGAAAGGACTGAAGTATGAGTGAACTTCTCCTGGTGCGCCGCCCGCGGTGAACATGTAGTAGAGGTGGTCGCTTGTTTGGAAGTAGCGCCACAGCTTGAGAAACTCGGCGTCATCCGCTTCTTTGACAAGGGGTTCAAGCCTCCGCAAACCTGTGAAGTAAGCCCATTGCAGGGCGTTACCGAGCCAGCCGCTTGAGTCTCTTTCAAGATCAGCCCAGGAAACGGTTCCGCCCGTTTCGGGAACATCAATCTCGCTTGCTGGCGCGTGTTTATCGATGACTTCTGAAGGCGTAGCCAAGTTCAGGTGTTCCCACTTCAGGATTTCTTCAGGCAGATGCCTCAGAAAGTCGTGTATACCTGTCTCTGGCCAGTGGTGCTCTCCGAAGGTTTCGTAGTCGGGGAAGATGTTGATGCAGTCGCCCTTCGTGTCAGCTAACCAATGCGCGTATTTGTCCGCTGTCAGCGGCCATTCGCTCCACCATCTGGCTGAAAACCTGAAGCCTATGTCGTCTGTTAGCTTGTAGTTGCGCAACAGCACCTTGATTTTCTTGCAGCCTTTGGGCGTGTAAGCGTAGTTGGGCGATTTGCCGCCAAGCACTTTTTCCACGCCCTCCATGTAAATGCCTTTGTAGCCCAAGCTCTCCACGGTCTTGGCGATGGTGTTGTTGTAGAGCAGTTCGGTGTTTTCAAAAACTTTAGGCGTATAGCCAAGCAAGCTCTTCACCGTCTGCCAGTGCAGCTTCACTTGCGCGATGAACTCGTCTTTTTCGGGGTATAGGCTGGAGATCGAATGGTAATACGTCTGGTTCAGGAATTCGACGCAGCCTGTGTTGGCAAGTTGTTTGAAGGTTTCAAGGAGGTCTTTGTCGAACATTTCGCACTGTTCCAAGAAAACGCCTGACACGCTGAACGACACCTTAACCCGTTTTTTCTCCTTCCTGTGCTCATTAATAAGGTCAAGCAGTATCTGGTTCGACGGAAAATAGCATTTCCTAGCGGCACGATTGAAAATCTCCCTGTCAACCTCATTGTCAAAATAATAATTAAACAACTTCTCTTTCCTCAAACGCCTGAAAACCCTGTTCTCCCAAAACAGGTTCCGCCGCAGCCTGTGTGGCTGATGAACCTCAAACACAAACACCACGTCAGTCAAGCTTCATTCGCCTCTCTTAACCAACTATCAGACACCACGCTTATTTCTATTTGCCACACGCCCACAATCACGCAAACAGTTAATAGAAAACTTCCATTGGTTTAGCGCAAGTTCTATGTTGCCGACTATAAATAGGGGGTTATAGTCTTTTTCCGAGCTGGCAGGAAGTAACTCCTACAGCCCTAAATAACGCGCCTCCCTAGGACTTTTTGCGACTTTTCAGGACTTTCTGGGACAAAAAAAGACGCGGAAAACGCCCGCTTCACAGCCTGAACGGTGAACAGGGCTCAAAACACAAACAACAAGCACGATAGGGGGTAATAGAAAAAATCGCACTACAGTTCAGTTCCTGCAAGAGCACAGCCTGTAACTTGCCGTAACTTAGGGTTATCAATTTGCTTTTCACAGTAGTCTAAGAATGAAAAACAAAAAGAAAAAAGGAAAGTTGGTTTAGATTTTTTTGGTTTTTACTGCGTTTTCCAAGGCTACTACGCCTGGAAGTTTCTTGCCCATGAGGAACTCGATTAACGCTCCGCCAGCAGTGCTTATGTAAGAGATTTTGCTTGACAGCCCGAACTCCTGCAACGCTGAGATTGTGTGTCCTCCTCCAGCAAGCGAAAACGCTTTGGAATCAGCAATCGCCTTGAAAACGCCCTTGGTGCCCACAGCGAACTCGGGGTTTTCGTAAACGCCCATTGGACCGCTGAGCACAATCGACTTTGCCGACGCACAAAGCTTCCCGTAGCTCTCCACCGTCTTGGCTCCGATATCAAATATCGAGTAGTCAGCAGGCAACTCATCCACGGAAATCTCCTTGCGCTTTCCATCCACGTCCAAAGCCAGATCCACAGGAACCGCGATGCCCTCAGGATACTGCTGCATCAACTCTTTTATTCCCGGAATCAACCCCGTAAGCTCCTTCTTCTCCAGAAAAGCCATGTTCTTCTCGCCAAGCCTGTAGCCTTTCGCCGCCAGAAAAACCTGCGAAGTCACACCGCCAACAAGCACCACATCGGCTATGCCATTGCTCAAAACGTACTTAGAAATCTCCAAAGAATCATCCGCCTTAGCACCACCCATAACAAACAAGCACGGCTTCTCAGGCTTATCCAACGCCTTGCTCAACGATTTCAACTCACGCTCCATAATGCGACCCGCAGCACTCGGCAAAACAGCCGTAAACCCAGTAATCGACACATGAGCCCTATGCGCTGCCGCAAAAGCGTCGTTAACGAACAGGTCTGCCAACGGCGCAAGACTCTGCACAAGCACCGTCTTCGCATGCTCCTCTGGTGTGCCCTTCTTTGTTTCTCCGTCGAAATCTCTAACGTTGTCTAAAACGAGCACTTCGCCACTCTGCAGGCTTTTGATGGCGTTCTGCGCCTTTTCACCGTAAACGTCGTCAACGTACTGCACTGGACACTTCAAGAGTTTACCCAGAATCTCCGCGTGCTGCTTCAACGGCGTGAAATCTGGACCGCCTTTTCTTCCCTGATGCGCTAGAATCACCACTTTGGCGCCTTTCTCCGCAAGCTCCCGTATGGTTGTCTCTGCGTGCGCTCTGATGCGTACGTCACTTGCAACCTTTTTTGTTTCAGGATCAATTTCCGAGTTAAAGTCCACTCTGACCAAGACTACCTTGTCTTTCACATTAAAATCGTCTAATGTCAGGTACTTTGCCATGTTCTATCACTCTCTAATGTCAAAAAGAAAAGGATGGGGAAAGGGTTTTTAAAGTTTCAGCATCTGAACGCTTAAAGCCCTGCTTTTTTGCCGATCATTTCGATGAAATCGACCATTCTGCAGGAGAAGCCCCATTCGTTGTCGTACCACGCTAGAACCTTTACGAAGTTGCTTCTGTCACCCATAACCATCGTTGACTGGGCATCAAAGATCGCGGAGCACGTGGTGTGAAGCACATCAGACGAGACAATCGGGTCTTCGGTGTAGTCCATTATGCCTTTTAAGGGTCCTTCAGCGGCTTTCTTCATGGCAGCGTTAATTTCTTCTGCGGTCACGTCTTTGCCAAGTATAGCTGTCAAATCGACGATGGAAACGTCTGGAGTTGGCACACGTAAGGCTATGCCGTTCATTTTTCCACTGCATGATGGCAGAACTACGCCGATTGCTTTTGCTGCGCCTGTGCTTGTGGGGATGATGTTTACGGCTGCTGCTCTGGCTCTGCGCAGGTCTTTGTGCACGAGGTCCTGTAATTTCTGGTCGTTGGTGTACGAGTGCGCTGTGGTCATAAAGGCTTTTTCAAGCCCGAAGTTGTCAGCTAAGACTTTCGTCACTGGAGCTAAGCAGTTGGTGGTGCACGAGGCATTGCTGAGGATGTTGTGTTTCATCGGGTCGTATAGCTGGTCGTTTACGCCTAGGACTACGGTTAAGTCTGGGTCTGGTGAGGGTGCGCTGATTAGGACTTTTTTGGCTCCTGCTTGCATGTGCATTGAGGCTTTTGCTCTGTCTCTGAACAGCCCTGTGGACTCAACGGCCAAGTAGACACCTAGGTCTTTCCACGGAAGCTGTGCTGGGTCCCTTTGTGACAGAACTTTCAGCTCTTTTCCGCAGACGACCAAGCTGCCGTCTTTAACTTCCACACTGCCGCTGAATCTTCCGTGAACTGAGTCGTATTTCAGCAGGTGCGCTAGAATTTTGGCTTCTGCAAGGTCGTTAACTGCTACGAAGTCGATGTTTGCGTTGCTTTCGATTGCTGCCCGGTAAAGAAGTCTTCCGATTCTTCCAAATCCGTTAATTCCTACTTTTATCGCCATTACAAATCACCTTATTTTAGCGAGTCTATCACCAATTCTTTCTTAATTAATTTTCCGACGTGAAAACACAAGTTAAATGAATACAGGGTGCTACGCACTCTGGCGCGTGAAAAAAACGTATACCCCCTCTAAATATAGCTTGAACTGGTGCTCTCGTAGGATCCAAGTTGTTGAGGAGGGTTAAGGGGCGAACTCTGGAGAGAATATATGGACCTGCGTTCGTTATCGAAATGATTACTTTAGGACTAGCTTTATTGCTATAGACCTGGTCATTTTCCGATGACCCTGACGTTTTCGACGAGAACCCAAGGAGCGACCAGTTGCCACATTTTCCTTTCGTTGTTGGCTACGATGCTTACGTTTTTTAACGCCTCAAAGATGTTGCCCGCCAACATCACTCCGCGCGTTGAATGCGTTATTTCGCCTTTTCTGATTTTCCAAGCGGGTGTGGCTACGACGGAGAATTCGCCGCTGACAGGGTTGCTGCTGTGGGCGCCCTGCAGGTAATAGATTATCAATCCGTCATCCACCTCGCTCATAAGCTGGTCTGGCGTCTTGTTTCCAGGCGCTATATGGAAGTTTGTGGCACCTATGCTCGGCGTTGACAAGTATCCAGCTCTCGACGCGTTTCCCGTGCTCTCTACGCCGTCCTTTTTCGCAGTGTAATTGTCGTATAAGAAGCCGCGCAGCACCCCTTTCTCAACAAGAGTTGTTTTCTGCTGAGGAGCACCCTCGCCGTCAAATGCCCAGCTGCGAAGACCCGCTGGCAACAAGCCGTCATCATGTATTGTCACATTTTCTGACGCAACCTTTTCGCCGACCCTGCCTTGGAAGGGCGATTGGTTTCTCTGAACGTTATCGGCTTTTACAGCGTTAATAAAAGTGAAATATAGCAGCTCTTGCAGCGCAAACTGGGTTAACACGAGCTGAGTTGTTTCCGTTTTAATCTGCTTGGTTTTCAAAGCTGAAACCGCCAGTCGAGCTGCTTCTTTTCCAACCCATTCTGGATCAACGTCGTAAGCTCTTTCCGCGTTAAATTCGAAGCAGACAGGTGTCACCCTGTTTTTTTCTTTGGCCACCGCCGCCAAACTGCACTCGATCATGGTTCCTCGGTCGAAGGCTGCAACGCCATTCGAATTCGCGACGGCGCTCGATAGATACGCCGTGCCAACCCCACCTTCAATTGGAAAGACACGCTTATTCACGCTCACGGCAGCGTCCAACATGCTGGAAGCAAGGTCCACCAGACCTTCGGAGCGAAGCTCAAGAATTTTAGGGTCAAAAAGCTTCTCCGCGGTAGCGTAAACCTTCTTTTCTGGGAACCCGTGCCAGTCAGGGTCAGACTTGCTTGCCCTTGCAGCGCTTAAAGCCTTAAGAATGGTGGATTCGACGACTTTTGGCTCCTCTATGATGTTTGTGTACGCGAAACCTACGGCTTTGTTAACCGCAACTCTGATGCCTACGCCGCGGTCGATTATCCTGTTGCTTTTGGTGATTTGCCCTCGCTCTATGCCTACGTTTGTTGCTTGCCCTTCGTAAGCGTAGGCTTCGACTTCTGCCGCGCCCTTTTTTAAGGCGCTTTTCACGGCGTTTTCCGCCAGATGCAACATTTGCTCTTTTTTAAGCACTGCCACCGACAATCACCTCTTTGACTCTGATGTGGGGTCCTCCATCGCATATGAAGGCGGTTTGGCCTTTTCCGCAACGCCCTGGCCACAGCTCAAAGTCTTTTCCGACAGCGTCAACTTTTAAGAGGGTTTCAAGGGTGTTGCCGCTTATGGAAGCGTTGCGGACGGGGTCGCCTATTTCCCCGTTCACTATCTCGTATGCTTCTTGGATTCCTACTTGGAAAGTGCCGTCCAAGTTGGCTTGTCCGCCCCTGAAGCTTTTGAAGTAATAACCCGAACGTATGTCTTCAACTAGCTCTTCAAATGAGCGGTCTCTTGGAGCCATGAACGTGTTGCGCATGCGGATGATAGGTTCCACTCGAAAGTCCTCCGCCCTCGCGTTACCCGTCGGTTCAGCATCGAATTCTTCCGCGGTCTCACGGTTATGCATTAAGCCTGTGACAACGCCGTCTTTTATGAGGAGCGTTTTCTGAGTTGGAACGCCCTCGTCGTCGTATTTGAAAGAGCCGAAGGCGCCAGGTATGGTTCCGTCATCATAAAAGGTGACCACGTCGGAACCGATTTTCTTTCCAAGGTTGTTCATCAGCACCCCCCCAGACAACGCCAAGTCAGCTTCAGCGAGGTGCCCGAAAGCCTCGTGAACAAAAACGCCTACGACGTTGGGTCCCAGCACCACGGGAGATTTGCCGCCTTTCGGCGGTTTAGCGTCTAACTGTTCAATCGCACGCTTAGCTACCGTTTCACCAATCACTTCAGGAGGTTCTGCATCAAACACTTCGTAGCCCGCTGTAGAACCTATTTCTTCCCTGCTGAAAGTGAAAACGCCTTGGCTCGCAGCCGTGGCGGTTACTCTTGACCAAACGTAGAGCTTGTCCTGTTCTATATGTGTGCCTTGGCTATTCGAGAAATAGTTGGTTCCAGTCAAGTCCAGATAGTCTATTGTGCAACTTTTGACGCGCTTGTCATAGCCTAACGTAGCTTTATTCACCGACAGCGCCGTGTTTATCTTGTCTTCCATAAGAATTGCCGATGGCTTTTTCTTAGGTTTTATATGAACACGGCCTGTCACGGTTTTGGTTTCCGCAAGCTTTATCGGCGTTTTCAACCGTGAACTGGCTGTTTTCGCCATTTTGCAAGCGTTGGAAACCGCGTTCATCAAAGTTACAGCGTTTAGGGAACCGACTGAAGCGAAACCCCAAGCGCCATCCACGAGTACGCGCAGGGCCACCCCATTTTCGATGCCTTGTTTGGCGGCTTCAACTCGCCCCTCTTTGAGGGTTAGCATTGTTTTGTAAAGTTTTTGCGCGCGAGTTTCGGAGTATTCGGCTCCGAACTTCTTGACGGCGGCGCCATTTATGTTAGCCAGAATGTCTTCCAAGACTTGTCTACCTTCCGCAACGGATTGGATATGTGTAATGAATGAAAGAATAAAATTGTTTTGTTCTCGTCTAGAGCGCAAAAACAGGATTCAGCAGGATTTTGGAGGCGAGTAAGTGTTTATGCTTTTTGCATGGCGATTTTCATTTGGCTGGCAAAATCGTATCTTTCAGTTTTTCTTTCGTATCTGATTGCGCCAAATGAGCCGTATACCGACTGGAGGTCTTCTAAGATTTTGCATTCAATTGCGAAGGCGCCTGAGCTTAGGCAGTCTTCAAGTCCTTTTGCGAAGAGGTCGATTTTTTTGGAAAAATCTCTTTTTTGCAGGGAGTAGCGTTGCTCTAGGTATTCGTATATGAAGAGTGTGGCGTTTTCTCCGAAGACTTGCTTTAGGACGCTGTCTATGATTTTGAAGATTTTGTCTTCGCGAGGTGGAGTGCCCATGATTATCACTGCAGCAACATCTCGTATATTACGATTTAAGCATTGCTGTTAAACCGTTGAACACAAAAACACAAAAAACACCATGAAACTCCATAATCACCAGAAATCAGCAAGATTCAACTGTTGAACACTTTCTCGAGGGCGTTTCTCTGCGGTACTTGCGCTCAAATCAAGCTTCCCGTACACGCCGTCATATCCTGGAACCACCCGAATCGAACCCGCCCTAACCCCAAGCACTGCATCAGCAATCGACGCGTCCACAGCCTCAACTAGCGCCTCCCTAGGGGCGTCTATAAGCACCGTGTACTCATCCCCGAATTTGCCAACCAGCAAATTGTAGATTTTCCATACCGCTTGAGTTGAGGGAGAACCAGCACCCAACACCGTCGCGATAATCTCCGAAAGAGGCAGCAGCCGCATGAATCCAGGCGTGTTTTCAGGCTTAAAGTCCGCGGGGCGGTCAGCAAGCTCTTCCACCCTCTGATCAACGCCTTTCGTAAGCTTTCTATGGCACACCGGACAGATGTTGCCAAACTTCTGCGCTTCCCGCGGCGAAAGAGACACATTACATTTACGATGACCAGTCCAATGATATTTCCCGTAAGCAGGGTCGGTCTCTATAGTGAACCTGAAACGCGACGGGTCTTTACTGCACACAGCATTCACAACCTCACGGTAACCCATGCGCTCAAGCTCAAGCACGTTGGCTTCCCTGCCGATGCGCCAAGGCCAAAAACTGTGGCAGTCGCTGTTCGAAACCAACGCAAAACGATCAAGCATGCTCAAACGCCAGTTCATCGTAGGGTCAGATGAAAGCCCAGTCTCCAACGCATGTATGTGTTTGCTCATGTCCTGATAGCAGTCTTCGATGCTGTCGAAACCGCTAAAAGCACCGAAAACGCTGAACCACGGCGTCCACACATGGGCAGGAAAAACCATGTTCTCACACGAAACAGCCATCACCGCTTCGACAAACTGCGGAGCCGACATGTTCAGCAGGGGTCTGCCGTCTGCACTTAAATCGCCGTAGCGCCCAAGTGCATCGTTGATTTGAACCGCCGTGTCCACACTGGGCGTCAAAATGACGTGGTGCACCTTCTTGACGCTGTCCCTAAAATTGAAGATTGTGCACACTTCCGTCGTCAACATGAACCGCACAGGCGAACCCGCCTTGCCCGCAACCCTGAAAAGATCAGTGTCTAGCTCTGGCACCAAGTTTTCCCTGATTTCCCTAAGCCATTCTGGATGAGTAAAGTCGCCCGTGCCCACAAGGTTTAAACCCTTAATCTTAGCGAAACGAGCAATCTCGTTGATGCTCATCCGCTGGCTCGTTGCCCGACTGTAACGGCTATGAATATGCAGGTCGGCAATTACTCGGATTTGAACAACATCTCCCTTTCACTACAAAAACGGTTTTTCTCTACTTCTTAATGCCTCCTAGTATG
>CAZJQR010000032.1:0-19921 GCA_964548345.1 uncultured Candidatus Bathyarchaeia archaeon | reverse complement strand
GCGGATAACTGTCCAAACCTTTACGCGAACATCGTAATTACCCTGCCCGCCAACGTAACCTACTACACGTATCAACTAAGATTGATGTTCATAGACTCAACGCAGCCCAGAACAATCACAGACCTATGTCCCATCAGACTATCATCCAATCTGGGAGGTTCGCCGCAGGTGCAAACTGAAAACGGCACATCAGGCGGCTTTCCAGTGGTAGCCACTGATACAGGTTTGTTCTCAAATTACGATAGCGGGGGTTGGACTGCGCATCACTGGAGTCAACTAATCTCAGGCGGCACAAGAGGCACTGGAATAATGTTCACTGACAGTTCCAACTTGAAACTTTACGCATTTGACTCCATCGCAGGGGCTCCTACCGGCGCGCTCAGTGCTACTAGCACATCGTTGATTGAACTATTGCCCGTGAAGTTACACCCAGTCGATTTCACTAATGCAATGGACATAACTTGGCGTGGCGCTGTAGTGACGTTTGACGACACCGCTCCAATCTATCGAACCAGCGATGAAAGCGGTTTGTGGATACTTGCCGAGTATCCACCGACAGTCACGGTTACGGCGAAAAGCTAAACCGCCCCGATTTCAGTACTTCACGCTAATGTTCAAACTATATAAAAAGGGGGCTACAGTCTGTTCCAAGCATTAGAATCAAAACCTCAGCAGCCACAAGTTGAACGCCGAGAACCACACTGTTCAGTTTCCGAATTACCCAGAATGTTGATTCCGAATTCATACAAGTTAAATAGAAAATAATTACTTCCCTAAACTAATAATGGTGTAAGCAAAAAATGTCAATCAAAAAATTTTTGGCCTCCACAAAAGCCATATCACCAATACTCGCCACGTTGCTTCTCATAGTCATCGCGGTCGCAGCCATAGTCGTCACTTACGCTTGGATAACCACGTACATGGGTAGCGCAACTTCACAAGCAGGAGTTATACTCTACAAAGAAAACGTCCGCTTCGACACTGGCGCAACTGAGATAACCATGGGCAACTCGGGAACAGAAGACACCCGAATCGTAAGAATATGGCTCGGTGACTCATCTGGAAACATGACCGACATAACCAGCAACACAGACATAGAAGGTGCAGGAACGCTTCTAACTGCAGGCGGCACAGCCACAATAACCATTGAGTGGCCAAACGGCATAGACAGCAGTTGGCAAGAAGGAGAAAACTACTACTTCAGAATAGTCCCCAACCCCGGACAATTCTACGAATTCCAAGAACAAGCCCCACAACAATAACCCCCTTTTCAACATTTCACCGCGCGCGCGCAGCTTGTCTAAACTCCGCGGACAAACTCTTATTAGCTCAAACCATGAACCCTTTAAGCCACACCCGAAAACCCTGAAGGCGACTGCAACATGCAACCATTTCAAACAGCCATCCTTGCAGCAAAAGTCACGCTCTCCTTAGCTTTTCTTCTCTACGCGTCATGGAGCGACTACAAAACCCGAGAAGTAACCAACCGCGTCTGGGCAATCTACGCGCCCACAGCACTAATCCTAACCCTCATCGAAATACTCTTCAACGAGCAAGAGCTTCTTACAAAATTGTCTCTCTTCGGCTTAAGCTTCGGCGTAACAGCAACCTTCGCCGTAA
Source organism: uncultured Candidatus Bathyarchaeia archaeon (assembly GCA_964548345.1). Classification (GTDB taxonomy): domain Archaea; phylum Thermoproteota; class Bathyarchaeia; order Bathyarchaeales; family Bathycorpusculaceae; genus SG8-32-3. Next base: position 18,301 of record CAZJQR010000032.1, on the reverse strand, counting down.
TACTCTTTTATTCAGGTGGATTCGGAGGAGCAGACTCCAAGGCACTCATGTGCATCGCCTTGGCACTACCCTTCTCCACAGAAACCCTTTTCCAACCCATCTTCCCCTCAGGAATCTCACCTCTCTCACAAATCCTATTCCCACTAGCAATCTTCAGCAACTCCGTGCTGTTTGCCGCTGCAAGCGGCATCTACATGCTCCTACGCAATCTCATTCAGCGCACAACAACCGGAACAAAACTGTTCGAAGGCACACTCACAAACGAATCCATCGGGAAAAAAATACTTGTTCTGATAACTGGTTACAAAGTTCCCCTTTCAAAATTAAAAGAGAAATGGCACGTTTACCCCATGGAAGACGTAAACGACAACGGCGAAAACCCGCCTGAACGAAAGCTTGTTGTCGTGCCGAAAGACGAAGGAAGAAACGAAATAGTTGAACGCCTATCCAACGCCATTGACACCGGAAAAATCAGCAACCGAGTCTGGGCGACACCAGGTTTACCCATGCTGATATTCGTAACAATTGGCTTGATCGTCGCTTTGGTGTTCGGAGATTTAGTCTGGTTGCTGGTAAGCTTTGTCCTCGGCTAAACTTTGTAACTCTTATGCCCTAAATTCTTGCTACGCTTGGAATACGAGACTGACGCAGCTAACATTAAAACTGAGCCAAAACCAACAAACGTGATGGCGTATACTCTGTAAGGATAACTACCTAAACTTGCACTGAAAGAAAGGCTTTCACTGGCTAATTGATAGGAATAGAAAAACGCGCTAACGACAAACAGCACAATCGCCACAACCAGCAAGCACATTTCAGCTTTAAACTTCGATTCATTCTCCCCCTTTACGCAAACTTCACATGATTTCTGCTTATGTTCCAGTTAATAATGACAAAGGTTATTTTAGCTTTTTGGAAAATAATGTCCTAAGGTGCTATTCAATGTTACGCGCAGATTTCGTGGATGAACTTTTAAGTTTTCTTAAAAAAGACCCTGAAAAACTTGATGTGACGGTCATGCCAGACTTTTTCTACGATCGACTAATAAGCCTGAACTATAACGTAGACAGTTTTTCCTCGTTAACCGCGGAGATAACTAGGCGAAAAGGTGGCAGCATAGACGGCATCGAGCAAACAGACATCAGAGGCGGAAACGCTATTAACACTGCTTCTGCCTTAGTCGCTTTGGGCGTGAATGTTACTCCTATTGTATGCACGAACAAGCTTGGGCTTCACCAGATAAAATTTTATCTTAAAAAATACGGTGTTGATCTTACCCACGTTAAAATCGCAGCGAAAGCCTCGTTAACAGCGGCGTTAGAACTTAAGACGGAAAGCGGAAAAGTCAACGTCATGCTCAGAGATTTAGGTTCACTGGCTGATTTCGGTCCTTCATACCTAACTGACCGCGATTATGAACTGATTGAAAACGCCGATTACGTTTGCATATTCAACTGGGCTGGAACAAAAAAGCATGGAACCACGCTGGCTGAAACCGTTTTTGGCAGAGTAAAAGCGAAGGGAAAGGGCAAAACTTACTATGACACGGCAGACCCAACTCCCAACAGGGACAAACTTCCAGAGCTTATGCACAGCGTTCTGAAAACCAGCAGCGTGGACACCTTAAGCTTGAACGAGAATGAGGCAATCTGCTACGCTTCGCTGCTTAATGAGGACATTAGCGAGCAGCGTGGGAAACGGCGTTTTGACGAGTTAGCATTGGATGCTGCAAGGGTCTTGGCTAAGCAGTTACCTGCAAGAATTGACTTGCACACTACCGTTTTCTCTGCCACGTTCAACGGGAAGAATGAGGTTGTTGTTCCCGCTTTTAAAGTTAAAGCGTTAAGGGCAACTGGTGCTGGCGACTCATGGAACGCAGGAAATATCCTTGCCGATGCTAACAACCTTTCAGACGAGTGTCGTTTAGCTTTAGCGAACGCGGTTGCTGCTTACTTTTTGTCTGATCCCCAGGGCTTGCATCCGACTAGACAGAAATTGGCGCGGTTCGTTGAGGATGCGGCTAAATCGTTTTAAGCTGATTAGCCTTTACCCTTTGGGTGTGAGGCTGCTGAGAACTTGCATGGATCGTTAGGAAGCTCTGGGGTTGAAACGTTGGTAATTGAGGGTGAATCATTAAAAGCTGCGAACGACATAATGGGCGAAGGAACCAGTTTAGTTAAAAAGCAGGTTGAGGAGTGTAAGGAATGAAAGCCGTAGTGCTAGCTGCTGGGGAAGGTGTCCGGCTTCAGCCGATCACTGCGACTAGGCCAAAACATCTGATAAAATTAGGTGGGAAACCGATTCTTGAGTTTTGTTTAGACGCGGTGAAGGCTTCTGGAATAACTGAAATCTTGGTTGTCACACATTACATGGGCGATGCCATACGCAGATTTTTCGGTGACGGGGAAAGGTTGGGTTTGAAAATAGAGTATGTTGAACAGGCTGAGATGCTTGGGACTGGTAACGCTGTGAGTGTTGTTGAGCCGTGCGTTGACGATGACTTTGTTCTTGTTTATGGTGATTTATTGTTTGCCTCTGAAGCGGTTGCCAATGTGGTCAGCTTGTTTGAGGCGGAGAAACCTGCTGCTGTTATGGCTGTGATTCCCGTGAAAAAGCCAGAAAGCTATGGTGTAGTGGAAGTTGTAGCTGGGCAGACAGTGAAGAGCATATTAGAAAAACCAGCTTCAGGACAAGCGCCTTCGAATTTGGCGAATGCAGGGATATACCTGTTCTCCAAGGAGATTTTTGATAAGCTAAAGCAAACGAAGGCTTCCGTTCGTGGAGAATGGGAGCTTACGGATGCGCTGTCGTTGTTGATTGAAGATGAGAAAACAGTATTAGCCGCTGAAATTTCAGAAGGTGATTGGCTTGACATTGGAAGGCCATGGGACTTACTTGAAGCGAATAGTTGGGCATTGAAACGGATGGAGCATAAGGTTTACGGAACAGTGGAGAAAGGTGCACATCTGCTAGGCGCGGTGACGGTTGCGGAAACTGCGAGGATACGTTCTGGAGCGTACATTGAAGGTCCATGCTTTATCGACGAAGGCAGCGATATTGGACCGAATTGTTACATTCGCTCTTGCACAAGCATCGGCAGAAATGTTCGCGCAGGCAACGCTTGTGAAGTTAAAAACAGCTTAATTATGGATGGGACTCATGTGGGTCACTTATCTTATGTGGGTGACAGCATACTATGCGAGCGGTGCAACTTGGCTGCAGGCACCATTACCGCTAATCTTCGTTTGGACGATGGACCTGTGAAGATGACTGTGAATGGCGAAGTTGTTGATACTGGAAGGAGAAAGCTTGGCGCGATTTTGGGCGATGGCGTGAAAACGGGGATAAACGCGCTTTTGATGCCTGGTGTGAAAGTTGGAACAAACAGTTGGGTGGGAGCGAACTTTACGGTTCACAGAGACTTGCCGGCTAACACGGTTGCGTTACTTAAGCAGGATGAAGAGATGCAAGAAAAAAGCGAGTAATGGCGTTCTTTTCTTTGCAGGTCAAGTGATGTAAGAAAGCGGTACTGAAGGACATTTTTAGTTCTTGTGTGCTTTAAGGTTTGCCTTTGCGCTGTCTTCGTTTAATTGGTTTCGTGAAATTGAAAAATAAAAAAAGAGTAAGGGTATGGGAACATTTAGATTTTCTTTTTTTCTAAGACTTGCCTGAAGCTTTTTCCGCAGCATTCGTAAAGGCCTATGGTGAGTTGTGTTCGTTTTCCTTTCTTGTCTGGTCTGCCAGCCATTTTCCACGTTTTCTTGGCGTTTTTGACTTCTTTTCCACAACTGGGGCATTTCGCCATATTAATTAACCTCGCTTACACAGTTACATCTGATACGGCATAAAACACTTTCTATCATAACAAGCATGGAAACAAAAGTAAGAGGCGCTTGCGTTCGCTTCCATTTTTGTGGCTGCCGAGTTCTGGCTCTGCTGTGCTCGGGAAAGTCTATAGCCCCTTATTTAAAGTATAAATAGGCTGAAGGAAAACGCCAATAACGATAGCCCCCTCTATCTTTTCTGCATTGATTGGCTATTCATGATTGGCTATTCAACTCCAAATATGCCTTGTCAAGAAACCTTGACTAACCTCTGGGCCGCTTGGTCAGGAAATCTTGAGCGCACGCTTTTCCAGTTGTATCTGTGGTTACAACTACTTCAATCATAATGGTAGTCGGCACAGGTTTACTTGTCTACTTCACGAAACGCAAACACTAACCGAAAACAGCGTTCTCCTTCTTTTTTGTGCAAAAAGTTAAAACAGGTCCGCTAGACATTTCTTTTATTTAGAAGGAGACAAAGCTCTTTGGTTTCAAACAAGAAGAAAAAAAAGCCTACCGTGGAGGAGCTGCTTGCTAAAGCCAAAAAACCCGCGCAGTTAGCGCCGTCCATGCACAGGTTTTACGAGGGAAAAGTCCAAGTTATGCCCAAATGTGCCATACGGAACACTGATGACTTTGCAATATGGTATACGCCTGGAGTGGCTGCGCCCTGCAGGGAGATTCAGGCTGATCCCGATAAGTCTTTCGAGCTTACGAACCGCTGGAACTGCGTTGCCGTGGTCACCGACGGCACCCGCGTCTTGGGTTTAGGAGACATCGGACCCGAAGCAGCCATGCCCGTAATGGAAGGAAAAGCCCTCCTGTTCAAGTATTTGGGAGGCGTGGACGCGTTCCCGATTTGCCTGAAAACAAAGGACCCAGACGAAATCGTTCGCGTATGCGAGCTGTTGGAGCCGTCGTTTGGCGGGATAAACTTGGAGGACATAGAGAAGCCTAAATGCTTCCGCGTTCTCGAAAAGGCAAGAGCGAAACTGCAAGTCCCAGTCTGGCATGACGACCAGCAGGGAACTGCCACCGTAATCTTAGCGGGGTTGATAAACGCTTTCAAGATTGTGGGTAAGAAACCGCGCGAGCGCCTCATAACGCTGGTGGGTTCTGGAGCGGCTAACATGCGCACGGCGTACGTGCTGATTAGGTGGGGCGTCAAACCCGGCAACATAATAATGGTGGACAGCAAAGGCGTGGTTAACCACCAAAGAAAGGATATAACCCGAGAGAAAGACCCGTGGAAATACGACTTAACTCAGAAAACAAATGCTGAAGGCAGAAGTGGCGCTATACACGAAGCCTTCAAAGGCGTAGACGCTGTGGTTGCCGCGTCTAAACCGGGTCCAGGCACCATAAAAAAAGACTGGATAAAAACAATGGCGGATAACGCCGTGGTTTTCGCCTGCGCCAATCCCATCCCTGAAATATGGCCTTGGGAAGCGGAAGCCGCAGGAGCGCGGATTGTGGCAACAGGCAGAAGCGACTTCCCTAATCAAGTTAACAACAGCCTGGGTTTTCCAGCGATCTTCCGCGGAGTTTTAGACGTGAAGGCGAAGACCGTTAGCGATGATATGTGCATCGCTGCAGCTCAGGAACTGGCAAAGTTCGCTGAGGAAAGAGGCATGCACGAACATGATATTCTTCCGCGAATGGAGGAATGGGAAGTTTTCCCCAGAGAAGCTGTTGCCTGCGCTCTTAAATCAATCGAGCAGGGAGTAGCACGCGTAAAGCCCAGCAAGCAAGAATTGTACCAGCGAGCTTCAGCTATAATTCAGAACGCGCGGCAGTCAACAGAGCTTCTCATGAAGCACGATTTAATAAAGGAGCCTCCTTCTGAAGATAAACTCCTAAATAGGCGATGAAAAGCCATGTTTTTCTGGAAGCCTCGAGTAAGGGAGAAAATTATTTAAGCCGTCCTCACAGAACATTAGAGAGGTAGGTTATGAACATGCGTTTAGATTATGCGTTATACGTGTTAGCTGCTGTGCTCCTAATCATAACAGTAGTGCCTTTTGTCGCACCAGTCGGCATGGAAACAATAGAAACAAAAAGCATCTGGGTCGTTGCATCAGTCGTGCTAGGACTCTTTTCAATAGGCTTGGGCTACTCTCAAAGACCAAAAACTGAAGCACAAGCTTGCCAGCCAGCAATGCCAGTTCACCAAGAAACCATATCTGGAACTCAGCCGGCAACAACCATGGAAGCGCCAAAAGAAGAAAAAACTGAAGCTCCAATGGAAAAACCCGCGATGCAAACGGCGCCAGCAAAGGCAACGTCTACTGCTGCAACATTGGACCTCACGCAGGTGAAAGGCATAGGCGAAAAAAGAGCCACACAGCTGAAGGCTTTAGGCATAAACAGCGTCGATGACCTAGCCAAAGCCTCAGCAAAAACGGTCGCGAAGAAACTGAAGATTTCCCCGAAAACTGTTAACAAATGGGTTGCGAGCGCTAAACAGCTTGTTGAGTAAACACTTGAAAAAGTGAAGAAAGTGAAACAAGTGAAACTGTAACTGCACGGTTACAACGGCAGTATTTTAACTATATTTCTTTTTTCCAAACGCTTGATAGCGTCTATGCACTCGTCTTTCTTGGCGCCCGTGATATTCAGGTTCTGCATGATGTCTCGGATTGATGCTCCTGGCTTCCCAAAGTGTCTGTTCCGCTTGTAGAGGTGTCGAACGATAGACTTTTCAACTTTACCGCATCGCCAAGTGGTGTTGCGTATCAAAACAACGATGGTTCGAACGAGAGTCTGCTCCTTTGCTTTTCGTCGCGGTAAATCCCCCATATTCCCCACCAGCATAGTCTATCCGCATCAACATTTTTAAACGTTATTTCCTAAAACGTAAGCAGGGTATAGTGAAGGCGATTTTCTGCTGTACTTTTGAGGTTTTGCTGTGTTTCTTGACGCGACTTGGCAAATGAGCTTGTTAAAAGTGAATTTCTGGCTTATAAGGCGGCTATTGCAAGATTTTTTTAAGATATATGCCGTCAGTGTCTCCATAGTGTTTTTCAAGTCTGCCTGCCTTCTTGTATTCTAGTTTTCGGTAAAGGCTTAATGCGGCAAAGTTATCTTCTCGAACTTCTAAGCGGCATTCTTTGACGCCTCTTTCCCTAAGTAAAATTTCAACTTCATGGAGAAGTTTTTGCGCTATTCCCCTGCAGCGGCATGCAGGTGTTACTTCCACCGTGAGTATGTGTCCGAACTGCTCGTTTCTTCTGAAGTCCACTCGTGCTATTGCAAAACCCGCTATTTCACCGTTCACCAGTGCGGCTAATCCGATGGCGTTGTAATCGGTTAGCAAATAGGCTAATTGTTGTTTTGTGAACGCTTCTTGTTCAAAACACTGTTTTTCCATTTCGTAAAGCTCGCCTAAATGTCTGATTGATAAGTGTTCAATTTTTATGTCCATGCGCCTATCACGAAAAAAGAAGATGAAAGAGTAATTAGGTTTTTTCCACAGGTGTGTTGCTGGATGGAGCTAAAACTGGCTTCAGTTCGAGCCACTGCTGTGCTATAAAGCCTGCGAAGAATCTGAGCCAAAGAGTTATCAGCCTGGTCAGTATGGTTGCTGTGGCGCTTATTCCCGCTGGGACGCCTAGCGAAGTGTACAGGGTTGTCATGGTTATCTCTGGAAGTCCCACCTCAAAGGGAACGCCGAGGGGTATAGATTTGACGGCTAAAACAATGGTTGCGGTTATGAGAATCACGCTCCAGGAGACAGGAAACCGCAATGACATGAAAACCAAGTACGGTATGCTTAAGCTGAGAACCCAGGTTATCGCGAGATAAAACAGGGAAAAAACAAGCGCCTTCGGATTATGCTTGAATTCTTTCATTGAATCATGAAAGCTTTTAGCTATCTCACAAGCGTCTTCCTTGATTTTAGTTAGCTTCCCTTGCCACCTTCCTCGGCTGATAAATTTTCCCGCCCGCACCAGCCAATCAATCACTTTTAGGCTCCATTGTTCTTTGAAGGAGAAAAGCATGATTAAGAGAAGGGTGAGGGTGATTCCGAAGGCGAGAAACAGGATTAAGTTGAAAATCAACGGGTTAATCGTTGTTTCAGTGAAAAGCAGTGCCATACCCAGAATTAGCACTCCGACGTTCATGCTCATACCCAAGATTCTGTGAGTGACAAGCGACGCTACAACGCGTCCGAACGTGCTTTCGCCTTGTTCTTTGGTGACCAAGTACAAGCGCAGGGCTTCGCCGCTCACAGATTCCGCAGGGACCAGAATGTCCACGAAAATTCCGTACCAGACGAAAAGGTAGGACCTTACGACGGACAATTTAATCATGAGGAAATTGACAAGGACACGCCATGACACCGAGAAAAACAGCACTTCTACTAAGCTAAGTGCCGCTGCTAAGGCGTAGGGAAGCGGGTCAGCGCGTTGTAGCGTGGCGATTATGCCCAAGATGTCTACTTGAAAAAGGTAGATGTACGCAAAGAAAGCAACTAAACCTACCAGTGGAAATAGCAGAGTCTTGAGAGTTATTTTCGGCTTCGGTGATTCCATTTGGTTTCTGCACCCAACGATTAACCGCTGAGAAAATGAGGCTTCTGCAATTATATGTTTTGTCCATCTCCACCATGTTATGCTACGATATTGCTCTGTGAGAACAAGCTACCTGCCAGTCAAGTGAACTTAAACAAATTTGCATGGTCTTTTTTTCTAAGCTAGAGCCAAAAACTTTTATTTTGAAACCAACAACCAACGCAGAGAAGTGTGTTCAAGCATGAACTGCGCGTACTGCGGCAAACCCGTAAAAACATTTGAAGAATTCATTTTAGTTGGAAAATACCCCACGCGGGGTCAAATGTGGAAATGGTCGGAAGCTACTTCTTACGTTGCACCTGAAAACTACGGGAAGATATATCACAAAGACTGCTTTATTGCAACGCTGAAAAAAGAAAAAGCAAAGCCGTAATCAAAACCCCGCACATGCTGCTTGAGGGCTACATCGTCAGTATCTTTTGGATAAGGCTGTGTGCAAAAGCAACTATGACAAGTCATGCTGCAGAGAAAACGTAAAATTTCTCCTCGTTGGCGCGCGCGCACGTCTCTTCTGCCAAAGTGAGCTGTTTGCAAAACTGTGAACAATTTTATAAAACGTTTGCATAACATAGCTTCATGGTTCCTGCTCCAAGAAAAGAAACCGTAGTTTCTCTGTTGTTGATAATTGGCATTTTCTATTTATCTTTCATGGTTATTGATAGACTGCTGTCAATAATCTACGGTCTAAACTTCCAACCCTACGGACCTAACATGCCAACAGGCTTTTCAGTGTGGGGGCATATCCTCAACGGTTCTGCGGCGGCGTTTGGGCTTTTTCTTACGTTCAAGTTGTTTGACTATGGCGGAAAAAAGGGCAGGCTGTTTCTGCAGATTTTAGCGCTTGGTATATTCTTTGCTGTCGGCGCTTTAATTCCTTTCATGAACAACGCAGAACATCTTACCCAGCACGGGCAGGCACAATCCCCATTTACGTCATTGCGAATGACCTATACGTGTTCTTCTTTGGACTATTATCATATAAAACCGCAGCGTCTATCAAGACGAAAGCAATAGTGCTGAGCACCATGTTTTTTGTGTTCTTGATAGTGCATTTCGTCTTTTATGCGTCTATGTTCCCCGAATTCTACTGGAGCTAGGAACTTGTTTTAGTGAAAACTAAATCTCGGAACCAAGAATCGAAATTTAAACGCATTGTAGCGTTTGGTGCAGAGGGTGGGATTCGAACCCACAGGACTTTTCTTTTTCGAAAAGAAAATCCCTGCCAAAAGAAAGGGCGTCACTTTCTTGATTTTCCATTTTAGGTTCTCCGTAACTTAATATGATACGTTAGCGCGCGCTATATCTGATTTAGATACGTATTAATGGTGGCAACAATGCATAAAGCAATACTCAGCGAGAGAGAACGCAAGCTAAGTCAATTCTTACAAGATGGCAAGAAAATAGAAGACCGAATGCTCAAGCTCCGCATAAAAAGGAACTTCCCGCGTCTTTCTGATGATTTTGAGTTGATTAGGAAAGCCAAAGACAGTTTACAATTACGCTGTAAAGAAACCCATTAATTGTTAATTACTTGCGACGCTATTCAAGTATCTATAATTAGTCTTCCCACAATTCGTAATCTTGATATTTATTTTCTCCCCAATTTTGGTTAGTTTGAGTGAGGCCGTGTTTTCTGTAAATCGCATTTCTCAATATCGGATATATTGCGATTTTGAAATACTCCTTTAAAACCATGCTGCAAATAGGGTATTTTAGCAGAGAAAGGAGAGGGCTTCAAATGAAATTTTTACATAGAAAAGGCAAAGCAGTAAAGAATTGGCGTTCAAGAGCATGGAGCATTGACCCAAAGGTAACTAAGCTAACCATAATCAAAGCTGAAGAATCAGACGTGCAAATAGCGGAATTAACTGCGCGTCCTCCCATGCATGCTGACAGACTTCCTCAATGGCTTGATGTATGTCCTCAATACTGTGATGCTATAGCAGATATGGAGCAATTTAGTTAAAATGTTGAACCGCTGTTTCTGGAAAAACATCCTGAAACAGGAAAATCTTTTATTTGGAAAAAACCATTCTTGGAGGGGGGCGTGCCTTTGGATGCAGAGAAAATGCTAGATATCATAGAGACAAGAGCCTGGTTTCCGAAAAAGAAAGTTGATAAAGAAAAACTGCAAAAGAAATAATACTTGGTTCGCGTTTTTTTGCGGTTATCAAGTAATACACTTTTCTTAAGGTTCAGAAATGTAGCCCAAAAATCAACCGCTCGAAATTTTTAACTTACCGAAGGGAAATAGAGCATCTTAGCGCAGATAAGGGCATTTTCTCTCTGCTAATGTGCCTTGCCCAGACGTTTTTCATCTACTATTCGGGTGGGTTAGTGGTTAATACTCGTGTCCTCTTGTTTCATGGTGTGTTGTATCTCTGTGTCTCTCCATCTCCGAGTTGGTTTTGAAGGTTTTGCCACAGACTGGACAAGGAATCTGGCTTGGTTCCACTCCCCTCACGGGTATCTCTTGAGATGACTTCGCTCCCAAAGTGTGAGGCTGATGAGGCTCTTTTTCTTTCATATCTTACACCTAAACACTACATAAACTGGTTCAAGCTCTCTTAAACATATGTGGTTGTAGAAAGACAATAACAAAGTCCCGTGTTTCAAGACTTGAGGGGTTGTTAACTGTATAACTAATGGTATGCTGTTTCCAAAGAGTTTTCTGTTTGGGTTTGGGTTTGGGTTTGTAGCGCGCGCGAATGGTGCTTAAAGGCTTCGTTTTTCACGGTGTAAAAACCACAGGCTCTAAAAGTGAACGTGCAGCTCCCTTTAGCAGCGCGGTTGCAGCGGGAAACGTGTATCTGTTAAACGGGACATGGATAACCGCTTTCCTAGATGAACTTGAGGCTTTTCCGATGGGAGCGCATGACGATCAAGTGGACGCTGCAAGCGGAGCGTTTCAGCAATTAGTAGCGCATACGCCTAAGGAACCTGTTTATTTATTGATTGGAGGACTAGAAAGATGAAAAAGCGTAGAAAACAGAGTAAACTTCACTTGAAAACCGAAGTGATAAAGGACATACAGAAAACAATCTCTGTGACAGTTGCTAACGGCTCCGCGTCTTACCATAGGGTTCCCGAGTTTGCCACTGACATAGACGGAGACTACATTATTACTTACTCGTATAAAGTGGAGCGTATCTGTAACAATGGGAAAGGGAGTTTACGGGAGCAAATGAGAGTTAGGCAATTAATGGATGGTATAAAATAATGAGTGTTGAACAGCGTTTAGCGAAAATAGAAGCTAACCAGAAAGCGATAATAGGCTGGATACAGAAAAACGCGGATTATTGGGCTTTCCAGAACCAAATTGACTGAGTGTCGAGTTATTTCTGAAAAGATTAAATACGAATCGCAAAATATCAGAGTTGGGATTCAGAACTTGTCACCGACAAGGAAAAAGAAGTGATTAAGAAATGACAGAGTTTAAATGTCCTCACTGTGGCGCAGTCCTCTCCGTAACCGTGAGAGAGCATCCGGCACCGGAAACCGAAACCAAAACCGTAACCTTGAGCAGCATAAAAGTGGCTTTCCCCAAAGACTTGGAACCTTTACTAATTTTCGAAGATGAAGGCGACATAATAATGATAACGCCAAAAGAGTTTTTGGGATCAGAAAGGTTTGCAGAAGTCGCTGCGGTAGTCAGAAACCTAGGAGGGGAATACGTGAGTGCTGGAAAGAACAGCCACTTCAAAATACCAAAATAACCTCTTTTTTTAATCGAGTTTTGTGGTAGTGGGCACGCTCGCTGTGAAGTGGAACTTTTGCTTCTGTCTTCTATAACTTACTTCTACATAAATTTAAGAACGTAACTGAGACAATGTAGATTGCTTTCTTTTTAGCTTAGGAGGAGGTGAAGAAAGTAGAAAGGAAAGTTCTGGCGGTAGTTTTAGCGTTAGCTGTAGTTTTGTTGGCAACTCAAATAGTAACAGTCATACCAGTGCAAGCAGCACCAAAGGAAAAATTGGGCTTTCAGCTTTACATCGAAGGAGTAGCTGTGGGTTATGGCCCATGGGGAACTTACCATGCGGGTCCAAGAGGAACCGAAGATGATAACCCAGAGCCAAAAGATCTGATTCAGAGAACATTCCACGCAAAGGCAGTTCAATTCTTGGCTTTCAATGTTGAACTTACAATAAATGGAGAAACCCCATTAGTGTATTCTCCTTCTGAAGAAAAACTTGATTTCGTTTTTGCTGAGAAGCATTCGTCTAACTTCAACTGGGCAACAGTAACTGGAACAAGTAAAGCAGAAGATACACTCATATTTTATGAAGCTGATGGAACTGTGTGGGGCACTCTCGAAATCTCGGTAAGGGACAAGATTATGTATGTCCCTGATGAAGAAGGCAATCCGGTATTAGTAAGTGAAGGAAACATCTTTGGGAAGGGAACAGGTGCACTCAAGGGGGCAAAGGTAGAGGGCGCAACTAGCGGCGAAGATATTGGTATGTGGCCAGTAGTAGATGAAAACGGTGAGCCTGTATATGATGCTGACGGTAACCGGATTGAGTTGCCAATAAGGGGTTTAACTCGTTCAGGCACAATATCAGGTTGGACTACTCCTCCATAAGCGAACCCAAACGAAGAAGTCAAAGAGGGAAAAACAGATGTAACCCTTTTCCCCTATTTTTTCTATTTCATTTTTTGTTACGACCATGAAAACAATTTTTCGGCAAAGTCTTCTAATCGCACCAAAAATATGGACTGATTTGTCTCTGACTTTGGGGACAGATACAAGCTTAACATGCATATTCCACAAATCATGCAGCCAGAGATAAAAACAACTTTCCAGATTGACTAGAAAACATAAGGAACCAAGCTCCAACAATAAAAGACTATCCACAAGTAGGAAAGAAGAAAGGAATCAGAAGGAGGTGAGTCGAACCGCCCCCTATCTTCTTTCCTTCTAAGCGTGGAAGCAAATGTGACATAAAAACATTATCTAAAACTGTTTTTTAACTGACATTGGTCATTTCGCTCAGGTCGACACTATCCTTTTCTCTTATGCAGCCGAAAGGCCTGTAAACCAATACCAATTCCTCACATTCACCCCTTTCTGTGCACGCTCTACTCTTAGCCTCGTCATCAGGCACCGTGCACCTTATGATCTTTGCATCATTCAATCTCAACAGGGAATTGTCTTTCTTTACAAGATACTTGCTTACGTTAATTTCGCCAATTTTCTTTCGCATGTCCTTGATCATAAATTATCTCCTGGAACTTCGCTTCCAGTTGCCTATGTTAACTGCTATTATTGAATTTAGTATTTAGACTTTTTAAATTTGAGCGTTTTGAACAGCTTAACCCATATTATTAAACAAAACAATGTTTAACTTGATCAAGTTCCATTTTACAAAAAGAGGACTATAGGATTATTTTGGTTTTCTGAACAACTTAACCCCGTTAAATTCCGTAACGTAGTCAAAACCAGATTCTATTAAAGCGGTTGCTTCTTGCACGGTTTTAGCTGCCTCACACACATAATCTTCGTTCTCAAAGTGAACCAAATGCGTATAGACCAATGTGTTCTCAATTCTCTTGTGACCTAACAGCCATTTAACGTGTAGAATGTCTTTAGTTTTCCAATACTCATGTGTGGCTTTCCAATGTCTAAAACTCCGAAACGCTATATGATGTATCCTCGGCTTCTGCAACTTTATACTAAGGTCATTACGCATCTTAATGTAACCTGTCCTGAAATCATTCAAGTCCAAATTATTTCCAGAAAATACCTTCTCTGAGGCTCTCTGCAACGTCAGCAATCTTGAAAGTAAATGACTGCTTATAGGCAATGTTCGTGCATTATGATTCTTAGTTGGCGTAATGTTAACAGTCTTATTTTCTGTGTTGATGTCAACCCAACGTAACTTCCATCCTTCACCACTGTCAGCACCAGTCCCTTTCAGCAATTCTAGAAATACAGACAGTTTCAAAGTTGCTCTACTAATCAGCAAATCCAACTCTAACTCTAACGGAACAAAGATTGGTTTACTTTCTTTAACGAATTTAGGCTTAACCCAAGTTAAGCCGCTATATTGCACGTAGTAATCATAAGCGTTAGTTAGCAGTTGCTTGTATGCTTCACTGGATGGATAAGTGCATATTAACGTCTTCATCTGGTCAGGATTATTCAAGTTTCCTATTTTACCTAACATTCTAATTCTACGCAAATACGTCTTAGCGGTTACTTCTCTGATATGCTGTCTTAGAAAGTTTTGCAGAGGGTGGCATCCAAAGTGCAGAGGGTGGGATTCGAACCCACGAACCCCTACGGGATAGGCTCCTGAAGCCTACGCCTTTGACCTGGCTCGGCGACCTCTGCGCTGAAACAGCATTTGCAGTCGTTGAAAATAACTTTTGCTGAATAAATACGTTGTCGCAATAGCTTATTTATTCTTTAAAAGGGGGGTTTAGACTGAAAACAGCAAATACGGGTCCATTCTATTTCCTGTTTCTAACAAGACATTTTGCCATCTCTGTTGGGAAGAGATATAAGGTTGGCATTGCTCAAGTTTTTGGTAGAATGGAGAAAATTAAACGTTTTAAGGGAGTATTTATCGTTGCAGCTGTGTTGATGTTAATTGCCCTTCTGGTCGCTATCGTTTACTGGCAAAGCGTGCCACAGATGCTGTATCCCGAAGAAATCCGCGAATATGAGGGACAAGATCTCTCTTCGATAGGTGCCTTCAGGGAAAACTCCATCAAAGGACCACAACACGTAAACGAAAGCACTTACCGCCTGACGATAACTGGACTGGTAAACCAGACTGTAGAGTACACTTACGCTGACGCGATTAATGGGTTCCAGAAATACCAGAAGGTCATAACGCTCCACTGCGTGGAAGGCTGGTCTGTAAAGATTCTTTGGGAAGGCTTTCTGCTGAAGGATCTGATGAGCGAAGCTGGAATTAACCCAGAAGCCGTGGTTGTAATCTTTTACGCTTACGATGGCTACTCAACCTCTCTTCCACTAAACTACATCCTGGACAACGACATACTCATAGCATACAAAATGAACGGGTTAACTCTTCCACCTGAAAGAGGGTTCCCGTTCCAGTTGGTCGCAGAGAGCAAGTACGGCTACAAATGGATCAAATGGATAACGCAGATTGAACTATCCAACAACTCAGATTATCTGGGATATTGGGAAATCAGAGGCTTTTCGAATGACGCGAACCTGCCCTGAACGCCTAAGCGCGCGCTTCAGTAGCTTAATTAAATAGCTGTGTCATCCCTATCATTTGTTAACGGCGTCTGACTGCAATGGCGAAATATTTGTTTGAAAGAATAATTCAATGGTTGCTTTTTTTAGTGACCATAATTTATGTACTAACCGGATTAGGAATCACCCAGTTCCGTATAATTGAACCAGCAACTTTTGGACTGTTAAGCAAGAACCGTTCTTTCGCCATACACGACAACTTGCTAATCCCGTTCATCGTGTTGCTTGTTCTGCACATAACGGTTAAGCCTGTTAAACAAATTTATAAAAATCGTAGGCGAGAAAAATAATGCAAATGCACGGCGGATTTGTCAGAAAGCTTAAAGAGTGAGATTACTAATTCATAAAGGTAATATAGAATAATAGCATATAATCTCATGCGTCGCGAAAAACAAAAAGAAAATTAACTCGCGTCATGCGATTAACCCTAACTCAAATAACTTACACCTTGGAGGTGCACGATTACGGGTAATTCCCAGACATTTACCATAAAGTATGTTATACAGGCTAAATTTGAAATTGACGGTGTCGTCGAAAAACCAGACGTGATAGGAGCAGTTTTCGGCCAAACAGAAGGACTTTTCGGACCTGAACTTGACCTCAGAGAACTCCAGAAAACAGGACGCATCGGAAGAATAGAAATCGATTTACACTCGAAAAACGACCGAACCACAGGCACCATAAACATCCCAACAAGCCTAGACCGCATAAGCACAGCGCTGATTGCCGCAAGCATAGAAAGCATAAACCGCGTTGGTCCCTGCTCAGCCAAAGTCAGTTTGGACAAAATCGAAGACATCAGGGAAGCAAGGCGGAAAGTGATTATTGACCGTGCCAAAGAAATTCTGCACAAATGGAATATAGAGTCTATGCCTAACGTGGATGAAGTCTACAAGCAGATCTCCAACACATTGAGGCTGGGCAAAGTCGAAAAATACGGTCCAGAAGACCTGCCTGCAGGACCAGCGCTTGAGAAATCCAAAGAAATAATCGTGGTGGAAGGAAGAGCAGACATAATAAACCTCATGCGCTGTGGAATCCAGAACACGGTTGCGCTTGAAGGCGCCAAAGTTCCAGAATCAATAAAGAAGCTTACCAAAGAGAAGGAGGCTACAGCGCTTTTGGATGGTGACCGTGGTGGTGATTTGATTCTTAAGGAGCTTTTGCAGGTTACGAACATACGTTTTGTTGGTCGTGCTCCGAGAGGCAAAGAGATTGAAGAGTGTAACTGTAACGAAATCTCTGAAGCGTTAGATAACCGAGTTCCAGTGAAGGAGCTTCACAAGGCGAAGAGGGAACGACCGAAAATGGAGGTTCCAAACGAGATCGGTAAAGCAGCAAAGGCGTTGCAGGGCACGCTTGAAGCAGTTCTTCTCGACGCCAAGCTTAAGCAAATGGAACGTTTGCCCGTGAGTCAGTTGGCTGAAAAACTGCAGCAGGCGAAGGGTGTTGACACGGTGGTGTTTGACGGCATAATAACCCAGAGAATTGTTGATGTTGCTGGAGAGAAGAACATAAAGCGGATAGTTGCTTCTCGCGTTTCGGAAGCTGTAAAGCCAGCGTTAAACGTTGAACTCGTAACCTTCAAAGATGCCATACAAAGTTAATTCCCTCATGAACCCAACGAGGGCTGTTGCTTCCTTTTCTAGCCGTTTTAAACAGCTTAAGCTGGGTATTACAGGCGAATGTCATCTTCGAAGCGGTTTTTTTCCACTTCGAGACTTCGAAGTACACTTGCAACCCTGACGGTTTCGGTTAAGTTCATCCAGTTAGCTTTTGCCGTTTGCACAGGATTGCCGAAGAGTTTGCGCGAGGCAACTTTCAGCTTCACTATTTACGTAAAAAGGCTTTTCCTCTGATTCCCACTACAACATTCGATGTGGAAAAAAATTTTTCAATATAGCGTCAAAATAGGCAAGTGAGTTTGTATCAATAACGAGCAATCTGTCACCGTTTTCGCACTAATGCCTTACGCCAACAGTATCTTTGAGCAGTAATCTTTGCAACAGAAATAAGGAACACCTCAAACTTGAAATCAGAGGCTGGCTTAGCGGAGCTGCTGTGAAATTTTGTCTATACCCCCCTTCATATAGAAACTTTATATAGTTCTGAAAGGAAGCGCGGCAGTTCCTGTTCTGGCGGCTGTGGAATCTTTCAGGTGTTGCGCTTAAGAAGGTCTATTACGTCTGGGAAGTCTATGCCTATCGCTTTTGCTTTCTCTATTGTTGGCACTCCGTTCGGGGTCCAGCCGCGCCGTTTGTAAACCGCGTCTTTCAGCTTCTCGTATTCCGCCTCTCGGTATTTTCTCAGCGCGGCCATTTTCTCCTCGGTTGACTTGCCCTCTGGGTCGATGCCGAGTTTTTCCTTGAGTTGCTTGTCGTAGCGTTCTCTGCGGCTTTCGTATTCTTCCTTTGTCACGGGTCCAACCGCTCGGTACGGCACTGTGTCTTGTGCTCTTGTTCCGTAGCCCAGCCGCAGGTTGAAGATGCGCTGGAAATTGTAGACTTTCTCGCTCATCAGTATGAGGTCGTTCACGGTCACTTTTTTGCCTGTTACCGCGTAGAACAGTTTGGCGTAGTTCTCAACGTGTTCCATCACTTTAGCGGGCTCTTTTGTCTGCTTGTTGCCTTCGGGCACAACGTCGTTCCATGGAAGCTTGCACAAGCCGT
>CAZJQR010000031.1:0-20298 GCA_964548345.1 uncultured Candidatus Bathyarchaeia archaeon | reverse complement strand
ACGTTATTATTTTGTTAGCAACAAAATTCGTGAATCCCATAGCTTTTCTCAGATCGTACATTCGCGTTGCTTGACACAGTTCTGCATCATTCTTTACCAGAGTGTCAAGCAAAAGGTTGATGTGGCTTACTTCGTAGGTTCCATCACCATCAACCATGACTACAACGTCACCTTTTGCATGTTTAATTCCAGTTCTAAGAGCGAGACCGTAGCCACGTCTAGGCTCTATAATTAGCCTGCAAAAATTAGTATCTTTAACGATTTCTTTTGTTCCATCGGTTGAGTCGCCGTCCACAACGATTATCTCTTTAGGATACGCTAATTTCTTCTCAATAGTTGTCAATGTCTCAAGAATGTTCCCTGCTTCGTTAAGTGTTGGAATTACCACCGAAACCATTTCTACCTTCGATGTCATCTCTTTGTAACTCTCATGATCTGAAAGATATATAGTCTCCTACATCAGGTTAAATAAGCTCTTCGTATATTTCGATAAGTTTTTCCACGTTCGTGTCCCAGCTATATTTTTGCTCAATCCTTGTCCGCAGGTCTTTTCTGAGGACTGAAAAATCCTCGCGAGAAAATTTCAAGATTGCTTCCCCAAGAGACTCAGGCGAGTTTGGCGGAACTAGTTTTCCGCAGTCTTCATTCATGATTTCTGATGTGCCTCCAACGTTTGTTGCTATCACTGGCAATCCGCAAGCCATGGCTTCAAGCGCAACCAGAGGCAAGCCTTCTCCAGACTTAGAGGGCAAAACAAAAAAATCTGCAGCGTTGTAATAACGTGGCAGTTCTTCATCTGATACGAAACCCGTTAGTCTGAAATTTTTCTGTAGCCTTAACTGCGCTATTTTTCCTTCGACTTCCTCAAAATCTGGTCCTTTCCCTACTGCAATGAAAACTAACTTCGGGTTCTTTTTAACAGCAACTTTTGCGCTTTCAATTAACGTGTCGATTCCATTCTTGTAGACAAGTCTTCTCACCGTAAGAACCACGTTTGCGTCTTTAGAGATACCTAATTTTTTGCGCATTTCACCTTTCACACCAGTTAACGGTCTGAAACGATTTATGTCAACACCGTTGTGGAGCACTTCTATTTTTTCAGGGTCTGCTTCTAAACTCAAAACATAGTTCTTTGTTGCGTTGCTAACCGCGATTATCTTGTCTGCTTCCTTAAGTACCTGCTTTCCAATCGCAATGTCGTTTAGCTTTTCTATTTCATCCCAAACATTGTTGTATTCTATGAAAGTGTTGTGCTGAGTGAGCACCAAAGGTTTCCCGTATCTCTTTGCGATTTTACTGGCAAGAAGAGACGATAAGTATGGGTGACCATGCACGTGTATGAGGTCGTTGGATTTGACTGTTTCCAAGAAAGTTTTGAAGCTTGAAACGTGAGGAATGGCGTACGGAATTCCCAGTCTAAATCCGATGTTCACGGAATCGTAGCATTGAACTCTTATCCCGTCAAAAACGTAACTTTTTTCCGTGTAATTCCTGTGCGTCAACACCATGGGTTCAAACTGTTTCTGCATCAACCGCTTGCACTGCTCATAAACAACCCTTTCTATACCGCCAACATGAGGCAGAAAGGTGTGGGTGACAATGCACAAGCTTGTTTGAGTCATGGTGCCCAACTGTTTAAATCTCCTCAATCGGCAAACTATTATAATCTTATGGTAAACTACCGAAAATAACAATTGCCATACGATACCCTGTTCTCTCAGATTTCTTTTTCCGCTTTTCAGGCAAAGTTTTATAATATAGCTGGCTGACCTATCCAAGCTAATTAGGGCTTCAGCACGCGAAAAGTGGGCAAAATGGACGTCATTGTTGGAGGCGGAAAATACGGGTGCACAGCGGTCGAACACCTTAGGAAGAATAAACGAGGGTTCGTGCTGGTAGATAAAGACCCCAACTGCCTTGCCGCTATAAGATTCGGTTTGAAACCTTCTGACCACATTGGTACAGCAGGAGAGTACTTCGTTCACGGAGGAATTGAACAAGTTTTGGAGCTAATTGAGCGTCTGAAACCTGAATATGTGTTTCCAACAGCTCCCACACATATAGCGGCTGAACTGGCAAAGATCAAATTTGAACTTGCGCCTTGGGATGAAGTGATAGACTGCATCCTCGCTAACTTGCCCCCATCAGTGGTTCTGCAGGCTGGAAGAGGCAACCTCATCGTGAGCTTCAACAGAGATAAAGAATGCTTGGAAAAGTGTGCATTGCCAGAAGTGTGCCCATCTACACGCAAGACGAAACCCTGCACCATGGATAAACTAATGAAATTCGCCTGTCCTGAAGGAATCATCCTGATCAGTCACCAGTTGGCCCCTGGCATGGGCGCTCTTAAAGGCAAGGAACTTTTAGAGTTTTTCGCTCAAGCGGAAAAGAAAGACAGGTTTGTAGTGGCTACGGCTTGCGCTTGCCACGGATTTTTCACAGCTTTAAAAAAGTGACCAGCAGAAAGGCGGTTCACTTTGCGTTCCTAAAAGCTCGCGTGTAAACGTTCGACGAAACACCTGCAACTAACCCGCCTATAGCGTCGTTCGTGATTGGCCCCAACTTTTTCAGTATCCCAGGCTTGGCCTGATCGAAACGTGTGAACTCAAAGATACCTCTCACCCCTGCGATGTAGTTGGCTATAGCTAATCCCAACAACTCGTCAGCCACCAGTCCTGGGCGTCCTATAAACCTCTCTTTAGACAGGCCAGGAATCAACCCGTTCTCAGCGTCTTCCTGCGCTCGGAAGCAGGCTACTTCCAGACAGGAAACATTCACGTCGGACAGGGCATCGAGAAATTCGTCCCTGAGCATTTCAGCGGCTTTTGCTTCTGTGTCCAATCCAGGATGGGGAACAAACAGCTCAAGCGCCGTGTTCACAAGGTCTTCCAGCGATATGTCCTTCTCTTCCAGATATGTCAGTAAGGGAGGAGTTTCGGAGTTCATTTCTATCAGCACCTCTTTAATGGCGGAGTTTGTTTTAAATATTATGTGTTTAGAGAAACGTTTATTAGAATAGGTTGGATAAACCATCCAATGGGGAAGCTATACTTTGAACATGAAATACCTTATTGCAACAGTTGTGGTTATTGTTCTAATCGCTTCAGCGGCGTTTATTTACGTCTACTATCAGGGAGCGCCCGCGCTACAGCCTTCTGGTGAAGAACTTGAGGCTTTGCAGAATTTGGTGGATGACCATGGCTACAAGACCAGCTTAACGGCTTATCCCAATAAGATTATTTCGGTTGCGCCGAGTTGCACTGAGATCCTATATGCAATAGATGCAGGTGACAAAGTTGTGGCGGTTACTAATTACGATGATTATCCATATGATTTCGCAGCTTGGATTGCGGCAGGCAACATGACCAGCGTTGGTGATTTTACTTCTCCGAATCTGGAAGTGATTATTTCTCTTGATCCAGATTTGATTCTTGCGAGTGGTGGCGTCCAAGCGGAAAGCGTAAACACCTTACGCGAGCGTGGATACAAAGTTTTAGTGTTAGATCCAACAAGCGTCGATGGCATTCTTAAGAACATTGAACTTGTGGGGAATGCAACAGGCAAGCAGGCTGAGGCAACGAATCTTGTGAACGATCTAACAAGTCGAATCAACGCAGTAGCTGAAACAGTGGCGAGCGCAACTAAGCCGAAAGTGTACTATGAGACATATTATGAGATTACCTCCTCATGGACTATTGGCGCAAAGGCATGGCAAACAGAGCTCATAGAGAAAGCTGGCGGTACTAATATTTTCGGAGACCAGCAAATGGACTATTACCAGTATCAGGTTGAAGCGCTTATCGCCCGAAACCCTGACGCTATAGTGTTGCCAGCTAGCGGCATGGGTACGGGGGAACAGGCAAGTTTAGAAGCTGTCAAGGCGCGACCTGGTTGGGACACAATGAACGCTGTACAAAACGATAGAATCTACCAAATCAACCCTAACATCATAGAAAGGGCAGGACCCAGAGTCGTAGACGCAATAGAGCAAATGGCTGAGTTCTTCCATCCTGAACTCTTTTAAACTCCCTCTCCATTTTTTGTGTGGAAAAAATGAGTACAGATAAAGTTGAAAGCACCTTTTTGCGACGTACTTCAAAATGGAAGCTAATTCTCCTTCTTTTAGTTTTGGCTTTAATCATAACGGTCATAGTTTCTCTTGGCTTGGGTTCTACTTCGGTCCCAGTTCAAGACATTCTTAGCATAATAGGCAAGCATATCCCATTTTTGGATAGATTCATTGATTCTTCGTCGGTCTCGTCTGCGAGTGAAGCCATCGTCCTTGAAGCACGTTTGCCGAGAATAATAGCAGGTGTTTTAATTGGCGCAGCCTTAGCAGCAGCAGGCGTTTTGTACCAGGGAGTATTCAAAAATCCTATGGCGGATTCATACGTGTTGGGCGTTTCGGCTGGAGCAGCAGTCGGAGCTTCTGCAGCCATACTTGCTGGAGCGGGTTTTGTGTTTTTCGAATTGCGCCTCATTCAGGTAGCCGCTTTTATTGGCGCTCTATCTACAATGTTTCTAGTTTATAACCTTGGCAGAGTTGGCTCCAGAGTCCCAGTAACAACGCTATTGCTTTGTGGAATAGCCGTCAATTTTTTCATGTTTGCAGTTGTCGGGATTTTGGAGATAATAGCCGCCAACAGGCTCCACGACATTGTTTTTTGGCTTATGGGCGGCTATTCAAATGTTTACTGGCAGGACATATGGGCGATCCTACCTTTCATAGTAATAGGTATTGTAGTCGCGTTTTTTTACGTCCGTGATCTTAACTTGCTTGCTATGGGAGAAGAAACTGCCCATCACCTAGGTGTAAATGTTGAAAGATCTAAGCAGATTCTCCTAGTGTTGGCCTCTTTAATAACTGCGGCGGCAGTCTCCGTTTGTGGTCTCATAGGCTTCGTAGGTTTGATGATCCCTCACCTGACTAGACTGGTAATTGGACCGGACCATCGCATACTCTTACCAACTTCCACTATAATCGGCGCGATATTCTTAGTGCTTTGTGATGATTTGGCGCGGGTTTTATCCACTTTTTTCGCAACTATGTCAACACGTGACTGGCCCGTCGGAATCATAACCATGCTTTTTGGCGCACCTTTCTTCGTTTTTCTTTTAAAAAAGAAAAAACAGAGCTATGCAACATGAGAGGGTGATAGGCAAATTTGG
Organism: uncultured Candidatus Bathyarchaeia archaeon; assembly: GCA_964548345.1. Taxonomy (GTDB): domain Archaea; phylum Thermoproteota; class Bathyarchaeia; order Bathyarchaeales; family Bathycorpusculaceae; genus SG8-32-3. The sequence continues at coordinate 15,129 of CAZJQR010000031.1, read as the reverse complement.
TTTTGTTAAACGTTGACGGCATAGAATGTCGCTATGGTTCTGTCAATGTTCTGGAAGATGTGAGTCTTTCGGTTAAAGGCGGTGACTTTGTTGGGATTCTTGGACCCAATGGGTCTGGAAAAACCACTCTACTCAAAAGCATAAGCCGGGTTCTCAAACCTCACAAGGGCAGCATTCTACTTAACGAAGCTGATATATATTCTCTCAAGAGCATTGACGTTGCAAAACAGTTGGCAGTAGTTCCACAGGACACCAGTATCGGCTTCAATTTTGCCGCGTTGGACATCGTTCTGATGGGACGCAATCCTCACATGAAACGGCTTCAAATGGAAAGCGAGAAGGACATGGCTGTTGCACGAAAAGTCATGAACCTCACCAACATCTGGCATTTTGCAGAAAGACCGATAAACGAGTTAAGCGGAGGAGAGAAACAGCGCGTAATAATTGCCCGTGCTCTGGCTCAGGAACCGAAGATTTTGCTGCTGGATGAGCCTTTGACTCATTTGGACATAGTTAACCAATTGGAAATAATGGATCTTGTAAAAGAGCTCTGCGTGAAAGAGAAGCTGCTTATTCTGGCTGTTTTTCACGACTTGAACTTGGCTGCACGTTATTGTAACGCAGCGATAATGCTTAAGAAAGGCAAGATTTTTTCAGCTGGAAGCCTAACTGAAGTTCTGACGAGCAAAAACATAAAGAGCGTTTTCAATGTTGACGCCATCGTAACAAAGCACCTCGTCACAAACTCTGTGTTCGTTGTTCCCTTGTCACCACAGAAATCGTCTCCACCTAAAAAATGCTCAATCCACTTGATATGCGGCGCTGGCACCGGAACTGCGCTGATGAAAATCCTTTTGGACGAAGGGTACAACGTCACTGCCGGAGTTCTTAACGTGCTGGACACGGACTTTGAGACCGCTGAGTTTTTGAAAATACCTGTTACAACTGAGGCGCCGTTTTCGCCAATAACAGAAAAGACTCACAACGCTAATTTGGCGATGATAAGTGACGCCAGCACGGTAGTGTTGACTTCTGTTCCGTTTGGCGACGGTAACATGCAGAATTTGGAGGCTGCACTAGCTGCTTTGAAAAGGGGTATTCCAACTTTCGTTATTGAGGAAGTGCCCATTGAAAGAAGAGATTTCACTGGAGGAAAAGCAAAGGCGTTGCTTGCCGAGTTGAAACGCAAGGGCGCCGAGTTTGTTAAGGACCAGAATGAGCTTTTGTCTCTGCTTAACGTGTCTGTCGAAAAGTTGAAAATCGCCAAAAAAGAAAGAGACAGACTTCTTGATCACCTGAAACCTGAAGAAGTTCCTAAAGAAACTAAAAAAAGGGGTAAAGGTGAAAAAAGGTAAGGAGGAAAAAATTGTATGAAAATTGTTGCTTCATGGAGTAGCGGCAAAGACAGCTGCTTTGCATGTTATAAGGCGATTCAAGAAGGCCATGACGTTTCGCAGCTTCTAATTATGATGTCGGACCCGAACAAATCGAATTTCCACATGATCCGTTCTGATATGCTGGACGCGCAATCGCAAGCCATCGGGATTCCAATGGTGAAGTGGACGACTACCCCCGATACTTATGAGCAGGATTTCAAGAAAGCATTGTCGCAAATGAAAGCCAAAGGCGTTGAAGGCATTGTGACTGGAGATGTCTACGACGTTGCCTTGCATGAGGCGGGCTGGTTAGACCGCATATGCAAAGAAGTGGGCTTAACACCAGTGAAGCCTCTGTGGCATCTGGACACGCAGCAGATTCTTGACGAGTTTATAACAGAAGGTTTCAAAGCTACTGTGGTTAGAGTAAAAACTGATGTGCTGGGAATGGATTGGCTTGGAAGAGAAATCAACAAGGAGTTATCTGATGATTTGCTTAAGCTGGGCACTGTTGATCCTTGCGGCGAACGAGGCGAATTCCACACGTTCGTAACTGACGGCCCATTGTTCAAGAATAAGCGAATCGAAATTCTCGAAAGCGAAAAAGTGCCGCTCAACAGTCACGGTCGTTTAGTAATCAAACGCTTCGAGGTCAAGCCTAAAAGGAGTTAATTCAGGCAAATGCGAAAAGTCTTTGACGTGCTGTTAGCCCATAACGAATTCAAAGCTGAAGCTTTCATCAAAGAGCTGGAAGGAAAGAAACCGCTCTTCATCTGCACCATAGCCACGACAGAAACCGCCAAGGTCCAAGGAATCTCTGCCGCCGGAAAACATCCAGAGTTCACCGATTATACGCCACCCGCGGACGCTGAACTGCTTCTGCTGGGCAAATGTAAATGCATCAACGGTGTGCCTGTGACTCCTGATGGCATTCCTACGCCAGCTTTGATAACCATGTCGGCTTTGAGGCTTGCGGATATACCTGTGTTGGTTGCCAGTGGGGGATTGAAAGTGAAACCCCAAATTCCGTTTTTGGATTTAGGCGGAAACCCTGGAAGGGACATAAGAACTGGAACCGCAGTCGATAACGTCGAAGAAGTAATTCAACGAGCCGCTGTCGCCGGTGAAAACTTGGCTAAAACGGCTGATTACCTTGTAATCGGCGAAAGCATACCAGGAGGCACAACGACAGCGTTGGGCGTCCTTTCGGCTATGGGCGTAAAGGCTGAAGGAAAAGTCAGCAGCAGCATGCCAGAAAATCCACACGGCTTAAAGACCGAAACCGTGAGAGCAGGATTGTCTGCTTCAGGCGAGAGTTTCGGCAGTTTAGCGAAGAATCCAATCAAAGCAATCTCATGTTTAGGTGATCCAATGATGCCCGCGTTTTCAGGATTAGTCATCGGCGCTGCCGCGGAGGTTCCTGTTTTGATGGCTGGAGGGACCCAGATGAGCGCCGTATTAGCCGTTGTCAACGCGCTGAACCCTAATGTTTTGTGCAACGTGGCTATTGGCACCACAAGATGGATCATAAGCGACCGTGCATCCGACCTTAAGGGCATAGTTGCGCAGATTTCTGATGTGCCGATTCTGGCGGCTGACATAGATTTTGGTTCATCTCGGTTTGAAGGTTTAAAAGCTTACGAGAAAGGCATCGTGAAGGAAGGCGTGGGTGCTGGAGGTGCTGCCGTAGCGGCGATGGCTAAGGTAGGTGGCGCTGTAAATAAAGACATGCTGCTTAAAGAGATCGAGAGAAACTACGCTTTGTTAATGGAAACGAAGTGATACGGCTGGATGTTTAAAGAAGTCAAGAGCCTCTTTTCGTTTCTCACCATCCTCACACCAACCATGGACGAGGATTGTTTTACTAACGCCGCGAAGGCCATGTTTCTTTTTCCACTAGTAGGCGCTTTTATTGGGTTGTTGGCTGGGCTATTCGGTTGGGTGACTTCTCAGTTTCTCCCGAGTTTAGTTGTGGGCGCATTAGTTTTGGGCTTTTTGTTTTTAATCACCGGGCTCCATCACACCGATGGCTTGTTGGATTTCGGCGACGGTGTCATGGCTCATGGCTCCCCGGAAAGAAAAATCGAAATCATGCACGATCAATTGACTGGTGCAGGCGGCTTATCGTTGGGGATAATGACTTTCTTGATCACCGCTTTTTCTATAGCTGAACTAGATGTGGGCATCCTAATCCAAGGTTTGATAGTGGCTGAGGTTTCAGCAAAACTTTCCATGGTTATCGGTACTTGGGCTGGAAAAGAGGTTCATCAGGGAATGAGTTCTCCTTTCCTAGAAGCCATGCACGGGAAGAAAGGCACTGCTCGCTTGATTGCTGCTTTAGCAATTTCTTTTGGAATAGCTGTACCATTACTATGGTTGGCAGGAGTCGTAGTTGTGTTGACCGCCATTATCACAAGCCTTATTATGGTTGTAATTTCCCACAGGCACTTCAAGGGTGTAACAGGCGATGTGTTAGGTGCAACAAACGAGCTTACTCGCATGGTTTCGTTAATCACTTTGTTGGCAGTGATTATATGGGTGTAACCGCGCTTGTTATGGCTGGCGGAAAAGGCACTCGGATGGCCCTTTTGGAAGAAAAGCCTCTGCTTCAGATCGGCGGCAAACCCGTCATCGAGCACGTGATTACGGCTTTGAAAAACGCCAAAAAAGTCAGCTCTATTGTGGTTGCGGTTAGTGACTACACACCTAAAACCTCCAAGGCGATGCTCAAGTTTCCAGTTTCCGTTATCAAAACTCCGGGGAAAGAGTATGTTTCTGACATGGGATACGCCGTTAGAACCCTCGGGTTGCAAACAGTTTTAGCTATTGGCGCTGACCTTCCGCTGATAACGGCTGAGGTCATCGATGCCATCGTGGAGTGTTATGAGCGATGTGGGAAGCCTGCCTTAAGTGTGGTGGTGTCTAAGGAAACAAAGGTGCAGCTCGGGTTAGGTGGAAAGTACGGATTTGAATTTAAGGGCAAGCGTGTGGTGCCTGCTGGAATTAACGTGATTGATGGGCAAAAGATTGATGAGGAAGAATTGGATGAGGAAATATGCGTGTTAGACCAAAAAGAAGTCGCTGTTAACATCAATAACATTCGAGAGCTTAGAATAGCTGAAAGCTTGTTCACAAAAGGCTATTCTTAGGTGCACGTCGGACCAAAGCTTAGCTGATTTCGTAAAGCCTTTTGCCATCGTCGGCGTTTTTTGGTATGGTCATGGTGAACTGCGCGCCTTTGTCCTGTTTGCCAGTTTCCTTTATGGTCCAGCCGTACCCCTCGCATATTCTCTTTATCAAGTAAAGACCAAAGCCTGTGCCTTTCCCGTAACCTTCTCGGAAAAGATATTTCTTTTCGTCGTCAGGTACTCCTACGCCGTCATCTTCATAAATCAGTTTCAACTGGTTTCCCTTTTCCTTGTAGTTTACTCTAATTCTGCTGACTTTTTCGCCGTACTTCAACGTGTTATCGATTAGGTTGTAAAATAGTTGTCTCAGCATGGAATCTGCAAGCACTGTTAATCCACGGCAATCGTTAATCAGCTTTGCACCTTTAAGGTCTGAGAAGAACAAGGCTGCTTCGCTGACATGCCTTTCTACATCGATGTTTTTTAGTTCTTCTGAACCTACCTGTACGTAGTATTTTTCAAATTCCAGAATTCTCAGCATTTGTTGAGAGGCTAACTCCATCTCTTTCAGCTGAGATAAGGCTTTTGTGTTATCGCTGAGCCTTTTCTTGAGCAGGAAAATTCTGCCGTTTAATGCAGACAGCTTATTTCGGATATCATGCCTTGTTAAGCTTTCAACGACCTGCAGTTTTTCATTAAGTTCTGCCACCTTTGCGATTGCTTCATTGAAAACCTGCTGCATCCACTTTTGCTCGCTTATGTTAGTCGATACGCCTACAATTCCTACAGGCTCTCCTTTGTCATCCGTAATTGGTGAACCCGTTAAAATAGCTGGGAAAACTGTGGCATCACTTCGTTTAATAAGAAACTCGCCTGACCAGTGTTCTCCTGCAAGTAACCGTTGTAAAATTTCCCACGCCTGTGCTTGCTGGGTATCTGCTATGAGGATGTCAATAACATTGAGACCTCTGACTTCTGCTTCTCGCCAGCCATAAAGCTGTTTTGCCGCGTAATTCCAGTATATAATTTTCCCATTCATGTCTGTGGCTATAACGGCTTGACCCACGGCATTTAGCAAACGTGCTTGAAACTGCGTTTTTCTGGCGCGTTCTTTACGTTCCGTTATGTCCCTAAAGATTCCTTGAAGCATCTTCTTGCCATTAACTTCGATCAGACTGGCTTTTATGGCAACATCTCTGATTTCACCGTCTTTTCGGATAATCTGTGTCTCGATTATTTGCCCTTCCTTGTCTCTAAGGTGCTGTTCAAAACTCTCGCTGAAATTTTCGCCGTTTCCGTCTGGGTGAAGGAAGCGCTGGTGTATGCCGATTAATTCTGATCTTTCTCTGCCAATTAGGACTGTTGCGGCGTGGTTGCAGTCAATGAGGATTCCTGTTTCGGTGTCGGCCACGAAGATGGCGTCCCTGGCTTCTTCGAAAAGTTTTCTGTATTTTTTCTCCGATGCTTCTAATGCCTGTTCTATTCTCTTGCGTTCTGTTATGTCACGAGAAGTAAGCACTGTGCCAATGACCTGACCGCTTTCGTCGGTTAAGATTTTTCCAATGCCTTCTGCTAATATGTAACTTCCCTCAGCGCGCCTAACGCGAACCTCCATTTTTCCTCCAGACGTATCTTTGAAAGCTTTTTCGGCTGCTTCCATAGCTTTTGTCAGGTCGTCTGGATGAATGAAATCGTCGACTGCCTTTCCCACCATTTCTTTTGGATCATACCCCAAAATCCATTTGTGCGAGGCGCTGGCGTAGGTGCAAACTAAGTTTGTGTCGGTTAACAGGAGCATGTCCTGCATGTTTTCAGTTATCTGACGGAGGCGGTTTTCGGCTTCTCTGAAAAGTTTTTCCGCTCTCTGTTCCCTAACCGCATCACAGATGCTGCGTTTCAATTCTCCGTATGTTACTTCGGCGTTGCCCTCTTTTCCGATGTAGCGGTACACACCAGAATTCAAGGCTGAGATGGCGATTTCCTCTTTGCCTTTACATGTAAACAATATAAACGGAACGTCGTTTCCTTGCTTTTTCAGCTCTCTTAAAAGTTCCAAACCGTTTTTCCCTAACATCTGATAATCAGAGACGATGGCGTCGTACTCTGAATGCTTTAGCTTTTCAAGGGCTTCTTTTGCAGATTGCGCTGTGTCAACTCGGAAAAGGCTTTGCTCTTCTAAGCATTGTTTTGCTACGGCTAAGAATCTGGCGTCGTCATCCACATGTAGCACTCTTATTGTTTGTTCATTGCAGAGATCGATAAGCACTTGGTTTGTTGTCTCAACCGCCGTCTTGGTCATCTGCATCAACTTGTTCTGTTCAACTGAGCAAGCAAGATATGTTTAACGTCAAGATTAAAATGGTTATGAATCTGCCATATGAATTTAGCTTTAAAAAGGTTGTACATGAAAATCTGAGGTTTCGTGGCTTAAGAAAAGCATAGAAATCAACCAACAATTTTCTGTTCGCAAAAACTGTTGGCATCTATCTAATTCCCTTCATAATTGTTGTTATCTTCTACTCCTACACAACCATTCTCGGCGAAAGTATATTGGCTATAGATATTCTTTCACTCATAATAACCGTCATAATCGGGCAGTTGGCAAGCTACAGATTGCTGACCAGCAAAAAGTTACCTTACGATTTAGAAAGTTTCCTTGACTGCTTTAATTCTGTTAGGCGTTGTTTTTGTTCTTTTTACCTTCTACCCACCAGAGTTGGTTATGTTTCAGGACCCAATAACTGGAGAGTACGGAATTATCAGTCATTAAATTTGGATAAGAATAAGAGAAGTATTCGATTAGGGGATGTCTAACAAGGTATTGCTTGAAACAGTCTTCCTATTGTAACTTTTAGGAGGCTTTCGTATGAATCTTGAAAAACCTTTAATAGTCAAGGATTTCAATTGGCAAAAAGAAAAGAGCTTTAGCTTAAGGCTGTAAATGAGGAAAATGCCAAAAAAGGAAAAGAAGAAAAGCTGGAAGGAAATACAGCGTGAACGGCAAATAAAGCAGCAGCGCGTCCAAGAAGCTTATCAAATACAGAGCGAAAAAGAAGCCAAAAAAAAGCCGCGGAAATGGCCTAAAGGCAAAATACTTGTGGCAGTTTTTTTGGCAGTCATAATTTTTGGGGCTTATGGAGCATGGCAATTCACAAGGTCTTCCTCCCCACCTTCTGACGAAACTCCAGTGATACCTACAGAAGGGGTTATTTACATCAGATCTGATGGACAAGTTGCTCCTTCCACGGCACCTATTTCGAATGTTGGGAATGGCCGATACACAGTCACTGCTGATATTTCTGAGCCTATTATAATCAGAAAGGACAACATCGTAATTGATGGAGCCAACCATTTGCTTTATGGCACATATGACTATGGTTCCAAAGGCATAGACTTGACTGGAAGAAGTAACGTGACAATAAAAAACCTGATAATCGAAAACTTTGAATATGGTCTCTACCTCTACGCGTCATCTAACAATGTTCTTTCTCAAAACGATTTAACAAACAACTATTGTGCCATCTGGGTTGCGAGTGCTTCAAACGGCAACACTATTTCTGGAAACAACATAGCAAACAACGAAATGTATGGCATGTGGTTGAAGGATTCTTCAAATAACAAAATATCTGAAAATGAATTTACATCACACGGCAATTACACGATTTACATGCGAGCTTCAAATTACACAACTTTTTCTGCAAACTACCTAGCAGACAACAAATTGGGCATTTTTATCTACGAGGCGTCCAACAACGTTCTGTACCATAACAACTTCGTAAATAATGCTAACCCAGTGTCAGTTTATAATTCAACAAACGTATTTGATGACGGCGACTTTTCTGGCGGCAACTACTGGAGTAGTTACGAAGACCAAAATCCTGAGGCCCAAGAACTAGACGCCTCAGGGATATGGAACACACCATACGTTATCGACGAGAACAATCAAGATAACTATCCGCTCATTAACCAATGGAATCCGGATTAGATCCTTTACCTGCTATGTCCTTTTCTTGGTTATGAGTTTTCTTTTTGCGCTTGTTGAACTGAGGGTGTGGTTAGCTCTGATTCGGTTTTCGAATTCATAATAGTTATTAGACAAAACCTTGAAAAAAACGTAGAGGTATACCTCTTGACTCAAACAACTAATACTGACCCTGTTATAATTTCAGCCGCATCTTCACCCACAAAAGAAAACATCGTTGAAAGGAAAACCATCGTATACGAAGCACACATCGACCCCACGGTGATAAGGGTCTCTGGCGAAAAAATCAAACAACAACTTTTCAATAGATTCGGCTTATTCAAGCCAAAGTCGGACGAAATCCAGTTTATTTCGTTAGACAAATATTATGAACCATACATAGTGATAAGTGGAAAATACTTCATTGATTACTATCGTAAATGTACTTACGTTTTCAAAGTCGATGAAGCAGTCAGGGAAGTTGTTCTTTTAAACTATAAATTCTTGCCTGAAACTTCCAAGTCAAGTAGAATTATCAAGTTACCTGGGGAAGAACGTTTTCTCAAAGAGGCAAAAGCATTTTTAATTCTTGACAAGAATGGCAAAGATGCACCGGTGGGCAATCTTCCGTCTGCACCTTCTGAAAAGAAACCTGAGAAAGTACTTGCGGAATTTGGGATACAAGAACTCGCTGAAAACGTGGATGTGAATTTTGTCCGGGAGAGAATAGCCAAGCGCCCAAAAGACGTAAGCAGAATTGTGGAAGAAGTATTCGAAATAACCGATCGCTCATTAATTTACACTCCCAGATTTAAGCTTCGTTTCAAAAACTTGAAGACAGGCGAAGAAAAAATCATGGTTCTTGATGGGGTAACATCTAAAAGAATATGACCTGTTTTGAGTCTTTTTTAGAAAATTAACATCTTTTAGTCAATGTCCAATTTGTAAGTGCTGGCAGTGTTCTCAGGTGGCAAATGTATTGCAATAATTCTGATAGCAAATGGTGATTTCTAATTAACAATGTTTAACTAATTTGTTCAGCCAACTCAGTTACATGGGATGGCAAAATTTGAGGTTTACGCGTAAAGTATTCAATTGGGTTCTTTTATTAATGGCTGCTTACTCATTGGTTACTTTAATTGTTCTTTTCCTGATCGACCAGATAGTTAATGACACTCTCTACTTGTACGGGCTTCAATTTAGCTATAGCTGGGCGATAGGTTACTGGAATGTAGTTAGACTAGGTTTCGTTGTGTCATGGTTGGTTATGATCACAACTATAATTCTCCAACTTTACTTTTCTCGCAAAACGAAAGAAACAGTTGAAGAACAAAGAGAAACGGAACCAACAAGTGAGGAACCATGGACTGGAGAAAGAAAAGAAACGTTACCCCGAAGTGAGGAACCTTGGTGCACATACACTCTCAGTGACGGCTCGACAATCAAGGTGAAACATAAACTGAAAAGCGCGAAACGGCTAGAAAAGTATTCTCCTGAAGGAATACCAGTTTACGTTGTAGACTATGACAACATAGTGCAAGTGGTGAGCGTGCCAGAAAAACTTACGAGGAAATCGAGGCATGCATCTATTTAACCCGTTCATTTTTTTAGTTAAGGAAAACCTGCAGATTTCACGAGAAATCGGTATTTGCGATCCTAATTTTCTCTTCATAAATTAATTATTTTTCTTTTCAGCACTATCAGAAATTGGTGAACACTTAAAATGAGCGAAACAGAAGTGCTTAATGGACTTCAGATAAAGAGACGCGAATTGGAAAACGAATTGGCTTCGTTGTTTCAAACTGAGAAGTATCTAAAAAACGATTTGAAGACCCTTGAAGAAAAAATTATCGGGCAGCTGGAAAAGGATATTAAAGCGAAGAAATTGGCTTTGAACGGTCTAGAATCTCGGAAAAGCGAGTTGGAGAAAAAATTGAACGATATGCAAGGGAACCAAGCGGATTCCCAACCTGGGGAACGCGCAAACGGTGAACCTGAGGAGCCGGTTCAGCAGGGTACCAGCGAAGAAAATGACACTGAATTAACTGTTGTTGAATGCCAAACAGAACAAACTGAAGAAGTAGTTCAGAACAGCAGGGCAGATGGCAAACAGAATTTGGTTTTTTAGGGTTTTTCTATAGAACACTTGGCAACTAGCTAACTACGTCAAGGATTTTTTCCATCCACTTCTTTTATCATCTTCAAAATGCCATTACGTTGGCTTACCTTTAGAGTGTTTGCGAAACGAAAAAAGTGTTCTGTCGCTTTTATTGTCTGTTTCTCTCCCACAAGGATTACTTTAACTAACTCTCCACGCTGCTGCGCAGTCGGTGTAGCACTTGTTTTTTTAACGCTTTGCGCCTAAAACTGTAAAACTGTGATTGCATATGAAAAAGAAAGTTGCAGTCTTAGCCACTGAAGACGACTTATCAGCGCGCGCGCGTCAAACCAAAGTATAATGCGACTATCCATAAATTTCATAATCTATTTATTAGTGTGTTATGTTATAATCTAAACACGCGATTTACGCGTGAAAAAAATAAAGGAGAAGAAAAAATTTGCAATTTGATAGAAGGAAATCTGGAGTTACTGCTGTTGCTTTGTTTCTGTTGATCGCTATGGCTGTTTCGCTTGTTGCCTTACCGAATGCTACTGCAGCGGATAGGTGGCAGACTTATGCTTTTCTTGGTGCTACGCCTAACCCCGTTGGTGTTGGGCAAGAGGTGTTGCTCCACGTCGGAATCAAACACCCTCTTGCGCTTACAACCGAAGGTTGGACGGGCATAACCGTGACGGTTACGAGGCCTGACGGCCACACTGAGACGCTGGGTCCGTTCTCTACTGATGCAACTGGTGGAACCGGTGGTGTTTTTGTGCCTACGATGGCTGGAAACTACACTTTGCAGTCGCACTTCCCTGAACAAACCTTACCATCAAGCACATCGCGCCCATTTAGTACTCCTGCAGGTACAACTATGCTGGCTAGTGACAGCCCGATATTGACGCTGGTCGTTACTGAGGAGCCTATAACGTACTATCCAGGACACGCGTTGCCAACTGAATACTGGACTCGTCCGATTGACGCGCAGATCAGGGAATGGAACGTTATTGCCGGAAGCTGGCTGGATGGAAACCGAAGGCTTCCCCAGGTTGCAGAAGGAAATGATTACGCGCCTGATACTGCTCACATACTGTGGACAATGCCTGAGACGCAAGGAGGCCTCGCCGGGGGAGTTCCCCTTGATGGACACTCGTTCGAGATTGGAGATGCTTATGAAGGCAAATTTGACAACCGAATTATCATCGCAGGAAAACTATACTACGATAGATTCTCGAGCACTGACGGTCAGAGTGAGATCGTCTGTGTGGATCTGCATACTGGTGAAGTACTATGGTCTAGAGTTCTGCTAAACAACCTAACGATAAGTTTTGGTCAACTGATGTACTGGGATACCTATGACTTCCACGGCGTCTACGACTACTTATGGGCATCTGGTAACTCTCAAACGGGTCGGCAATATTTAGGGAATCTTACAAGTGCTGGCACTATTTGGTGCGCGTTTGACCCTATCACAGGAGACTTTGTATACGCCCTTTATGGCATACCTTCGGGCACTCAGGTGTACGGTCCGAAAGGCGAAATCCTACGGTACAACGTTAACACAAGGAATGGCTGGATGACTCTGTGGAACTCAACTAACATTCCAACGCTGTACGGAAGCACAAATTACGCTACGCAGGCATATGGTGAGTGGAGACCTCAAGGAGACATTCGCAACTCGACAGGTCCAGTTCCAGTGACACCTGTTACGCCTTTTGGATATGCGGGCTATCAGTGGAACGTGACTATACCAGATGATTTGCCGGGAAGCGTCCGCAAAGTTTTTCCGTTGGACAAAGTGGTCGGTTTGGCCTATTCCGATACGGAGGTCACTTCGTGGGGCATCAACTTGAATGAATCGAGAGGCTCTATAGGCAGTGTACTGTTCCGAAAAACTGTGAATGCGCCCTCTGAGTGGAGCGCTGGTAACCTAACTTTAGCGTACCAAGATACAAGTGAAGACGTTTTCGTCATTTTCGCAATCCAGACCAACAAGTACTATGCATTCAGCGCTGTAACAGGTGATTTCAAATGGGCAACGCCGATATCGGAGACATACTTGAACTTCTACGGTTGGACAGAGTTCGGTGAGCGCCCCGTTATGATTTATAACGGCAGGATGTACTCAACCGGTGTCGCTGGGACAGTGTACTGCTATAGCATTGAGACTGGCGAAGTAGAGTGGATTTACGACGCTGTAGACCCATATTCGGAGATCTTGTGGGCTAATAACTGGTGGCTCTTTGGTCTGTTCGCTACCGACGGGAAGGTCTATTTTGGTCATCTGGAGCACTCTCCTGTTGACCCTAGACCGCGTGGTGGACCGTTCATCTGCCTTAACGCCACAACTGGCGATGTTGTATTTAGGGCGAATGGTTTGTTCCGTCAGACCCTTTGGGGTGGACTCGGTATCATCGGTGACAGCATCATAGCGACGCAGGACACTTATGACCAGCGCATTTACGGCATAGGCAAAGGACCAAGCGCAACCACAGTCATGGCATCACCCAAAGTTTCGATGGAAGGCAGCAGCGTACTAGTGGAAGGTATGGTGACTGATGTTTCTCCGGGCACGAATAGTGCTGGTTTGGAGATGCGTTTTCCGAATGGTGTTCCTGCTGTTTCTGACGCGAACATGAGTGACTGGATGTTGTACGTGTATAAGCAGTTTGAGCGTCCAGCAGACGCTGTCGGCGTGGAAGTAGTCCTGAGCGTGGTTGACCCGAACAACAACGTCTACGAGGTCGGCAGAGCTACAAGCGACTCAAGCGGCATGTACAAACTGGTGTTCACTCCAGAAGTTCCAGGCGAATACACGATCATCGCTTCGTTCGATGGTTCTGGTGCTTACTACGGATCTTTCGCACAAACCGCTGTCGGCGTGGAAGAAGCGCCTACTGCTACTCCAGAGCCAACACCGACTCCAGAATCCGTTGCTGACATGTACTTCTTGCCAATGTCGATTGCCTTGATAATTGCCATCATCGTAGTCGGCGCTGTACTAGTGCTAATGCTCAGAAGACGATAAACATCCCAAAAACCAAAAACCCAATTTCCCTTTTTTATTTTATTTATCAACAATTCAAAACTACAGTAAAGAAGAGACAAAAATTTTTAATCCACTTGCAACTTGCAAAACGACGATTAGAAATGCGAAACACCCTACGTCAAGGAAGCTAACCGAGCTAATCAAATCAAGATTTGAAACGTTTGCGACTAGAAAAAGGGACGCTTTTCAGAAAACGCAAGTGCACATAACGGGTCCTCAGTATGGAGATGCATGCTGAAAAGCTGGGGATGGGAATTGCATCCCCTGCTTGTGTTTGGTTCCCTCAAAATTCCCTTTTTTGAAAACAGAAGTTAAATTTTAATACAGTTAAGTTGCAAGTTGGCTAAGCATGTTAATTTTAGTATAAGATTAGACAGCCAAATTTTACTTAATCAGAATTTTGTTTATGGGCGCGCGCTCTTTTGGCATCTGCTTAATCTCGTTGAGCATCACAACCAATTTTATGCGTAAAGCTTAAGCTACGAGAGACGTTAAGAAATAACGGTTAACGTGTCTAACAGTGGAGAGAACGTCCGATCAGTCCTAGAAAGAGAAGCCCAAGAAACGCCAAAAACAAACGCGGCAGAGGAAACTGCCCAGTCACCGTAGGTGAAGAATACGCAGTTCACATCAGCCAGATAAGCCCGCATGGGGAAGGGATAGCCCGCGTCAAAGGCTTCCTGGTTTTCATAAGCAACGCTAAACGCGGAGATCACGTGAAAGTCAAAATCACAAACATAGACTCAGTCAGCGCGTACGCAGAAATAACCAGCCGCGTCTAGAGCGCGCGCTTTTGAAGTGTCCTGTAAGTCTAGACGATGAGGAAATCCAGATACACCATCCAATATCTCCAGCACTTCTCTATCCTTCTCACAAACATGCCTGCAGCCTTCCTTCAACTACTGAAAGAAACAGGAATCAGAGCTGGTGAAGCATGGCAATTAGAATTTACAGACATTGACGTAGAGAGCAGGATCATCAGGGTAAAACCAGAAAAAGGCAGCAATCCAAGAGCTCCAAGAGTCTCAGAAAAACTGCTGGCAATGCTATTAGGACAAAAGAAAAATAGCAATAGAATATTTGGCAGCTACGCACTTAGAGGCTTCTCCTGCAGCTTTCAGCGACAGAGAAAAAGGATTGCTTGGAAATTACAGAACCCCAGAATAAAGCAGATAACCTTCCACACTTTCAGGCACTGGAAAGCCACAATGGAATATCACAGAACAAAAGACATTCTCTATGTGATGAAACTGCTAGTCATAAAAACATCAAAAACACCTTGGTCTACACTCAACTGCTCCCCTTTAACGAGGAGGATCAGTTTGTCTGCAAAGTTGCTACCAACACCAAAGAAGCATGTCAACTGGTTGAATATGGATTCACCTATGTTACTGGAGAATACAATGACGGCGGAAAAATCTTCAGAAAACCCAAATGAAACTATGTGGATGGGGTGAAAAAGCTGGGGATGGGAATTGCATCCCCTGTTTGTGGAGATATCTCCCTCAAAACTC
>CAZJQR010000030.1:0-20315 GCA_964548345.1 uncultured Candidatus Bathyarchaeia archaeon | reverse complement strand
GATGACGGCTCGTCGAGGATGATTATTTTCGGGTCGCGCAGAAATACCCGCGCCAGCCCGATACGCTGGCGCTGGCCCACGCTGAGCTGCACGCCGCGCTCGCCGGCATGGGAGTCGATGCCCTCGGGAAGTGTGGCGAGAAAATCGTAGATTTCCGCTTTCCTGCACGCCTCAATAACTTCATCGCGCGATGCATCCATGTTTGCAAACCGTACGTTTTCATAAATGCTGGTGTTGAATAAAAACGTCTCCTGGCTCATTATCGCTATCTGTTGGCGGAGCTTTTTGAGGCTTCAAAGCGAACTGGAACGTTTCTTGAAATTAACGCGTTTCCAGAACGGCTGGATCTGGATGATTTTCATGCGCGAGCGGCGAAGGAGGCGGGATGCAAACTTGTGATTGACACGGATGCGCACAACAAAGAACATTTGAAGTATATGCGGCTGGGCGTAGGCGTGGCTAGGAGGGGCTGGGTGGAGGAAAAGGACGTTGTTAACGCGTTGCCTCTGAAGGGTTTAATGAATCTGTTAAAAGCCTAAGGTTACACAATCGCGTCCACCCTCGCATTGTGCCAACGAAACTGTTAAGCCAGAAGCAAAGTTTCTTAGTGGTCTGAGGCTGTAACTCTTTTAAACAAGTAAACATAAGTGTACTTGATGTTGAGTATGTCGGTAGCTGTTAAACGAGTTTTAATGGATGTGCTTAAGCCGCGCGAATTGTCGATTGTTGAGCTTGCTAAAGCCTTAGGGTCGGTTGATGCAGAAGGCGAAGTGGAGATAATCGTAAGCGAGGTTGACTCTAAAACTGAAACGTTAAAGGTGACAATCAGAGGCGCGAACATAGATTACGAGTCCGTGTCGAAGATTATGGATCAATACGGCGTTTCCATAAGAGGAATAGACGAAATCAACGTGGCAAAGGAATGGCCTTCCTGAATTTCGCCTTTTGTTCACAGTAATATCTGGATTAAGTAGCCTGCTGCAAAAGCTATGATGCCGAACCCGACCATTCGCAGTCCTTTTCTGATTGGATTTTGTTTTCCGTATCTTCCGAAATAGACGCCGGCTGTGAAAAGTATCGACATGGCTAAAACAATAGAAAGCCACGAGGCTGTTGAAGGCTCAAGCAGATGGAAAAACGCGGCTACGATGGGCAGGACCATTATGGAGCAGCAGATAAGAGGGGTTACAAAGTTAATAAGAGAGAGCAGTCGCGCGTAGCTTCGGTAGGTTTCTGCAAGCCGCGTTTTGTCTAATTTTCTGAACAGAGCTTTTTCAAGCTCAATGGTTTTTCTTTCCCGTTCCAAAGTTTCGGATTCATAAACGCTGACGCCTGTGGAAATTCCAAGAGCTATGCTGCTGGAAACCAAAGTGCCTACCAACACCCGCAAATCGGGATTATTGGCAAAGGCTGAACCAATCAAGATTCCTAGTTGGGTAAAAGTGGAATCGAACAACGTGTTTATGAAAAATCGCCGAAGAATAGGCCCTATCTCTCTAAGACTACCAGAGGAAATCTTCAAACTGAGTACTTACCGCCTCTAATCGTTAATTCTGTGTCCTTTTGCAGTATTTATAGATAATAGTAACGCGTGTTCCCAAGTAGACTAGTAACCTGAATTACACATTGTTTTAAGGGAAAGCTATTCATGCTCTGCTGTAAAATGGTCTTCGTAGATGTCTCTGGTTGCAAACGTCTGATTGCATCGCGGGCACAAACATTCCATCGGGCATAACTGTGGGGTCAGGGATAATATTTTCAGGTATAATATCGCGCTCATACAAAAAATTACCTCACATCAAACTCATATTAATGCAAAGGACACTTTTTAACTTAGCCACTTTTTCGTTAAAATTGTGATTGCCAGAGCACAGTCACATATCAATATAAGATTGGAAAAGCAACTATCTACTGCGTAACAGCAGGAAGCCATCAAGCTTGGCGAATCAACTTAAGCCAAGACACATTTGCTTATACCCCCTCTCTTCTTCAGAGAAATGCAAACCACACAGTCTCGGTTTAAGATAAACACTGTTTTTTGATTCGCCAGGCCAAAATAGGTATGCTATCTTGCGAGGAAATGACTTTAGTGTATAGGGGAACACGCAAAAACCGTTTCGCAACCGATGAAGCAGACATTATTGGAGAAGTGAGAAAAGAAAAGCTGGAAAACTCCCATGCCTAACACAGTATAGTGTTGTTTCCTTTTCTGTGTGACTCACTATTATTGCGATAAAGAAGAAGGAGTAAACTTTAGAAAAAAGCCCTGTTAAGAGAAAATCGCGCAATCCTTCAATCACAGCACAGCCGGCTGTTTCTGAAAACAGAAAAGAAGCAGCGGTGGCGATTGTTTTTGCTAGTTGCCCCACATGTTTCAGTTTTTTGAGGATACCTGCCGCCGGCGAGAACGACTTATAGCAAACTGTGTCTTTTGAAGACCAAAATGCTAATTACCCTTCAATTGTTGGAGTATAGTCACAGTCACATATTTTTATTAGCATTAACTAAGAAAGAAAAACGCATGCGGCAGCTCTCAAAAAGCATGCTTCTCGAGTTTTGGCGGGCTGGGAGACGTGCAGGCACAGGAAGATATATTCAACCTTTTTTTGCTAACGCAGTTCTGTGCCCACGCTCCCATAGGAGATCAGTCACCTAGTCAATCCGGAAACGGGGCTTTTGTGAATAAGATTGTTGCCGTCTTCTATTGTTCACAAGCGCTTAATTATTTTTAAGCGCCTGCACAATAACCTGTGCCCGTCTAATGAACAAGAAAAAAATGGGAATGTTGATGCGCTAGTTTATTTTGACTTTCATGCCTTCTACCGGTTACTTAAGTGGAATTCTCACTTGAAGCAACCCGTTCTCGTATTTCGCCTATGATTGGGTCTCATCTACTTCATGGGCTACCGCCCAGCATCCAGCGAACTCGGCGTCTTCTCTTGAGCCAACCAGACAGACGTTTTATGCAGAAACCTCCAGTTCTATATGCGCTTTATCAACTCCTGGCAACTCAAAATCAATGCTGTATCCTTCAGTGTCGTGGCAGAAGCACGCAACGGGGATTATAATGGGTCTTTTTTCTTCAGACATTTCTAAAATCATCTCCTTTTCTGTTTAATAACGTAAAAATTAACGCCTAAAATATACTAAGCGTAGAAACAGAATATAAACATTCACCGAGCACGATTATCCAGAAGCTATAGAAACTCGACCATGAATTGAGCATGTTCGTCACCAAACCTAAAAAGCTAAGCCTAAAATGGTGGGGCTGCCCGGATTTGAACCGGGGTCTATAACGCCCGAGGCTACAAGCCTAGACCAAACTAGCCGACAGCCCCTCTTCGTCGTGCTTGCAGAGCCTATTTTCAGTCAGAGGTTATAGAAATAAGTATTCCTCAACTTTGACCAGTTCGCCATTAACGCAAGCGTGTCCGTAACCGTGTGCCATTAACACCTGCGTTACGCTACGGTCTAATCTAGATAGGGGGTTATGGTCTTCCAAGCTGTAGTAAGCGGCTTCCAAAACCCTGAACAGCGCGCTTCTTGGGACTTTTTGCGTCTTTTCAGGACTCTCTGGGACAAAAAAAGACGTGGAAAAAGCCCGTTTCCAGGCCCGAACAACAAACAGGGTTCAAAACACAAACAACCATTACGATAGAGAGGGTATAGACAAAATCGCACAACAGTCCCTCGAAACCTTGCGTTAAACATGTGGCACTGTAGCAACTTTTCTGTGGTATAATCTTGCGGCTATGCACAGTCCTGCTGCTACTGCAGCCAGCCAGAAAGACCATTGGAACCCTGCTGACAATAGAAGGCTTAAGGTTATGCCTGAAGCAAACGGAATCGGTACTGTGCTGGTTGTTGTTCCCATCAAGGGAAGATTGATGCTTAGCACGGCTTGAAGAATCACGGTGACTACGACAAGTCCTATTACGAAGAACAGGAACGTGTACAGCGGTTTCTTGTATCCGAAGTCAAGCAGAGGTTTCGCGAAGGATTTAGCTGGCATAATAGAGTAAATTATCATGGCAACGCCGCTTAACAGCAAAGTAAGCAAGCCTATGACGTTAAGTGCCCAAATGAACGGTATGGTGAACGAAGCATCCAGAAACCCGAAGTTAGTGTTAACCGGTGAAGCATTAATCTTCATCAAATCATCACCAACCTTAAGCTGCCACCAGGGATAAACCATGGACACCGCAATCACCAAGATTGTCAGAACTCCGCCAGCGAGCCCAAACCAGTTGATCTTAGCTAACATACCTTTCACCCTTTTCACCCCTCATACGCAGGATTCGGAACCTGCATCGTCTGCTCCATCTGACTCTGATCCAACTGAAGCTTGATTCCGCTAATGTCCACGGCGAAATCCAACAAGACAACATCCACGTTTTCTTCGTCTGCGTGTGCAGTGGCAAAGTGGTTAACCGCCTCATCCGTCCAAGTGCCGAGAACAGTCATCGTTCCAGTTTCCCCCGCATCAATGCTCACTGGCTCACTGAGGCTAGCATTGCCCAATGGAAACCTATGCTCCTCGCACTCAATGTTCCCAGTCAACGACTTAACGATAATATCAATAGGAAAGCTGTTCTTGTACTCAAAAGTCACCGCGAACGTATGCGACGCTTCATCGTATTGGGGTTCACCCACCATCGTAGGTGGTTCCAATCCAGGTCCATTGTCAACGTCACCGCCCATCAAATCATCCGCTATCTCAGTTATCTCAGGAGGAACAAACAAGCCCAAAAGGTTGTTCTGGTAAGCAAGCAGCATTCCCACAAGTGGTATGACAACGATGACTATTGTGATCACGGTAAGAAGCAGTCTTATCTTGTCCATTCCTACGCTTCCATCATCCTGATTCTGGCTTCTAGATGGAGGATTTTCGGTTTTATGGTTTGTGAATCAGTAATTAGTCTTCTAAATAATAAGCCTGCCAACCTTCGGCGCATGTACTCCGTGGTACCGTGAACCTCAAGCGACATTAAACGCGCTTTATTCCTTGTAAGGTGTGCTCAGAACCTCTTTGACCTTATTGCTTATCACCGGTCCAAGCCCGTGAACCGTTTTCGCCCAGTCATCCACGTTAATAAGCGCGTTCAAAGGTGTCTGATAGGACTTGAGTATGGCAGTTGCTTTTTCTCTTCCGATGTTGGGCAAACTCGCTACTAAGTACACTTGAGCATCAGATAACGTGTCAGTTTTCTTGAACGCGTGCACTGTCGGCGATCTTTTCTCTACAATTTGCTCCTGTCTGGCAGCCACGTAGAGGAAATCGATTGTCTCGTTATAGGATTTCGTGTTGACAATGGCTATGCCGTTCTTTGCCAGATTAAACATAGCGCCCCAAATGGCCGCAGGCTGGATGTGGCTGAACTTGTAGATTATAGGCAAATAACCTTCCAAGAGAATCAGCGACTTCGGATAAGCATCCTTAAGCCTGAACAACTGATCAAAAAGATAACGCCGAGTAAGCGTGTAAACAAAATCAGTGACGGTTTTTCTCTCCACCGCACACTGGTCTGACAGGATGTAGTCGCCTTTCTCAAGCGCTTCAGTTCTAACTTTAACGCCACGCTCAATCAAGCCCTTAACAATCTTCACAGCGGTGCTTGCTTCACGGCTGTCAACGATAATTGTAGGTTCTTCACCAGCCTTCTTCTTGTCCTTCATGTACGGAAGCAACGTTTCAGTTCCAGACATACACGTCAACTCTTTCGTAACGTTACCTGAACTTGGTTTATTTCACTTCCGCTTCCTTTGAACAAAACGCCTCTTCCCGAGAACAGTAAACAAAAATGAAAAAACTGCCGTTGAAAAAGTGACCTTTGCGGTTGCGCTCCAGTTTGTGCAAAGCGGTTAAGCGTGATTACTCGTACCTTGTTAAGAATAATGGTTTTTGCGCTTCTTTGCGCCTTTCTTCTAAAGGCACATCTTCTAATGAAACGTTCTCCAGCCCTTCGTCTAAGTGTTCTTCGATCTTTTCTTTCTGCAAGCTGGAGCGAAGTTCCTCCTCAGTTAGAAACCTCCTTGATTTTCTAGCACGAGAACTCATGGATATTTACCTCTGCGCGCCCATAGAGCCTCCAAATATTGTATGCCGTTGTAAGATTTTAAAAATTGTGATTGCCACGGTATAACAACAAGCGGCATGCGATGGACTGGAACAGCCGCCAACATGTTCTATAACAATCTTCTACACTTTAGCGTGAAACCTAAACTAACCTACCATTCCACAAATGCACGGCGAAAAAAACGTGTTCAAAAACTGGCAACAAAAAAATGAAAGATGGGAGTTTAACCCTTTTGGGTAATTTCCTTTACGACGCCAGCAGCAACGGTTGTGCCCATGTCTCTGACGGCGAAGCGACCGAGCTCTGGAAAGTCCTTATAGGTTTCGATGGCTATCGGGTGCAGAGGCTCCATCTTTACCCAAGCAGCGTCGCCTGTTTTCAGGAAGCTAGGGTTCTCTTCGACAACTTGTCCTGACCTTGGATCTATCTTCTTCAGGAGTTCGGTGAATCTGCAAGCGATCTGTCCAGTGTGATAGTGCAGAACTGGCGTGTATCCAGCAGCGATTGCAGTTGGGTGGTAAATCACAATTATTTGTCCGATGAACTCTTTGGCTACTGTAGGTGGATTGTCAACTGGTCCAGCCACATCTCCGCGGTGTACGTCACCCTTAGCTATGCCTCTCACGTTGAAGCCTATGTTGTCACCTGGCTCTGCCTGCTTAATTTTGGAGTGGTGCATCTCAAGAGATTTCACTTCTGCCTTCTTGTTGGACGGCATGAAAATAACGTTGTCGCCTTCTTTGAGCACACCTGTTTCAACTCTGCCAACAGGAACTGTGCCTATGCCAGTGATGCTGTAAATGTCTTGGACTGGAACACGTAAAGGTTTGTTAGTTGGCTTAGGAGGCACCTCTAACATGTCCAACGCCTCCATCAAAGTCGGCCCAGTGTACCAGGGCATTTTGTCGCTTTTCTTTGCAAGATTGTCCCCTGTCCATCCTGAAGTAGGTATAAAATTCACCTTGTCAACCTTGAAGCCCACCATCCTCAGCATGCGTGAAACTTCATTTTTAATCTCTTCGTATCTCTCTTGGTTCCAGTTGACTGTATTGTCATCCATTTTGTTAACGGCGACTACTACTTGGCGCACACCTAATGTGAAAGCCAGAAACGCATGCTCACGCGTTTGACCGCCTGGACCGATGCCTGCTTCGAACTCGCCTTTTTTAGCTGAGACGAAGAGCACGGCAGCGTCGGCTTGGCTTGCGCCCGTGATCATGTTCTTGACGAAGTCTCTGTGTCCAGGTGCATCTATGACTGTGAAGTAGTATTTGTTGGTTTCAAACTTTAAGAAACGAAGGTCTATGGTTACGCCCCTTTCTCGTTCTTCTTTGAGATTGTCGAGTACCCATGCGTACTTGAATGTGCCTTTGCCCATCTTGTCAGCTTCATCTTGAAATGCTTTGATTGTTCGCTCATCAATTGCGCCTGCTGTGTACAGTAGGTGCCCAGTGGTTGTGGATTTTCCGTGGTCAACGTGACCCATGATTACGAGGTTCAAGTGGGGTTTATCGCTTTTGCTCATGTGCTTTTCCTTCCTATATTTTCGTTTTTCCTTAAATTTTAGTGCGTTAACACAACTGTCCTTCCAGTTATTTTAAGTTTATCATCGTAGTTCTGCGTTTGTCAACTATATTTCCAAACCGCTTTGGCTGCTGAAAAGATTATCTCCATGTTGCTCAGTGGCGTAGCCGTAGCTGGCACTTAGAAATCTGCTTTACTTCACTTTGAGGTGAGAAAAATTTTGGAAAAAAATGTTCTGCTGTAGAAATCGGAAATTTTTAAAAAACTCCGTATTTTTATGAAATTTTTACAGTCTATTATGGATTTTAACCCGTAAAAAAACGAAAAATAAGTGAAATTGCGGTGAAAAACCCAAGATTTATTAGTGCCAAAAAGAATGAAAGCTAGAAGAAAAAAATGGAAGCAAATCATTCTAAACCTGAAATTCGTATTGAATTAGAAGATGTTTTTTCCAAACTTGTTAAGAGCAGCCAAAAAGGAAAACCTTTCGAGCAGCCTTCAGTGTGTTACATGCTCAAGGATAGAGAATTCGACGAGAATGTCTACAAGCTTTCTTCACAATATCTTGATGAGAACTTGCCAAACCACTGCAAGGTGGAAGAAAGCAGAAAAGTTGTTGTTGAATGCTTCTACAACGGACATTGGGGTTACTGGAAGTTTTCGCCTATACTCGGCAAGGTTGCAGGTGAAAGCGGTTTCTCCAAAGTCGAAAAATGGCTCGACCAATGGTCCGAAACAAAAGACGATTTTAAATACAACAAGAAATATTGGTTGTGGTTACTCAAAGTAACATATCCTGCCCAAGAAAGCCAATCGGAATTGGCATAGATTGCAGCGCGCGCGAAAATTCATAAAGTACCCAAGTGAGCTGGAGAAGGGTTATCGTCTAGGTCAGTGTAATACAGGGAAAGCAAAAAAATTTTCGAATATGATTGTACAACTACGGTTATGTAGAGTTTTATCTCAAGAAACGGTGAACACTTCGGTTTGAAAAATATTTATCAAAGATTCGAGCTAAACAATAGTATGAAACTTAATAACTTATCAAGCTACGCGCGGATTGTTGGCAAGCCAGAGATAGATAAAATTCACGTTGAAGCTGAAAAACTTTCAGGGAAGCACATTACTTGTGTTAACTCTACCTATCAAGGAGGAGGAGTTGCAGAAATCCTTAACAGTTTAGTGCCTATGTTTGACCAGATTGGGGTAGATTTTGGATGGCGGATACTGCATGGCACTCCAGACTTTTTCACCATAACCAAAAAGTTTCATAACGCGCTTCAAGGGAGCACAATCAATCTATCCCAGAGAAAAAAGGACATTTACTACGAAACAAACAGGAGATTTTCCACTTTTACACATATTGAGCACGATTTAGTCATTATACATGATCCTCAGCCCTTGCCGTTAATCTCGTTTTACAAGAAGACCCAACCCTGGATATTCCGATGCCACATTGACATTTCCAACCCTAACCCAGAAGCTTGGGAGTACCTGAAAGGCTTCATCCAAAAATACGACCATTTCGTCGTTTCACTGCCAGAATACCAAAAAAACGACCTCAACATCCCACAAAGTGTTATCCACCCAGCCATAGACCCACTGACAGCAAAAAACAAGCCTGTCTCCGAAACCAAGATTTCCAAGTATCTAAACAAGTTCGGAATAGCCCGAAAAAAACCCGTTATCTCACAAATCTCCCGTTTTGACCCTTGGAAAGACCCGATTGGAGTGGTAAAAATTTTTGAGCGCGTAAGGAAAAGAATGGATTGCCAGCTAGTTCTCTTGGGGCAATTCGCGACCGACGACCCCGAAGGACACAAGATATTACTATCTCTTCAAAAGAAAGTGGACAAAAGCCCGTTCAAACACGACATAAAACTGCTTGTAGTTGATAACGCGTTCCTTGTGAATTGTTTGCAGAGAGCCTCATCGGTTGTTATCCAAAAATCCTTGAAGGAAGGTTTCGGACTGACAGTTACTGAAGCCTTGTACAAAGGCACTCCAGTCGTCGCGTCTAAGGTCGGCGGCATTCCCCTTCAGGTTATAGACGGCGAGAACGGCTTTCTGCATAACCCTCACGACCTTAAAGGTTTCACTGACAGCGTAATTAAATTATTGAAGGATAAAAAACTGAGAGCTACCATGGGGAATGCGGGAAAAGAGCATGTGAAAAAGAATTACTTGATTACACGGCTAATGCTTGACTGGCTGTACCTAATGAACAACGTGCTTTCCGAACAGGGCAAGTAAACTGAGTTGTGCTTATGAATAGGCTGCTAATTGTGTCGAATCGGTTACCTGTGACAATTCAGAAAAAGAAGAAAAAATTGTATTTTAACCAAAGTGTTGGGGGACTAGCCACTGGTTTAGGCTCTTTCTACAAATCCTTCAACGGCAAATGGGTAGGCTGGTGTGGAATCACTTCAGAAAAAATAGGGTTAGAAGAAAAGAAAGCCATCGAAATCAAATTGGAGCAGGACTTTTCGAGTTATCCGGTTTTTTTGTCTAAGAGAGATGTTGAGTTATACTACAGCGAGGTTTGTAACAGAACTCTGTGGCCTCTTCTCCACGGCTTCACCCAATACGCAACCTATGACAGGAATTCTTGGAGGGTCTATGAAAAAGTAAATGAGATTTTCGCCAATAGCGTTTTAGAAATCGCAAAACCCGAAGACATGGTTTGGATACATGATTATCATCTGATGCTTCTCCCCAGTCTCCTCAGGAAAAAACATCCGAATATGACAATAGGGTTCTTTTTACACACACCTTTCCCGAATTCAGATGTTTTCCGTTTACTCCCATGGCGAGAAGAAATATTGCACGGTGTATTAGAGGCTGACCTCTTGGGTTTTCACACTTACAGTTATGTTCAAAACTTTCTCATGACCGTGCGCCGTCTGCTAAGTCTCAATCACACTTTAGGAAAAATAATCATCGGTGACCATCTGGCAAAAGTGGATTCTTTCCCCATCGGAATTGATTACCCGCGGTTCGCTAAAGCGGAGACCAGGCCAGAGGTGCAGGCGAGCATCAAAAAACTGAGCATACGATTGGGAAAAACTAAGAATATTTTGTCAATAGATCGATTGGATTACACAAAGGGAGTACTTCACCGACTGAAAGGTTTTGACCTTTTCCTTAAAAATTATCCTGAATTCAAAGGGAAGGTTACTTTGGTGCTTGTGGCTGTTCCCTCCCGTACAAAAGTTAAACGTTATCAATCTCTCAAGAAAAACGTTGACGAGCTCATAGGAAAAATAAACGGGGACCATGGGAAGGTAGGCTGGACGCCGATTCAGTACATGTATCACTCTTTGCCGTTTCACAGTCTGCTAGCGCTTTACAGGATTTCAGACGTTGCCATGGTTACGCCCCTGGCAGACGGGATGAACTTGATTGCCAAAGAGTACATCGCAACAAAAACTGATGGCAAGGGAGTTCTGGTTCTCAGCGAAATGGCTGGGGCTGTTGAAGAACTCAGAGAGGCTATCATAGTTAACCCAAACAGCATAGAAGAAATCGCGGAAGCCTTGAAGAGGGCGCTGTCCATGCCTGAAGACGAGCAGATCCGACGAAATAGGACAATGCAGGAAAGGCTCCGCAACTACGACATCAAAGTTTGGGCGCATGATTTCATGAACAGTCTATCACAGGTTAAGAAGGATCAAAGGGAATTAAGTGCGAAAGAAGTGGGCAGTGAAATAAAAACCAAAATCGTTGATGATTACCTCAAAAGCGAGAGCCGATTGATTTTCCTAGATTATGACGGGACTCTGGTGCCATTTGCGGCTACACCCGAAGCGGCAAAGCCAGACATTGAACTTCAAAATCTGCTGGTTTCGCTTGCTGAAGATGAGAAGAACGAGGTTGTGATAATAAGCGGGCGGAATAAAGAGGCTTTAGAAGAGTTTTTTGGAGATGTTAAAATCGGGTTGGTGGCTGAGCATGGTGCATGGATTAGAGATGAACGAGGTAAATGGGCAACAACAGGGGACTATAATAGTGATTGGAAAGAGAAGGTGAGACCGATTCTTGACCGCTTCAAGCGTAGGACGCCTGGTGCTTTGGTTGAAGAGAAGAATTTCTCGTTGGTGTGGCATTACCGGCGGGCAGACCCAGAGTTGGCGTCGGTCAGGGTTGCGGAGCTTAAGGAGACGCTTTATTTCTTGACTGCGAACCTGAAGGTTGAAGTTGCCGAGGGCAACAAGATTGTGGAAGTGAAGAACGCGGGCATAAACAAGGGCAGAGCCGCCATGAACTGGATTGGCAGAAAACAGTGGGATTTCATTTTGGCGGTTGGGGATGACCTCACGGATGAGGACCTTTTCAGGGAGCTTCCTGACCGTGCCTACTCCATCAAGGTTGGATTGGCGCCTTCAAGAGCGAAATTCCGGTTTAAATCGCAAAGAGAAGTGAGGTCTTTGCTGAAGAGTTTGCGGAACACATAACACCATTTTGTTGTGCAAAGTCGAGTTAATGTTGCGCGGCTGGGAAATTGTATTTAACTTGTTTTGCGGAGAATATAGGCTGTTGAAGCGTCATGCCGACGAACCTGCCGCCTGAAGCCAAGAACAAGTGGGCTGAAGTTGAAAACACGCGGAACCCCCGCGATAAGATTCAGCGAATGCAAGAGTTCCTAAGCCTCGTTCCGCAGCACAAGGGCACCATGAAGCTACGTGGGCAAGTTAAGAAGAAAATGGCTGTCCTGCGCAAGGAGATGGATGAGCGGAAGCAGAAGCGAGCTGGACGGGGTGGTCCGAAACTTTTTATTGAGAAGGAGGGCGCTGCTCAGGTGGCGCTGTTGGGCGTGACTAACGTGGGAAAAAGCTGCTTGCTTGGGGCGATGACGAACGCGAACGTTCTGGTTTCGCCTGCGCCTTACGCTACGAGGGAGCCTGTGCCCGCCGTCATGAACTTTGAGGATGTGCAGTTTCAGCTGGTGGAGGCACCTGCAGTGATGCAGGGTTCTGCCGACGGTCGCGCGTGGGGGTTGCAGACGCTTGCACTTGCACGGAACGCTGACGGCTTAGTCTTGATGGTGGATTTGTCGCGTGATGCGGTTGGGCAACTGCGGCTGGTGCTGGGCGAGTTGGAGAAGGCACGTGTTTTAATCAATAAGCCTCGGGGCAAGGTGGATATTGACCGCAGGTACATGGGTGCTGGGCTGCGGGTGGTTCTTGTGGGCAAACTTTTGGATTGCACGTTGCGGGATGTTAAGGCTTTATTGCAGAGTTATCGGATTGGAGATGCAACGGTGAAAATCAGTGGTGAGGTGAGGCTTGATGACGTGGAGGATGCGATTTTTGAGAGCACAACGTACAGGCCGTCGGTGGTGGTGGCGAATAAGCTGGATGTGGCGGGTGCTGCCTCGGAGTTAGAGCGGGTGGAGGGTTTTGTGGCGGGGCGTGTTCCGGTGGTTGCTGTTTCCTGCGAGAAGAGGCTGGGTTTGGAGCGGCTTGGCACTGTGCTGTTTGATGCGTTGAGTGTGATAAGGGTTTACACGAAGCAACCTGGTGCGCGGGAACCTTCTCAGCGTCCGTTTACGTTGCGGCGTGGGGCTACGGTGGCGGATTTGGCGCGTAGCATTCACACGGATTTTGAGCGGGATTTTGCTTTCGCTCGAGTGTGGGCTGACCGATTGGTGTTTAGTCCTCAGAAAGTGGGGCTTGGCTTCGCGCTTGATGATGGCGACGTGGTGGAGATTCACGTCAAATAACGTTTAGCGCGATGACTGGGCGATGCGTTCGATTTCGTTTCGTTTGGCGATGCCTGCGCTTTTGATGTCGTTGTTGGCTGCGAGAATCAGCTCGTCTGCGATGGTTTCAGGTAGGCTGCGAGGGTTGTTGGCTGCGTTTTTGCGTGCACCTTCGGTGAGGTTGCGGAGCGCTAGGTCTATGCGTCGTTGCGGCGCTATGTCCACGCTGAGGTGGTAGACGACTCCGCCGTAGCTGAGGCGCGTGGTGTCTTCAGCTGGCGCGCTGGTCTCTACAGCTTGAACGAGGATTTCCACGGGGTTTTTTCCTGTGCGCAGGTGTATTATTTCGAGCGCGTGCTTCACCATGTTGGTAGCGCGAGCTTTTTTGCCTGCGTTTTTGCCTGGGCGCATGAAGCCGTTTATGAAGCGTTCTACGATGTTGACGCGGGCTTTGCGGAAGCGCTGGTGCTCGTGGCGCCCCATGCTGTGTGGCAACGTCATGGGCGTCAGGTTTATGTAGCGTTTTAAGCCCGGGTCCTTAACCGTTATGTCCTGAAAAGGCCATTTCTGGAAAAGTAGGATGTCTTGTTTTTTGCTCATTGTTGGGTCACCGTGCGGGTTTTTGTTTGCGTCCGTAGACGAGTTCCTTTAGGCTTACGCCGTTAACTTTGATGACTTTCCAGCGGACGCCTGGGATGTCGCCCATGGCACCTCCGCGTGTGCCGCCTATGCCTTCGACGATTACTTCGTCGTGCTCGTCTACTACGTTTAGGGCGCCGTCGCCGGGTAGGAACGCGGTTATGAGGCGTCCGTTTTTGATGAGTTGGGTGCGGACGCATTTGCGTATGGCGCTGTTCGGCTGCTTAGACTCAACGCCTACTTTTTCTAGGACTATACCGCGGCTCATCGGAGCGCCCTGTAGCGGGTCGACTTTTTCGTCTAGTCGGAGCATGCGGCGGTTAAAGTAACGATCTGACCAACGGAACTTCTTCCGTTTGGCTTTAAGCTGTCTTGCGGCAAATTCGCCGCTCGGGGATTTTGGGCACATGCTTCAAGTTTCCTCTTTTTGCACACCATACATCCCAACACACATATATAAACAAAACGAACCAACACCCAAATTCAGACATTTTGCTACACGGTCGTTAGACTATAGTTGCAAAGCGCAAGACGCTACTTGATTTTTTGCCCTGATGCTTACGCAAAAGTGCTTAATGTTTGCGTTTCTTGTAATAGAAGACAAAACCTGCTCCTAAACCGGCCGCGATAACGGTTGCCCAGAACCACCATTGTAGCCACAAGAACTGCACGATAGTCGGCTCTGATGCCGTGTTGCTGATGCGGGCTTCGTCGATGAAGCAGATTGCGTCATGTCCGATGTAAAGCTCAGTTTCCCTCCTTATCGCGCCTTGCGGATTCTGCTTTCCAGAAGTAACCGTTACGTTCTGTTCTTCTCCTTTAACGTAGATATGCATGCCTGTGGAGAGGCTGCGAGTGAAAACTACGTGTGCCCATTGGTTCAGGGAAACAACTGGCTCGGTGGTTACGATTTCGTTTAATCCTTCATCGGTGGCGATGTAAGCGCGGAGAGCTCCGACAGGTACGCTCCCATTGCCTAAGGTGTGCCCATTTACGGCGAGCCCAAAAGTTCTTTCTGGCAACGAGGCTCTGGTGCGAACACACTCGACAACGATGTTGTTGTACTCCACATCCTTAAACTTTTGAACGTTAATCCATGCGTCAATCGTTGTTTCCTCAGGGATTTCGAGGCTAGGCGACATTGGCACGCTTACGTAGGCTGCCCCGTCGAAGCTTAGGGCTTTGCCGAACTCCCCGTCTACCAGCTTAGGCGTGTACGATGCGTCGCCTGTGGATGACCCTACGATTGCAGGGTTAAGTCCTGTTTTGTCAGGTGTTACGCCGTTGGGTTCCACTTCGTCGAATGGCCATAGAGAAACAAGACTGTTGGGTTTTGCAGCTGGCGGTGAGGTTGCATAAGGTGAACGTGCATTTGAGATGTTGAAGGGTGCTAGGAGCGGGTAATTGTCTGTGTTGTTTTCGTCGATGACGTAGGGGGTGTCGCCTATTCCTGAGGTGTCCACTTCTGTGGCGTTATGGTGTTCCGTATTGTAGTCTCTCCAGTAGTTTCCGCCAGATGGGTAGCCGTCGTCCCAGAACTGGACGGTATAGGGGGAGCTTCCGCCGACGGTGTCCTCATTGTCTATGAAGTTGTTATGGTAGAATTTGTTTCCGTTCGGAGATGCGAAGTGGGGTGTGAAGTAGATGCCCCACTTGCTTCCCGAAATGTCATTTGTGGAAATGGTGTTGTTGGAGCTGGCAAAATAGAGTCCAGAATTACTGTTGCCTGTTAGAACGTTTCCGAATACTAGTGAGTATGAAGAAGCGATACCGACGCCTATGTTGTTGTTTATTATGTTGTTTCTGGAAATCGTGTTTGAGTAACCTTCGATGGCTATGCCTGACTTGGCGTTTCCAGAGATGTTGTTTTCAGAAATCTCATTTAAGGAGCCGCCGCAAAACCGAATGCCGTCTTTGAAGTTGCCTGTTATGTTATTATCAGAAATGGTTGTTGAGGACTGGAGGGAGCAGAATATGCCGTAATACGTGTTGCAAATGGTGTTGCCTGTTATGGTGCAGTCATCTCCTTCAACGCTGATGCCCGTGGCATAGTCGGAGGCTGTTGAGTAATCGAGGCTTTCAATTGTGAACCCCGAGATTCTCACGTGGTCTGCCGCCAACGTGAACACTGTGCTCTTTCCACGTTCAACACCGCCTGTTCCTATTACTATCGTGTTTTGGCTGTCTTCGCCTATGACCGTCAAGGACTTGTTGATTAGCAAGTTTTCATGATAAACTCCGCTCTTCACCAGTACAGTGTCGCCTGACGAAGCATGGTCAACAGCTGCACTTATGGTTGAGTAATCGTCTAGCACAACTATTGTTTTTGAAGCACTGCACCGCTGAATGTTAATTGCGCATAACATCGTTACTAAGATGAATGTTAACGCAACGAATTTGGCGACCTGTTTTGGGTGCATGCAACGCGTTCCTCTACTAACTATGGCGGGAAGTGACTATTAGCTCTCGCTAGAGAACACTCCGTTCCGCTAAAAGAACAGAGTAAACAGCGGAACCCTCATTTACCACAAGCAGATGTCTAAGAAACCCAAACAAGTTCGTGTGATTCCCTATAACCTCGTACAATGAGGAAATCGAATATACTAAGGAAATCTCAGATAGAGGGAATGCACCAATGCTTCTCAAACATACGTGCATGAAGACAATGTTGAACTTAATTATGAGTGATTTGTTACAGTTAGAAGAATTGTGATTTTCTGGGTTAGATAGTTCTTTTTGGTTTTGCAGGCTCATTCATTGCTTGTTCTGCTTTGAACCGTCGATATTTTCCGCAGCGTGAGCCTCCACTGTTAACGCATGTGAACTGGTCGGGGTCAAAGTAAGGGCAGATATCCTTGAATTCGCAGTAATCCGTAAACATGTTTTGAATCTTGCTCAAAAGAGACCCAAAACGGCTCATAAAGTGCGGGCGTCCTTTCCTTCAAGTAGCGGTTTACGTGAGCTTGAGCAGGATTCGTTCGGGGACTCCTTCTTTTTCAAGCACCATGTATTTTATGCCTTCGGTGTCGCCCACGTTGTCGAGTGTTTCCAGTGCTTTCTGGGCTTTTTGCAGAGCCAGCAGGCGCTGCTGGTAGCTTTTCACCACGCTCTCCATCGCCGTCAACTCGTTTAAGGGTGTGGCATCCAAGACTATTTCTAAGCCGTTCACTTCTATCTTGTTCGGGTTTTCCTTGACTTCTTTCTTGTTTGCCAGCTTAGCCACTACGTCGTGCAGCCTCTTCGATTTCTCGGCTACCTCTCTTTTGCTGTCTAGTCTGCGCAGGTACTTGCCGAGCGTGCTTTTTGCCGCGGCTATCTCCCTGTCTATCTTGTCCGCGATTTCCACGGCTGACCCATACTCTCTGATGCCAACAAACGGCTCTTCAACACCTTTCAGGTACACAGGTGCTTGCGGAGTAATTTCTTCTTCTGCTGCTTCAACTGGCTGCGCTTTGGCTGTTTCCGGTTTGACTGGTTTCTTGGGTCTTTTCAGGTTTTTCTGCGGCTTCTTTGCTGCTACTTTCGGCTTTTCGGTTGCCCTGTTTGCTTTGGATTCGGGTTTTTTCTTGAATCTGTCGAACACGGTTGCCCACTCAACACAATCTTATGTAGTAATATATAATAATCTCTATTCTACCACAAACAATATTCCCAAAACAGACATAACCCAACACCACACCCAAAAACACACACCAAAACCAAACCAATTTCCACCCTTACAAAAAACAGACCCCACCGCAACAGCCACCACAGCTCCTCAAAACTATTCATACTTCAAATAAGGGAGCTATACGCTTTCCCGAGCAGCTAGCCCACAAACGCTTAATCGCCAAGCGCTAATTCTGCTCCGAAGTTCAAGTTATATATAGAGGGGTATAAGTTTTTCCAAGCGCTAGAGGCGCACTGGAACGCTTAAATAATTTCCGTCCGTGTACTTCACAGGGAAAGCAAATGACCAACGCAACGCCGAGCATCCGCTTTTTAAACACGCTAACTCGCCGAAAAGAACGCTTCACACCCATCGAAGCTGGCAAGGTGCGAATGTACACTTGTGGACCCACCGTTTACGATTACGCGCACATCGGCAATTTCCGTGCTTTTCTCTTTGAGGACTTGCTGAAGCGCTGGTTGGAATACAGTGGCTACAAGGTCACGCACGTTATGAACCTGACTGACGTGGATGACAAAACCATCCGAGGCAGCCAAAAACAGCAAATCCCATTGAAGCAGTACACGCAGCACTACGCAAACGCGTTCTTCGAAGACATCAAAAAACTAAACATCAAACCCGCAACCCACTACCCCAAAGCAACAGACCACATACCTGAAATGGTAACACTCATAAAAACCTTGATGGAGAAAGGTTACGCGTACAAAAGCCAAGACGGCTCAATCTACTACGCCATAAACAAATTCAAAAACTACGGCAAACTCAGCCACACCAAAATCGCCGAACTCAAAACAGGAGCACGCGTAAAAACAGACGAATACACCAAAGAAGAAGCCCAAGACTTCGCCCTCTGGAAAACTTGGACACCAGAAGACGGTGATGTTTTCTGGGAAACCGACTTGGGAAAAGGCAGACCAGGATGGCACATTGAATGCTCCGCAATGTCCATGCGCTACCTCGGCGAAACCTTCGACATCCACTGTGGCGGAATCGACAACATGTTCCCCCACCACGAAAACGAAATCGCCCAAAGCGAAGCCGCTACAGGCAAAAAATTCGTCAACTACTGGCTCCACAACGAACACCTGCTGGTTGAAGGACGAAAAATGGCCAAGAAACTCGGCAACTTCTACACCCTGCGAGACCTGCTCGGAAAAGGCTATGACCCCATCGCAATCCGCTACCTGCTGCTGTCCACGCACTACCGTCAACAATTCAACTTCACCCTTGAAGGATTAGACGCAGCCAAAAGCGCCATCGAACGACTCAGAAACTTCACGCGCAGACTACAAGACGCAAACGGGAAAGAAAGCGAAGGAAAAGTTGCCAGCGCACTGCATGTGGTGCAAACAGGTTTCGGCTGCGCCATGGATGACGACTTAAACGTAAGCGTGGCATTAGGAGCCTTATTCGATTTCGTTCGCGACGTGAACGCACTACTTGATGCTGGCATTGTGAGCAAGAAAGAGGCAGACTCGGTTTACACGGTTATGCAACGGTTTGACACAGTTTTGGGCATAATCGGTGAGGTTGAACAGGAAGAACCGTTGCCGAAGGAAGCAAAAGACCTTATTCAGAAGCGCGAAGAAGCAAGGAAAGCCAAGGATTGGGCAGCTGCAGACGCACTTCGCATAAGGCTAAGAGAGATGGGTGTGGTTGTGGAGGACACGCCACAGGGTGCCAAGTGGCATTTGGAGAAGACAGATTAGGCTTTCGCGTTTTGGTTCCAGCCATCAGTCGCGTATTTGCCGGTGTAAAGTTTCTGTGCCAGCGCCTGCTCGTACAGGGTTAGCCCTGCAGGGTTCAGGCGGATTTTTAGTGCTGCCTTGAAGCCTTGTGTGAGGGCGTTGGCGGCTGTTTCCGCGGTGACTGCGTGTCCCAGTTCGGTTTGGACGCTGGTGATTTTGCGTTGCGCGGTTTGTGCCGCCAATCCACAGTCGTCGGTGAATGGAACGCGCAGAAGCTGGAACATGAGGGGCAAATCAACGCTGAGCAGGAGCGTGCCGTGTTGCTGAATGATGTTGCGTTTTATGGTTTGGGCGCTGCCGCTGATTTTGCGGGTGTTTACGGTGAGGTTGGGGCAGTTTTTGTGGTCACCTGGGTTGTAGTCGGCTGGGATACCTAGCAGCCTGAGTGCGTCGGTGACGGCAGCGTAAATTTGCGTGTAGACTGCTGGGATGTCTTTGCCGAGGTCACGTGTCTGCGCGGTGACGCTATAAGTTACTTCGCCAGCTTGGTCGTGGAAGACGGTTCCGCCACCGCTGTTTCTTCGGACGATGTCGACTCCGAGTGTGCGGCAGTTGTCCACGTACACGGTGTCGTTTGGGTTTTGGTTTTTGCCTACGCTGACTGCGCTGGGCTTCCACTGGTAAAGCCTAAGCGTGTTGGGCACTAAGTTGTCCATGCGTGATTGGAGGATGGCTTCGTCGATTGCCATGTTCATAAACGCGTTGTGTGTTTCGAGTGGGATTAAGCGCCAAGTGTTCATGTGTTCCAGTCCTTTGTTAGTGATGGAGAATGGTTGGCGTGGTTGCGGTTTAAAACTGTTATGCTCGGAAAAGACTATGGCCCCCTTATATAAACTAAACTGCATAGAAAACTGCGAGAAGCTTCTAGTTGTTTTCTACATGCTATTGGGCTGTTTCCGCGCCAATACGGACCTACCCCATCTATATTTTTCTGCAATGAACCACTATTAGGCTCC